>NZ_CP017887.1 GCF_001874645.1 Pseudomonas frederiksbergensis
GCGTCGAGTTGTGGGCTGGGCGTTATCAGAAAAGCCGGATGCAGATCTGGTGGTCAAGGCGCTGGACGTGGCTTACGAACAACGTGGAAAGCCTCAGGGGTTGCTGTTTCACTCGGATCAAGGATCGCAGTACGCCAGCCGCCAATTTCGCCAACGACTGTGGCGCTACCGTATGCGCCAGAGCATGAGTCGCCGAGGAAATTGCTGGGATAATGCGCCGATGGAACGGGTGTTTCGCAGTTTGAAAACAGAATGGATACCGACCACTGGCTACATGACCGGCCAGCAAGCTCAGCGAGACATCAGCCAGTACCTGATGCATCACTACAACTGGATCCGACCCCATCAATTTAACGATGGGTTGGCCCCGGCGAAAACTGAAGAAAAACTCAAAACCGTGTCCGGGATTAGTTGACCACTACACCCGAGATTCCGTGAGGAACCAAAAAACCGCTAAAAGTAACGGATAGCGTCACTGGTATTAAATGAGAATCCCCCCCTAGTTATCGTTGCTACAAGTTCCCCAGATCGGGTAACGCAAAAGATGTTGCTGCCCTTGCGAATCTTCATACAGCATTTCCACTTCATGGATTCCACAAACATCATTCAGGTCGGGCGAGTGAAGCACTCGTTTCACATCCAGACGCATACCGTAGTAGTAATCCTCTGCAACGGGCTTCGCGGGGCCATCAGCGGCACCAGCTATCGTGCTTAGGCCAAAAAAAACAGACTGACAGTACAACGGAAGCTTTCATAGCTGACCTCCTAATGCATCACAGAGATGGCAGCGATCAAATAGTGTTTGTCGTCCTACGTCTCGCGATAAACTCCCGTGCATCCCTTCACGCCGCGCCATACCGCTACCATTTGTAGGGCAGGATGCCCTTAAAAAAGCGTAGTCTATGCCCGGTGTTAGATGTGTAAACTTGAACAAATTAAGCGGAGAAATTTGGCAGTCGCGGTTGTTACGACTGTGCGCGGCCTCTCATCGTGACGTCCTTTGCTGCATCCGCTGCTCTGCGACCTCAACTGGACTGCCCGCGCCACCACAGACAATTCCATCCTCCTAATGAGGCCCTTTCAAAGGCCTCAGGGCTTACGCCGCCCAGATGGCTGTAACGGCGTATTCGGTTGTAAACACCTCAATGTAATCGAACACATTAGCCCGGGCCATATCCCGAGTTTTGTAGATCCGCTTGCGGATGCGTTCCTTTTTCAGGCTGCTGAAAAAAAGACTCGGCCACGGCATTGACGCTCCCATGCCAACAGATCTAGCCGAGTCAGCCAGATCCGCCAAGATTAAGGGTACAGATCCGAATGGCACTTACTTAGCTGCCGACAGCGTCATTTAAGCGGGAAAATGGGAGAAGGCTAGCCTTGGTCTACGGTGATAGTTGCGAACACACGCCGAAAACCAAGGACACAGCCCAAATGAATCGTAGACGCCAAATTTTTCAGCATCAACAAAATCGCCTGCGTCAGCATGCTTCCAATGCAGACGCCTACGCGTTCTTCGATTTGCTTACGGCCCCGCAGCTATTGCCCGTTGTAGATTCCTTACTTCCTGAACATCGGGAGCGGTTGTTCCGCCGACCGAAACACTTTCCATGTTTCTCGCCCAAGCGTTGGGGGCTGATCGCTCCTGTCAGAATGCCGTCAATGATTTTTCAATAAAACGCGTCTGTGGAGGCTTGAGCCCTGGCAGCACCAGGACCGGGGGTTATTGCAAAGCCAGAAAGCGCCTACCTGTCGAAATGGTCTCTACATTGCTCCATCACACAGGTGCACTGATCAGCGATCATGCCCCAACGTCCTGGCGCTGGCTAAACCGACCGGTACGGCTGGTAGATGGCACTACGATCAGCATGCCCGATACGGCGGAAAATCAGGCGGCCTATCCTCAATCTGGTAGTCAGAAAGCCGGTCTTGGTTTCCCGCTGTTTCGAATGGTCGGTATCGTTTGTTTGGCCAGTGGGGCTGTCTTAGATGCTGCCGTGGGCCGTTTCCACGGCAAGGGCGGGGATTATTCCCATGTGCCGGAGAATACGTTCATCTAAGAGCGCCGCTGCTTCCTGGATGCATGCCGGAATGGAAGTCCTCACCGCTGCCTGTATGATTGCGTTCGGCTTCCTGCGGGCGATTTTCCACTCCAAATGGGCCTTCCGGCTGATTCTCGGCACCGACCAAAGCAGACATCTTGATGAACCTACCCACCCCGATGAGCCAACAGAAGCATTTCGGATTCCGCCTCACTCTATCGAGGCCGAGCAAGCAGTGCTTGGTGGGTTGCTTTTGGATAACTCTACGTTCGAGTCGATGATTGACTTGGTTTCTGCGGACGATTTTTTTCTGGCAGACCACCGAACGATTTTTCACGCCATCAGCACCCTTGCTGACCGAGGTATGGCGTTTGACGTCGTCACCCTTCATGACCAACTGAGCAGCGAGACTCAACTTGAGCAGCCGGGGCATCTGAATTACTTACGGGAGCTTTTGGCCAACACCCCATCTATCGCCAACATCGAGTCTTACGCGAGCCTGATCAGGGAACGTGCAAAGCTTCGGCAGATTATCTCGACCTGTGATGACATAACCCATAATGCGTTGAGCCCAAACGGTAGAACCGCTCCTGATCTTATTGAAGATGCAGAACGGAGAATGCTCATGCTCGTTAACTCAAGCCGAAAGCGCGGCGGCCCTAAAGCTGTTACTCAACTCCTAACCAGGGCTAAAAAGAAAATCGATGCGCGCTCAAAGTCAGCGAAGGCCATTACAGGTCTGTCGTCGGGCTTTAGCGATCTGGATCGAAAGATTGATGGTTTTCAACCCGCGGATCTGATCATCGTTGCTGGTCGACCTTCGATGGGGAAAACGACTTTCGCGATGAATCTCGTAGAAAACGCGGTTCTTCAGGGCGAGAAGCCCGTGCTGGTTTACTCCCTGGAAATGCCAGGCGAATCATTGATTATGCGCATGCTGGCATCCTTGGGCCGCGTCGATCTGACAAAGTTTCGCTCTGGACGACTAGAGGACAATGATTGGCCCCGCCTGTCCTCGGCAATCGATCTTCTCAACGATCGTAAACTGTTCATTGACGATACATCGAGCATCAGTCCGTCAGAAATGCGGTCCCGCACACGACGCATAGTCCGGGAGCACGGTGAGCTCGCGCTGATCATGGTCGATTACCTGCAGTTGATGCAGATCCCCGGCGCCAGCGGCCTGAACCGCACGAATGAAATTTCGGAGATTTCTCGATCACTAAAAGCGCTGGCCAAAGAGTTCAACTGCCCCGTAGTAGCTTTGTCTCAGCTCAACCGATCCCTGGAACAACGTCCTGATAAACGCCCCGTCAACTCTGACCTGCGTGAGTCTGGCGCGATCGAACAGGACGCGGACGTGATTATGTTTGTGTACCGGGATGAAATTTATCACCCGGACACCAAATTCAAAGGGACCGCGGAAATCATCATCGGTAAACACCGTGAAGGCCCTACCGGTTTCTGCAGGTTGAATTTCCTTGACCGTTTCACACGGTTCGAATCGCTCCTACCTGGTACCCATGCCTTCACCGACCTCGAACTGGGCATCACGGAGGTCATTGATGAACATCCTCGCTTAGGCAGGATGGTCGCCTCCGAGCTGGCCACACAAAGCAAATTAGTGAGGGTCATGACCCCATTATTTGGAATCAAGCGAGGTTCCAGCCGACCCAAAAAATAGCTCCCGTGAAGTCACTACTTCCGTTGCGCCCCTCAAAGGTCGCTTATCTAAGGTCAGCTTCTAACCCATTGGGCTCGTGTCTATGAACGATTTTTCCGCTCCTGAGCAATACGATCTGCAAACCTCCGCACTGAAGGTGCCGCCGCACTCCATCGAGGCCGAGCAAGCCGTGCTCGGCGGTCTGATGCTGGACAACAACGCCTGGGAGCGCGTGCTCGATCAGGTCTCGGACGGTGATTTCTATCGCCATGACCACCGCCTGATTTTCCGTGCGATCGCCAAGCTGGCTGATCAGAACTCGCCGATCGACGTCGTGACCCTGTCCGAGCAATTGGACAAGGAAGGTCAGACCTCGCAAGTCGGCGGTCTCGGTTACCTGGGCGAATTGGCGAAAAACACGCCGTCCGTCGCCAACATCAAGGCCTATGCCCAGATCGTGCGCGCACGGGCGACCTTGCGGCAGTTGATCGGTATCGCTACCGAGATTGCCGACAGCGCCTTCAACCCGGAAGGCCGCACGGCTGAAGAGATTCTCGACGAAGCCGAGCGGCAGATTTTCCAGATCGCCGAAGCGCGTCCGAAAACCGGTGGCCCGGTGAGCGTCAACGACCTGCTGACCAAGGCCATCGACCGTATCGACACCTTGTTCAACACTGACAACGCCATCACCGGCCTGTCCACCGGCTACACCGACCTCGACGAGAAGACCAGCGGTCTGCAACCGTCTGACTTGATCATCGTCGCCGGTCGTCCATCGATGGGTAAGACCACCTTTGCGATGAACCTGGTGGAGAACGCCGTGTTGCGCAGCGACAAGGCGGTGCTGGTGTACTCACTGGAGATGCCAGGCGAATCGCTGATCATGCGTATGTTGTCGTCCCTGGGTCGGATCGATCAGACCAAGGTCCGTGCCGGTCGCCTGGAAGACGACGATTGGCCGCGCCTGACCTCGGCGGTCAACCTGCTCAACGATCGGAAGCTGTTCATTGACGATACTGCCGGTATCAGCCCATCTGAAATGCGTGCGCGTACTCGACGTCTGGTGCGTGAGCACGGTGAAGTGGGCCTGATCATGATCGACTACCTGCAGCTAATGCAGATCCCGGGCTCCGGTGGCGATAACCGGACCAACGAGATTTCCGAGATTTCTCGCTCGTTAAAGGCTCTGGCCAAGGAATTCAACTGCCCGGTGGTGGCGCTGTCGCAGCTCAACCGCTCCCTGGAGCAACGTCCGAACAAGCGCCCGATCAACTCCGACCTGCGGGAATCCGGAGCGATCGAGCAGGATGCCGACGTCATCATGTTCGTGTACCGGGACGAGGTGTACCACCCGGAAACCGAACACAAGGGCATCGCCGAGATCATCATCGGCAAGCAGCGGAACGGTCCAATCGGTACGGCTCGACTGGCTTTCATCGGCAAATACACGCGCTTCGAAAACCTTGCGCCTGGCAGTTATAACTTTGGAGATGATGAGTAATCTAACTCATCACCTGTTGCTAATTGCTTCCTGTGGGGCAGTCTTTGGGCTTGCATTATTACGCGTCATGGGATGATTACTGCGAGTATTCGAAGGATGCGAAATTGCACCCCACTTGACACCCGGATGCAGCCCTATGGCCCATCAAGTCGCCATGAATACGCCACAATCACAGCGAACACGGAAGCTACCATGCGAAATACCTCTATAATCCGCCAAGCTATTTTTGATGTTTCGTGTTCTGTCCGTTCCGATTTTGAAATGCAGACGTCCTCCTCGATGAGTGCGCTGGATAATCTATGCGGCCCTATGAGCGAGTCATTGACTGCTGCTCTAATGGTCGCCGGCTTCGATGCCTGCACTGTTCGTGGAACCTACTTTGATTGCGATCCGAGTTATGTTCCCGATTTTACTGAATGGGACGAAGAAGCAGTTGAAGGGCATGATTCAGCCAATGGTTACTCCCACTGCTGGGTATCGTGCGAAGGCTTGTTCATCGACATCTGCGCCGCCCAGTTTCACCCTCATGAAAGGGACAAATATCGAGTGGTCGTGGTCAATCAAGATAGCCTCGACTATCAGGTAGATCAGTAACTAAAAATCATGAGCATGAAACCACTGGGTAATCCCGGAAAAACAGCTCCACCACAAGCCCTGCTTGCGGGGCTAAGCCAGCATTACAACGCCTCAAAGCTCAAGGTCTGCGCGGTGGCCTGAATTGTGGTCGGAATGCTAACCACGATCGGCGCGCGGAGCTCGTCAGCGTGAATGCGTACCTGGATTGAAGTCAGCTCGGAGGGTGGAGTGACCAAAAATATGTCGCCGCTTGGGACCGACTCTCCAGCATGAATTTTCCCAAAGCTGAATACGGCGGTGAGCCGATCGGGCTCCATGTGCTCGTCGAAGGGTGGATTTAGCAAGGTAGCGAGGTTGGCAACTTTCGGTACCGTATCGGTGCTGGGCATATCCTCAAGTTCAGCTTTAACACGCAGAGTTCCAGCTGGTTCAAAGCACAGGTGCACCCTCACGCTGTGTGCTGTTGCTGTGCCTCTGTTCACCAGGCTCAATCTGAATCCAAACGATCCTTTCTGCACCTGATGGTAGAGAGCTAAGTCTCGATAGTAATTGCGATTCACCAGTATGTTGTTCAACTTGAGGTACCCGTGTGTCCCGTCGGTGTAGTCTGGGTACTCCTCCAACATCAAGTGTGTATAGGCAAAGCTGATGCCACTGTTGAGTGGTGTCTGACCTTCGATATTGGTTATCTCAACGGCCAGCAGGGGTTCACCTGTCGCTCCCCTCATGGCTTCCATTGCGCCCATTTTCGCTATCTGCGTTGGATCAGCGATCGCAGTTGAAGAGCCATAACGGACATACACGATGTCTTTATCAACAATCCCATACTTTTTCTTTGCGTAGATCGGGCGCTCCTGAACCTCGATGGTGTAGAGCCCCAGCGAACGATCCTTGTACATGACTGCCCGGTAAGAGAACACCACGTGCTTGTTTGTCTTTCCGTTGATGAACTGCTGCAGCCTCGAATCATCTGGGTGACGATTGACAGGGTAGAATTCCTGCTCATCCTCATCAAAGCCAATCAGGATATAAGCGGGCTCCGTTCGCCAGGTATTGCTGAACGCCAGGATATCTTTGAGCAGTTCACTTTTTTTAACGTCATCGGACCCATCGGTAACGTACCCTTCCCGCTTGTAATCGAGTGTGGTCCCTTCACCGGTGTAAAGCAGTCGATCGATCAAGTCTTCATCTGTCATGGGCGCACCTAGTTGAACAATACCGGTGAGTTCGAGTTCGCGGCGCACCATGGTCAGGTCTAAGCCGTCGTCTTTTAAGCAAGATTGGGAGGTTCGCGGAGTTAACTCTTGTGACCAGGACGCCTGACGGTGATCCAGTTTCCGTATGGCTTGAGCTCTGAAATTGATCGAAAGACAGTATCAAGCGGTGGATTACCGAAGCTAGGCAATGACCTTTCAGGGTCATGGACGACAATCTCATACGCTGGGTGACTTTCCACCACCACCCAATGCCAACAATTAACGGGAGCCTCAGGGCCACAGCCCACCTTTACGACCCCCATTCCGCTCACATGACCCCACCCCTTCCATTGCATCATACGTGCTTCCAAGCGATGCTCGCTAAGAGCCGCGATCAGCTCACTGAAGTTTGAGGAAAACGGTTTGCGCTTCGGGCGACCATCGCCGTAGCCCAAACGAAGGAATGTTTCGCGTGCGTCCATATAGCTCGTACCGGCGAGCATGGCCAGACATGCTACGCCGCAACCAAACGGATCTTCCTGGGAGACATGGCTGATTGTGCAAGACGACTCCCACTCCGGTACCGTCTCCAATATCGCCTGTGTTCTGTACTGTTCTTGAGTCACTGTTCTAACCATACCGCCAGCTTTTCGACCTCGCCGATCGCCGCATGTAGATCCTCACGAGTCACGTGGATTGCAGGATCGATTAGCCAGCGCCCACCGCAATCTTTCATCAGGTCCTTTTCATAGTCGCTAACGAACAATGGACTCGGGTATTTACGAAGCGTTGCAGGTTTATGGTTTGCTCGGGTGTCTGTGATCCAGTTGACATGCTGACTCGTATTTCTGGCGAGTACCACTTGTTCCAGGATGCTGAAGTCAGCAGGACAATTGGCCCAATTGACGCCGTGCTTCGCGAAACAAATCCGATAACCACGGATGAAGCCTTTCGCGAATGCCGCACGTCCACACTCGTTCTCACAATCCAATCCCGCGTTGCGTTCATACGTAGCGAACAATACTTTCAAGCTCTCCGAGAGCATTGAAACACAGGTTTGGCCAACTACTTCCAACCCTGTTTGTGCACGGAGCCATTCGTCAAGAAACGCGGGCTCATCGCTCATCGTTTCAGGATCGAAATGCGGAGGCTCGAACGGTGCTTCTCCGGCATCGATTTTCCGGATTGTCTCCAGAAACGGCGCTGAGGCTTCGTCGAAATAGTGCCGGACGAAGACTGTGCGCTGCTCTAGAAAATATCTGACATCCACTCGACCTACTCCATGGCTGATTGATGCGGTGCAGCGAAGGGCCCTATCTTTCTATCCCCAACCAGGTTGAATGTGAATTCAACCCACCGCGGCCAGGGCTTCGAGGGGCTCAAGGGGCTCAGAGAGGTCCAGGCGCATCTGATCGCTTTCCTTGAACCGGAATGTCAGTCGCTTCACGGTACGGCCCTCGGTGTGAGTTTCGTAGGTGATATCAAGGTTACTCTTGGCCTTCAGCTCCTTGATCGACGGGTCGATGACTTTCTGGCGCAGGTTGTTGAACCTGGCGTAGCTGTCACCCAACTCCAACATTTCCCGAAATGCATCGACTTCGATCGTGTACCAACCGGTTTCACGGAACTGCATAAACAGCTCGAACATTCGGATCGAGTGAATGCTGTTCAGATGGGCCACACGCCTCAACTCATAAGTCGTGAAGTGCTTGTTGAGCATACTGAGGTACGGGAGAACGTGAACCGTAAAGTGCAGCGTCGCGCAGCCCTCGCCTTTCTCGTATTCAACGCGATCAACCCAGCGAAAACGCACAGTCTTAGATTTGCTCTCTTTGGTCTTGATGTCGCGGTCGTACAACGTGTTGCAGGCGTCAATCATTGCCTCGTAGGCTTGCTTGAGCGGGATGTTGTAAACATCGGCAAAATCCGTCGCGCGAACAGTGATTGGCTTATGGATCGGCTTACGTGAGTCGATCTGCCCAATCGTGATGAGCAACAACCGCTGCTCCTGCAATGTGAGCTTGTACGACGCCGACACCAGATCGTTGGCCTTCGTGACCTTGTGACTGGTTTGTGGCTGCACCACGACGATATCGTTCATCGACTAAATACCAAAACTCGTTTAGTCGAATGTAATCGACTACGAGAGAAAAGGGAAATAGTCGATTCAATTTATTTTCAGGAGCCGAAATTCTTAGTCGATTGCTCGCCCGGAATCATTAGTCGAACCAACCCGGAATCATTAGTCGCCAGCAGGCCGGTTTTTTTAGTCGATGGCGAAGAATGTTCTTTCGTGACGACATGCCCGGAATTCTTAGTCGTTGGTAGCAGAGGGTCATTTGCTGACAGCCGGAATTCATAGTCGATTCACAAAAGTCGGCCTGTAACCCCCGTGAATACAGGGCCTCGCGCCTTAGGCAGGCTACCGGAATCCTTAGTCGATGGATCTTTAGGGGGCTGATTGAGACCGGAATTGGTAGTCGATACCTGACGACAGCCCAAATCCAGGCGCCGATCAGGCACTCAGAACCCGGTTTTTTTAGTCGTCAAAGAGATTTAAACCACCGACAACCTGAGGAAACTCTACGCAACCCGCTGAAACCTAGACAAAATTTGACCGTGAGAGCTTAATGAGTGCTGAACTGATCAAAGATTGTTCGCTCGCAGACGGTAAGCCGGAAAACGGAGTCGATTGAAACCGGAATTGGTAGTCGTTGCCGGCCGGAATCCATAGTCGATAGGACCTAAACAGCCTCTGTGGATAACAGCCGAAATGCTTAGTCGTCTTGGCCGAAATCGGTAGTCGAAGCACCCTGAATCGGTAGTCGTTGGGCCCGATTTACTTAGTCGATACCTACCCTGGAGCCCTTGATTTACGTGGCTTGCAGCCTCTTAAAAACAAGGAGAAACAAGAAGAAAGATTTAAAAAGGACACATCGACGACGAATCAAGCTACGACTGAGGGGGTGGATAGACTCACGACCGCTTCCATCTCAACCTCATAATCCCCTTTTGAACACCAAGACGATTCTCATCTCCTACCGGCGTCCAGTTTGGAACGGTCCGGTCGCCATATCCGGTACCACATGACGATACCTCCTGAATTCCAACAGGCTTGCCTGCTGATACTCGTCCTTTACCTCGCGCCCATTCTGGTGATTCGTGCCTGGACAGTAATTTTCTCGCTGATGACAAACAAAGCCTGGTCGATATTTGTCTGGACTGGAGCAATCGGTGTTCCAATTCACGAGGCCTCACACCTTTTGGCCTGCTGGATCTTCGGTCTCAAACCCACAAACGTGGTGTTTTTCAGGCCCGATCGTTCTACCGGTACACTCGGCTACGTGAATTTTCGCTACAGACCACGATCGGTCCGAGCGAACTTGGGTTTATTCGTTCAAGGCATTGCGCCACTGATCAGCGGCGCTCTCGTAGTCTCTCTCTGCCTTTCGCATGCCTCGGGAAAATCCACTGCGCCACTGTTCATTTTTGACAGTGAGAGCAATGGTGCAGGAGTCGTTCTGTTCGTAATCAACGCGACCCTCAATACGCTGACCATGGCCTCAGAAGGAATACTCAGCGGTTTTACCGGCGCCCTCACAGTGTGCTTTGCCGCATGTGTCTCGCTACACGCCATTCCAAGCTGGGCCGACATTCGAATTGGTCTGCGCGGAGCCGTTGCCCTTCTGATCACCACCCTCTTCGGAATTGTTTCCATCGGAGCTCTTTCTGAAGTCACTGGCGTCGGCACATCCACCTCTTTGACCAGCAAGCTCCAACCACTGATCGGTGAAGTCGGCAGTTGGCTGACTTCCTCTCTGTCGTTCGCTTTGTACGGTACGGTTTCAGTCATGACGCTGACGATCGTTACGACACTCGCCGCATATGCCGTCTCAGTTCTATTGAAAGCAGTTGTGAATTCAAAGCCCTGGTCAACAAAACGAGCCAGAAAACAATCTTCTGATGATCCACCTGATCTGAGACAGCACTGAGATCGATCAGCACAGCCCAGTTGCATTTACCCCTGGCATGGGAAAATGAAGGCATCAACAGGAGAAAATGAAATGCAAAATATCTGGATCGCAATCTGCAATTTGCTCTTCAATCTGGTCAACCCTCACTCTGCGGCAGCCCAGCCCACCGCACAAACCTCATACCGCGCGGATCCATTCAATCCTGCGACTGGTCAGGCCATGGTTGACCAGTTCGACTCAACGGGAGCGGTCTATGGATACGACGCCCCCTAAAACGCGAAAGGTCTCCAACGTCCAGCATCACATCCCACGCCCTCTTTGCCCTTCAAGCTCCCGGCTTGAGGGGATTCACACGTTGCCAATCGCCTAACTGGTAAATCCTGGCAAGGCCTCCCCTCGCACCTCTCCTTTAGACATGACCGTTTGGCATTCCGCCTTGACGCAAATAGGCGACAGCACATAATACGCTGTATGTTTATACAGGTATTTCCCATGCACGCACTCCGCCTTATCGGACGAGCACTTCAGACATCGCCCACAAGGATTGTGGTCCCCTACTTCGGGCTCATTCACTGCGGATTTCCGTCTCCAGCGGAAGACTACGTTCTCGCAGAACTCTCGCTAGATGAGCTGATAATCCTCAATCCTCCCGCAACATTCATGCTGAGAGCCGCAGGCAACAGCATGCGCGATGTCAACATCAACGCCGGGGACATTGTCATCGTCGACAAATCCAGGTCAGCCAAGCACAACAACATCGTGATCGCCGTGTACCAGGGAGACTTCGTGTGCAAACGCCTGGTGATCGATCGACACAACAATCGCATCATCCTTCAGGCTGAAAACCCGGACTATCCGTCAATCGTGGTCGAGGACAGAGACCAATTAGAGATTTGGGGAGTGGTCACCTGGACCGCGCACTGCCACTTGGACACACCATGACCACAAGAACCTGGGGAGAAATCGCTCTCATTGATCTGAACAATTTTTACTATGCCGCTGAAGCCGCAGTTTCCCCTCACCTCCAGGGATTACCGGTGATCATATTGTCCAACAATGACGCCACGGTCATATCTCGATCTCCAGCCGCCAAGGCTCTCGGAGTCTCCATGGGCGAACCGGCGTTCAAGCTCAAGAACTTGATATGGCATGAAGGTATCGAGGTTCGATCCAGCAACTATGAGCTTTAGTTCAATGAGTCGTCGTTTCGTACAGACCGTGTCATCAGTCGTCCCGCGGCTCTACCAGTACAGTATTGACGAGGTGTTTTGTGACCTTCAGGGAACAACTGTCCCTTCCCTGGAGACCGCAGCGCTGCTTCGCTCACGGGTGCTCAAATGGACCGGGATGCCGTCCGGAGTAGGTGTTGGTCCTAACGCAACATTGGCCAAGCTCAGCAATCACATCGCAAAGAAATTTACTGACACTGGGGTCTTTCGCATCGAGAACGCATTCGACCATGCTCAGCTGCTGTCAGAAATCGACGTATCGGAAATTTGGGGAATCGGCAGCAAGATTGCTTCGAAACTGTCCAGCCTGGGCATAACGTCCGTAGCTGACATGCTGAATGTCGATAAGGCCCTAATCCGGGAGCATTTCCCAATCACGGTCCAGAGAACGCATGCGGAATTACAGGGACACCGCCTCATACATCCCTGGGATGATGGTACAGAAAAACAGGCCATTTCCTGCGGCAGGTCGTTCGGTCGCCCAGTAACAACGCTCCATGAGCTGACCGAAGCTGCAGCCGAATTTGCAGATAGGGCTACCACCAAATTGCGCGCTCAAGGATCCGTTACCTCAGTGATCCAGGTCTATGCACGTTCGAATCCATTTTCGGCACACGTGACTCCCTACAGCCGATCCAGGACTATCAAACTCATACGGCCTACAGATGACACCCGTGAAATCACCCGCGTGGTCGCCCTTGCACTGGCGTCCATCTTCAATGAGCGTGTTGCCTTTACAAAAGCTGGGGTGGTTCTTCTTGAACTTGATGCCAAGCATCGAATGCAGACTGACCTCTTCTCTGCGTTCAGTCTGAACCAGAAGGCTGAAGCCGTGATGTCAGTGTATGACGCCATCAACAAGAAATTTGGAAGGCGCAGCGTTCGTCTGGGACGCTCAACAGGGAAGAAAAACTGGGCCGCAAAAGCCGAGCACATGTCCATGCGTGCGACCTCTGATTGGCAAAGCATCCCCCCTTGTTACTGAGGCTCCCTGACCATTTTCCTTGGTACAGCGTTTGGCCCTTTTCCCTACCATTTTTCGATCAATCCGAGGCGTTTGCCTTTCCCTAGCCATTTGCGTTTGGGGGATTGGCGGCGTGAGCCTCTCCCTAACCATAAGCCCTTACGGGCCTACTTCTCCTTAACGTGATGACACCAGGCGAAGTCGCCCGTACCCGCTAGAACTGATCTTGTCGGTATTGGGCTCAGTGCTTTGAGCTGAAGGTCGAGGTTGTTGCAGAGCAAGGTCCAAAGAGCTTCCGAGATTTTGAGTTGGCAGATAATTCCATGGTGCCAGGATGAACTGCGAGAACCTCAGATCGTGAGCAGCGCCCATACGTTTTACCTCACTGAACAGATCTCCCCACACGTCTAATTCTTCATCGGTAAATCGATGCTCACGCATGCTCATGCCCTCTTGTTGAGTAGTCCTCCGACTTTACCGGACGCCCCTCCAATGCAAGCTCACATCTGCGAATCCAGAAACTCCTTACGCATCGCCGCCAGAGCTCGTTGGGTTTCGACAATAGCTGCGCGGTGTTTTCTGATCGCAATGCGGATGGCTGCAAATTTCGGCTCGAAAATTTGAAACAACTCCTCCTGACGCGCCGACATAGGGCCCATGGATTTTCGGGTGAAGGTATCTCCCGCACCTTTCGAAACCGCAAACAGTTGCCAGCTCCTGGACTTACCAGGTGCAGAAGCCTGACGCCACCGAACCTTCGACCAAGTGATGGTTGGAGTACCTGAGGAACTCCGAAACACCCTACAGGTATGGGTTTTCAATTCCTCGGTCGAATCAAGCCTTCGCCAGTGCTCTTCCTTCAGGCTGAAAGCTAGCTCGTACAGAGCGTCAAGGGCCTCCTTGGAAGTACTCAGCACATGGGCAGCTGAATGTAAGTAGCCCGAGTTTTTTTCTATTCTATCTATCCGCATTTCAGTCATGTTTTGCTAATGTGGAAAAATCGAGACAAAAACCAGCCTCAACCCCCCGCAAATCCTATGTTTGGTTCTATTACCGGGCGTTGCTAATAATCTGCAAACACAGGTGAATTTACGAATATGGAAATTTCACTTCTTAAATCCAGCTGGTTTTACGAATAATCAGCAAGCAGCCATTCGAAACCCAATAGCACCACATCCCCTCTTCATGATCAGGTCCTAACAGCCCCCAACTAGGGGGTTGATGATCGACTTGCATTATTTTCAGGCGTGCCAAGATCAAATCGACTCAAGACGCACTCCAGCATTTCGCAGGAACGACAAAGCGCTGATTGGCGGTTTGAGAGGCTCTAGTCGTCCTTCAGAACGACAAAAGGGTCTATCAAAGCACAGAGTCCAAATCTCACGCTGAGTGCCGCAATTTGTCGTTCTAGTGAACGACTGGTATTTGACTGAATTGATAAAGGGTAAGGAATTAGGAAATGGCTAAAGCCGCAGCAAAAACGGGAAAACTGGTAGTAGGCCTCGACATTGGGTACAGCAATCTAAAGCTCGCCTACGGTTTCAAAGATGGAGCTGAGCCAACCGTCGTCGTCAAACCTGCACAGGCAGCACCGATTACTCAGATGCCAACTGGCTACGAGGATGGGTCGGCTCGTCGAGAAGGGGAATATCGTGTGTTGGTCGATGGCCAACCCTGGATCGCTTGTATAGATCCGGGCCGATCCAGCGGCATGCAGCGTCAATTGCATGAAGATTTTACTTCGAGCGATGTTTACAAAGCGCTGTTCCACGCCTCTCTAATCGAGGCTTGCCAGGACGGTGATGTCGTCGATGTATTGGTGACTGGGCTACCGGTATCTCACAATCGGAACAGGGGGATGCGTGAGGCGTTGATTGCCCGTCTCACGGGGGAGCATCAGGTCGCGGCAGCTCGAAAAATCACCGTAAAAGAGGTCATCGTGCTGGCTCAGCCAGTGGGTACATTCGTCGACGTCTTTTCCTACCATGAGGATGGGGTTGCCTTCAGCGAATCCAGCGTTCTTGTGCTCGATCCTGGGTTCTTCAGTCTGGACTGGGTTTTATTTGTAAACGGTGAACTGGTTGAAAGCTCGTCAAACAGCTCGTTGAAAGCCATGAGCGTGATGCTTGATGCGGTGAATGAAGAAATCATCAAGGATCTGGGAGGGAGCCCCGGTACCGAAAAGCTTGAAATTGCCCTGCAACAGAACAAGACGTCTATTCGTCTCTTCGGAAAGGTGGTGGAGCTTGAAATTTACTTGCAGCGAGCAGCTGCGAGGATTGCCCCGGCAGCGCTCGAAGAAGTAAGACGCGATATGCGATTCCTGGCAGGAAAGGAGCTGGACTTTCTGGTGGGCGGCGGCGGTGGTGGAAAGTTCTATATGGATGCGGCTAAAGAGGTCTATCCGAAAACACAACCCATCATTTCCGACAGCCCTGTAACGTCCAATGCCACCGGATTTTTCTGGTATGGCGTAGATAAGGCAGCCTGATAAATGCCCTCCATCAAAACACAAGTCATTGTTGATGAGTCCCATCCTGAGTTGCTGGCCGAACTGGAGCACCTCTCCCCTCGAAGCAGAGCGGAGCGTGTGAGAGCGTTGGCTACTGCCGCCATATATTTGATGAGAGGGCAGAGTCAAATGTCGAACTTCGCTGGGGCACCTAGGTTCCCGGTGGAGCCCAGCGAAAAAACAGTCACACCAGTTCCAGCGGTAACCGAAGAGGTACCCTCCTCGGTTACTGCACCTCAGCAAGCTGACCTCAAATTGGAACAACGACAACGGGCCCGAAGGCCGTTGCCCGGCAACATCAACGCAACAATGTCTTAATCAGAAGGCCCCAGTAGGGGCCTTGTGTTTCCTCAGACCGAGGTAAAAAAGGGAAATGAAATAGCGAGGGTGATGGAGTGAATAAAATTACTGCACTGCTGATACCGGAAAGATACATCGACCGAACAGAGGTACTTGCGTGCTACAGCGGCCTACAAGCGGGTTGGGAGGGGGTGCTCATCGGAAGGATCTCAGGAGTCTCAAAACCGCGCACGAGTAGCCTAGCAGCGTCTATGAGTCTTTCAGACAGCGTTGGCAATGAACTGAACGCTATAGTATGTACAAACAGCCCCGAATCAGTCTTAGAGGGAACTTCTTTTGCCTACGCTGGCCGAGTAACTGCTGAAGGAGATGGGCTCGTTTTCGAGTGTTTCAATCTGGCCAGGCGGTATGTTGGAAAAGTTGAGCCGCAGTATCGGAACACAACCAACGCAAGCCATTACTTCTCGCGTCTAACACTTGAGGAATGGGAGGCCGCAAAGTGGTTAGCAATCCATCACATGCATTTTGAGTTGGGTCCGGTCCTTCCAGGGCTTCTCTCCGTCCCTCCCGCCCAGGTAGATGTGGTGCTATCAAGAGTCCTTCAGGATCTGCATTACCCAGAGAATCCTGAGGCTGGAAGAAAGGCCAGGTCCCGAGTCGCCAGGATCCTCAAAGCCATCAGTCAGGAAAAAGCCCAATTCAAGCAGCTTTTCGCAAAGGGAAAAGGCTTCGATCGCTGGGCGCAAGGTTTCGGCTGCTTTCAGTCTGCTACCTGCTAATCCAGTTTCAGGCGTTACAGCGGGGTGACTTCAAAGTGGTTGAACAGTCGCCCGATTATGCTGACTCCAGGATCAGTTGGGTAAAACTCAGCGTCCACAGTCAAAGTAAATCCTGGGTAAGTGGAGTTCACGGGCATAGCCATGTATCCGCGGATAGTGGGGGAAACAACCCTAATGATTGCGGACCCCTGAACCGCCAGAAGAAAGTAACCTTGAGTCAAAGGCTGCTTGCGAATATCCACTAAACAGTGATCCCCCGGTTTGAGCTTCGGGGCGTTGGTATCTGATGTGATAGTCAGCAGCCTGCACAGATCTGGATCCCTCCCACCCAGGGCAAAATAACTACGGTCTTGGGTGAGGACAAATTTAGTCGCCGTCTCATGTCCGACGGGCTTTTTGCTGATGTACCCCAACTGATAGGCGAGCTCATCCTCACTCAATGATACGAGCTGGGCTTCTTTCTCGTTTGCTGCCGCGGATTCGTCGCCCGTTACCAACCAGGTGAAATTCGCCCCGGTAGCCTGGCAAAAGGACATCAAATTACTCAGGGTGGGCTCCACCTCTCCCTTGAGGTAGGAGCGAAGTGTCGAATCTGAAAAGCTCACGCGATCACAGATCCATGAATTCCCCTTTTCGCCCATTGCACGTTTCATCCGGGCAGCAAAGGCTTCCTTATCGAAAGTCGTGGGTAACACATCACTCATTTATAAGGGGTCTCATCGTTCAAGTGTTTGAATCCATTCAAAGCCTTAGGATTCTGCGTATTTAGTCTACATGAATACTAACCTTAAATAGTTACCTACCATCGTAGTCAATGACATGGCAGCGCGCCATCATTTTGACTGTTCAAGGGAAGTATTCTTGCTAGCGTCAAAAAAACTCAGAATCCTACAAAAGTGTAGGCTCAAACCACAGTTTAACCAAAAAATACCACGGTAAGCTGTGATAATTCCGCAGCTTTACGACGGCAACCTATTGCAACCCCCGACAACCCAAACTAGAATTCCGTCACAAATTAGGCGCCATTTTCCGTATCTCGCTGCGCTCATGCGTTGGGATACCAAAGAAAAGCCACGGAATTATGAGAAAAACACTTAGGATCATCGTCTTCAGCACGGCAGCAGCCTGCACCGCACCGAATGTTTTTGCGTTCGATTTGCGTGGGACAGTGTGGGAGGAGTTTGGCAAGCCAAAAGCGTTGGATCCGTTGCTGCTTTATGCGGTGGCCCTCCAGGAAAGCCGAATAGCTGCTGGCGGATCTAAGGTTCGGCCGCACCCTTACGCAATCAATTGCAAGGGTACTGGCGCTTTTTACCCTGAGACTCGGGTAAAGGCAGAGGAGATTCTTCGTAGAGAGCTCAAGCGTACCAACCTCTGCGATGTGGGGCTCATGCAAGTGAACATTCGATGGAACGGGTACCGGGTTGATCGCGTAGAGGATCTATTCGAACTAAGAACAAACGTGAAGGTAGGTGCGCAGATCCTGAGAGAGGCTATCGATGCTCGACCAGGAGACATGGAACTGGCCATCGGCGGTTACAACACCCAGAACCCCGATCTAGAGGAGACAAGCCGCGATTATGCGAGAAAAGTCCTCTCTATTTGGCGACGGCTACAGATTTTGTCCGCCCAGGTGAAGTGATGTTTGAATCTCAGTTGCTTCTCGAAGCCCTCTCCTCACTCAGCCAATCACAACCTGATTCTTTCAGGAGCTTGACTGCATTCTCTCTCGCAGAGCGTGAGTGGATGAAAAAAGTCGACCATTCGACCTACATGGGATTGGCCAGTAGTCCAGTCAGTCCGCTGACTATCAAATTTGATGACACTGCGACCTCTCAACTCAAAGACTCTGAAGACCTTTACAAGGTCATGTGTGTGCTTCTGGAGATTCGTGCGCAACTGAAGAGCGACAAACTCAAAGCCCAGTTACGGCACGGCCTCACGCGACAAATGGCGGGCTGGTTACAAAACGCAAACTTTCAATCTGTCCATGATGCCCTCCGTGGGGGACGTATCCAGTTCCAGTTGCGCGCCGGGACTGATGCTGCGGACAGAAACAGTGCATTACAAACATTACGGATATTGGGCGGAAACGCTAAGCGAGGGAGAAAGCTATGAGCCAGGCAGCATCATCGGACACCATCATCTTTGCGAGGAAGATGATCGGCGCAGGTTTTCGAAGTGTTGTGGTCAGAAACTCCACTGGGGTTTCAAGAAAGATCATTGAAAACATGCGAAAGAATTCCGACGCGCCTGAATCTTCGTGTGGGCCATTGAGTAGCGCTGAGACGTTGATCAAAAGCAATGCGGCTGCTGTCGAGGCAACCATTTTCTTGCTCAGCTATCGTCAACTGGCGATGAAGCCGGAAGAAGAAATCGATGTTGAAGCGGTGATCGCTGCATTCGACGTCTACCAGGATGCACACGGTGCTGCCCGAGGCGGAAAAGTCGATGAGACGGTTCTCCTCGATATCAATGACACCTGGGTCATTGCCCGAGATTATCGTTCTGCTGAATTGAGCGAGCATTACTGCGGTCACTGCGGGATATCGTTTTTTAGGCCCGTTCGTCTTTCTCAAAAGTCCTGCCCGCTGTGTCAACTGCAGGACGTCGAAGATCAGCCATCGGCATTTGATACTGGCCTTAATATTGCCCATGTGAGGGACGAGGCTTTAAAAATGCGCAACTGGGGTCAATCCGACGATGAAATAGCGCGTTCACTAGGTGTGTCCAGTGATGACGTTGAGAAGTTGCTAAGTCAGTAAAACGAAAGGCCCTACCCTCCCCTCTCTCCACTACAGCAGCAGTAAATGCACGTACAGACTGAAGAGCAGATCCACTGTGTGAACTCTGCTCTGCGAGCGGCAAACTCTTCCAAGCCATTGGTCATTGAGGCTGGTGCGGGATGTGGGAAGACTACCACTCTACAGTCAATCTCCTCCGCGCTGTTCCAAACAGGCCATGCGAACCAGCTGTACCTCGCTTACAACTCCGCTTTGGCTGCCGCCGGAAGAGATGCTTTCCCGAGTGGTGTCGAGGTTAGAACGGTTCATAGCGCTGCCTATCGCGCGCTTTCTAAAGCCTTGGTACACCGCAAGACAGGCACCGTTTACAGCAAGCACATCATCGATGCGCTTGCTCTAGATGGTCGATCAGGGATTCCGGACAAGTTCGCCTATGCCAGAGCGCTACTCACATCAATGGAGCGCTTCTGTGCATCAGCAGACAACAACATATGTCTGGATCACATAGCCCACTGGCTGCTGCATGACTCCATTAGCAAGGAGCAGGCAATAGCGGATACCCAGAGCTTGTTCCAGCTAGTCTCCCCTCTTAGCAAAAGCAACATTCCCGTAAGCCACGACGCTTATCTGAAAACCTGGCACCTCCTGGGCGCACCAGGTATGAACGAATATGACTCGGTTCTTGTCGACGAGGCCCAAGACAGCTCGGCGGTCATGCTTGCGTGCTTGGAGCATGCGAACAATCTGATCGCTGTCGGTGATTCTGCACAGCAGATCTACGCATTCAGGGGCGCTGTAGACGCTTTGAGAAACATGGATGGGATGCGTTGCTCTCTATCGCAAAGTTTCCGGTTCGGTCCCGAGGTAGCAATTCTTGCGAATAAGCTGCTTCAAAAGAAGAAGGTTAAACCTAGCTTGTTCCTGAAAGGTATGGCTGCCAAGGGCACAACCCTAACTGCTGCGCCGAAGGGCGAAGCAGTTACCAAAATTTATAGAACCAATGCAGAGCTCGTGAAAGACGCACTAATGCTGTACGACTACAACCGTTCGGATCAGGTTTTCGTCATTGGAGATCTTGAAGATTTGGCATTGAAGGTCCGCACTGCTTTCGACCTAAAGTCAGGGGTGCAAAGCGGGAAAAAACACCCATCATTCTTTCAGTTCAAATCATTTTCTGAGGCTGAAGTCTGGGCTGAGAAATATGCCGACGCGGAGATTGCTCAGATAATATCGATGACGAAGGAGTTTGATTCCCGATCAAGCGATGTCGTTGGGATGCTGGAAAGTATAGGGGCTCGCACTAAAGCCTATAAGAAACCACCTAGTGATGCGAAGTTTGTTCTAACAACGGCTCATCGATGCAAGGGGCTGGAATGGGCGAACACAATCATAGCGTCTGACTTTGATAAATTGTTCACCCCGTTCAACCAGAAACGTCTTGGTTCTAAGGTTGATGATGAACTGAACCTTCTTTACGTTGCATTGACTCGTGGTATACAAACGGTCGACATTAGAAGCTCTTATCTGATGGATATCGCCAAAGCATAATACTGGTGATCTACCCTCCCCCCTCCCGCTTCCACCCTCTAAGGCTTACATGATTGGCTGACGTTAGTCATTCGTTAGTCATTCGCTAGTCGTTCAGCCGCCATCCAGCCGCTGCATGAAGACTATCCAACATCCTTCTGTCGGCCTTCAGTCGTTCGCACGAACGACACCTTAATGCGCTATCCTTTCTTCCTGTTCTACTGTCGTTCAGGAGAGCCGCTGTAGAATGGCTTGAACTTTGATCACCATCAAAGAGCCTGTTCCTACTAGGAACGGGTTGCCGAATTGGAACGCGCATTGCGTGCCGACGGTGTTCCTACTAGGAACACGGTTTCTTCGAATTATGAATACAAACGGCGTTACCGCAATTGAAGAGGGAGCTAGGGTCGATGGTGTCGCATCACGACAATCATCTGGGTTGTCAGCGACGGGCACCAAATGTTCCTAGTAGGAACGGGACGGCGGACTCTACAGTGTCGTGTCCTACCCCTACCACTATGCCAAGTAGGACAACGCCGCTGCAGATTTCGAACAAAAAAAATCACAGCCAACGAACCGTAAACTAAGCTGATCGGTAGCCGGCGACGAGCCTTATCGGACCTGCCTGTCGTTAAGGGCTGGATATCGTTCCTACTAGGAACAAGGTGGAACAGCTCGCTTTTTGTGGATTTCAAGATGGACGACTGTAGAATGGCCTCGTATCGACTTGGTCGATCCTCCACGACGCTGATGTTCAGAGCAGTACCACTGCAGAGCTATCGGGCGTAAGCCGTGGAAATCAACCAAAGATAGAAAATCAACGAGGGGCGCATCTAGATCGAGCGTTCCTAGTAGGAACAGGGTATCGGTGCTTGCGTTCTTCAAACGTGCGGTAGCATCAGATCAACATTTTCAAATGGGAGTTGAGCTGTGGGAAGCACGCCAAAGTTGAAGAGGACAGTTGTTCTCGTAATCGCGAATCACAAGGGTGGGGCTGCAAAAACAACAACGGGTATCAATTTGGGGGACAACATCGCGCAGATGGGCAAGTCAGTTTGCCTCCTTGATATGGATCCCCAGGCAAATGCCAGTCGACACATAGGGTTGAGCCACCCATCAGAAATTCAATATACCGCGGCAGAAATGCTGTCGATCGTGGAGTTACCACTGGCACTGTTCATTCATGACGAAACGCGAGTTGAAGGGGTATCGCTGATTTATGGTTCGATTGGTCTTGAAAATTCCGATGACTTACTGAGGGCCGAACCGCGTCCGAACGAAGTGCTGAAGGAGCGACTTGCTCCCCTTATGGGCACGGCTGACTTCATTATCATTGACTGCCCACCAAGTCTGAAATTGCTGACTACGAACGCACTGGCGGCTGGGACCCACTTGATTGTTCCGGTTGAATCGGGCGATGCGTATGGCCTGCATGGTCATGAAGACTTGCTAAGTCGGGTTAAGAAAATCAAACAGATTAATCCAGAATTGATAAATCTAGGGGTGCTGCTCAATCGTCATGATCAGCGCCAGGTGGTCTGTAAAAACATGGAAGAGAACGCAGCGAGTCTCTACGGGACAGTTGTCCCTGTAAAATTGGGTACAACTACGAAGGTGAAGCAAGCATCAAGCCTGCAAATGACACTGCGTCAACTGGATAGCGGGAACACTGTAAGCCAGCAGTTCCGGCAACTGGCGGAGTGGCTTGTTGAGGAAACTAGAGAGTTCAGGGGGGAAGCATAATGGGTGCGAAACAAGATGTTACTTCCCCGAAACCTCAAGCAGCAGCAAAAAGGCCGGGCTTGGCGGATATGTTGAAAAACTCATTGTCACAGCAAATGAGTCAACATCGGGAGATGCAGCCGAACGAGGATGACGAGCAGGGGGCGCGTATTGCTCAGCCTCTAAGGGTTGATTTGATCGACCCCAACCCTTATCAACCTCGAATGTCTTTTGACGCAGAGGAAATTGAAGAGCTTGCTCAGTCCATCGATGAATTAGGCTTACAAAGCCCTATTACCGTCAGAGTGAAAGGTGAGCGGTTTGAGCTTGTCACTGGCGAATGCCGCCTAAAAGCTCACAAAGTGCTCGGAAGGATAATGATCAGCTCCTTCGTAGTACAGATAGACGACGAAACCAGTGCTGCGAATGCATTGCAGGAAAATGTACAGCGTAAGAATCTCTCTGATTTCGAGATATTTAACTCGATAATGCGAATGAGGGCTGACTTCAAATCGAGCAAGACGATCAAGCAAAAAATCAAAATCAGTAAAGCCCACTTGTCGAGAATTGATGCTTTCGAGGTGTTTACACCAGGTGCGATTGAGATCCTGAGGAAGAACCCGAAAATCATGGGCAGCAATACAGCTGGGGCCCTTCGATCAGCATTGAATCTGCTTCCTGAACTTGATAAAACCGCAATTGATGACGCTTTCTGCAAGGCTCTCAGGGACCTAACGAGTAATAAAATCAAGCAGAATGCTTTTGTCAGTGCCGTGCTTTCTCAGCTAGGTGTTACAAAACCCTCCAAGCCCATAACAGCATCGTCGGATATTCAGAAGGAGGGTGTAGCTATCGCATATGTGAAAGACACCAAGAAAGAACGTGTGATCTATCTAGATAAGAAAGAGTTCACAGAGGATCAATTTAAAAGCATTTGGGATTACATAAAGTCAGTATCCCCGACCAGTAAAGAGAAGGGCGCCCAGTAATTAAAGTGGCCGGAGTGCAACTTCGCGTTCTGGCCTTCTTTCGAATCCAGCCAATCCTAAATAATCTTAACCATCAATTACCACAATCGATTAGAGCCCTTATGATTTCCCAAGCCCAGTTGCTAAGAGCGGCTTTCCAGTATTTACGGGTCAAAACTGAAGAGGATTGCCCAGGGCGCGAACAAAAGGCCTCGTTACTTCTTGCAGAATTGTTGACGCTGGTGCTGTTGAGAAACAGGAATCGAAAACTTGATGACAGCTATCCGTGGAAGGTCAGCGACCTAGCATCCCAGAAAACTGAAGATTGCTTGAAAAATGGAGGAGGGAAGTGGGAGTCATTAATTTGTCGCGATCCAGCCAGTCATGCTTTGTATTTAAGCTGGCTTGGTATGGAGCGAATGACAGCAGGAAAAGACGTTTTAACTCCCGATGATTTAATTTTTTTGGGACATAAAGGGATGGTCATGGAAGGGCTGGCAATACCAGATTTGATCGGTTTAGATGATGAGGAGGCGAGGGCGGTTGCGGAGCTCATCGGGTCCTACCTCCAGCGATTTGAGATCAGACCTAGATAGGAGGAGTCGCTTTGGCCTGATTGTGCAGTAGCCTGCCAGTCGTCAGTCGGAGGATTTCGAGAGCGTCATGTACAGGACATTTTGAATAGAGAGCGAGTTGGGATAAACCCAGCCTCCCAATACTAAAAGCATCTGCAGGGCCAATCGGCACTGCAACCCGTTTCCCCCCTTCAGATACTCGGCAGAATATTCTTCCGCTTGCCGATTGATTTTCCAGCATCAACGATTTGTTCCCAGAACCGTGGTTCGCTGCTGTAAACGTTGGTGTCCACCCAAAAATCGAAGCTAGGAGGGCAGGGAGTTCCCTGGTGGTCACCTGGAAAATTATCTTGTCGTCCCACTGATATTTATTCGGCTCGCCATTGGCAGCTTCGATCAGCAGTGTGGGATCACCTGCTTCAGTAACTGTCGGTTCAAATTTCAGCGCTCCGCTGCCGCCATAGACAGTAAACCCAATTCTAGTGGCTTTCATGCATATGACCCCAAGATCCTGTAGCTCGTAATACCAGCCCTATACTACCAAATCACAACGCCCTCAACTCCGAAATCCCGGCTCGGCCACTGATTGCAGCGCTTCGCGCGATGGGAGGGAAAAGGGAAGGTAGGTTGAAGGTGGAAGGTAGGGAGAATGGACGGGGAAGAGGGTATATGGTTTATATTGAACATCGAGCATAGGGCTGGTATTACGCTGTTCGGCTTGGACCATGGGAATGGCGCCACAAAGAACATGACCTTAGTGAACGTATGCGCTGGTAAGGGGGGAGCGATGATTTTCGACTTACACGATGCGTGGAACGATATGAACCGCGCGCAGCATGATTTCAATTCAGAGTGGATGTCCAAAGTCGTTGCAGCACAGGTATGGGTTTTGCCAATAAAGGCCACCGCTCAAAGTTCAAACGCGATTACACCAATAATGTTGGAAGGGCAGGAGGCTATCGAAGCTTCAAGTAGGGCCATGGCACAGTTTGAAAAGGAAGAGACTCAACACCCAGGAACGGTGATGCGTCTACCTGGCTGGATAGGCGTTCATACCTCGGTACTCGCTTCGGCCCGTGCGGCAAATAGGGCTCGGCAGAGTTTCTTGGATCTGCTCGACACTGAAACCCAAAAATCAAATCTAAAGACAATGTCCAAAGGGAAATATGCCCGGACGGTTTTAAAAGTACAGGTGGTTCTTAAGCAGATTGAACGCCGGATCCAGGTGTTTGACGGAACGCCACGACGTATTCTTTTCACCTGGGCGGGGAATACAGCCGCGCCGGAAATGGTGGCTCTCTCGACGGTTATCGAAAAGCTGCAGATGCAGTTGGAAGATGCTGTCCGTGCAGAGGATCTACCAAAAGAACAACAACGCCGAATGGAACTGAGAGCACTCAGTGGATTGAGTCAGGATGCTGTAATGCATCGATACAGACCAATTGCCCCACATCCGCGCGTAATGCTCTACTTTGGAGAAGGTGCTCGATACGATGCCATGCCACACGCCAACCTACCTATTTTCGTTGTCATGGATGAAAAAGCTCCCTGGCCAAGAGTGGATGGCTTAGGGACGTTCGATCCAGAAAAGGCTCGGCGTCTCCGATCGGACAAGGCAACTCGCCAACCCGTCATTCCGCGGTTGGACCTTTACCTACAGACGGATCGCGAGTCCGGTAACGGCGAGGTGGGTCACGGGACAGCTCTGCCCCTGGACTCAACGTACAACCAAAAAACGTAGAGGACTTGCATTAAATCGGAGGGGGTTACAATGGAAGTACAAACCGAGGAGAACCCCATGAACTATCTGAATCTGATTGTCGACGAAGCACGGATTGTGGAGCTGCACATCGAGGCAGCTCTATCTGTACGGGTGACCATCAACCGGAATACCGGGGTAACTCCAGGTTTGAGCGACCACCAAAATCTACTGCTGCGCTCGATGGCTGCCATTTTGACTAAAGCTGAATCGAACGGCGCGGATCAAGCATTGGCGGCTGACTTCATCAATATGGCCGATGAGCTGAAAGAAAGCGTATCGAATAAAGCAGAGTACCTAGAGCAGGCAAGTAGAGAAATATTGCCTTGGGAGAATCCAGCGCACTACGCAGTGAATGCAATTCAGAATGTTCTGCGTAAGATTGATAAAGCGACCGGCTCCTCAATGATTATGGGGCTGATCAAGCTAGGACTCGCATTAGCTATGGTCTGGGCCGTCAAGGAAGAAGGGAAGGGGACTGGTGAGTTTCTTGCCGCAGTAGCTGGGATGGTCTTCGTTATGGTCACTGTGATGGCTCGGGTTAAAGGCAAAGACTTGTCAATCGCCTCGTTCATTGTCGGCGCCGCTATTGCCTACGGTGCTGTCTACTTCACAACGCATGGTAGTACAGAGAATGCGCTTGGGATCTGTGCAGTCGGCGGTGTATTCGCAATGTTGTACATACTTATTGCCAGCGCGCAGAAAGTAGATCCAGGCATGGGGCATTCGTCGACGACAGCAAACAGAAATGTGATGGGGGGCCCTGAAGAAACCTTCCTGATGACAAATCCAGCAACTGGCTTGCCGATGATGGGTGATGTGGACATCGAAGGGAATGCATATGGAACGGGAATGGATCGTTAATTTCCTAAAGATCACACCATGAACACATTGGACGCGGAATAGCAAAATGAAGCGGTCGACAACATGGCTAAACACCAATGTAGGCCGCCACGTTCCCCCTAACGAACCGAACAGAAAGGATTCAGAAGCGATGCCCCTAATGATTAATACTGAACCGCTGCTGCCGTACCTGGCTGCCGTCGATGCGGCCAACGAGCCGCGCTACGCCTTGGCCAAGGCCTATCGCGAGTTGCCGCAACCGGTGACCCAAGCGCAAACCGACCAGTTCCAGGCAGACTACCAGAAGGCCAGCACCGACTGGGCGAACGCCTGCGGAACCCTAGCGCACTGGCTGGCGGTGGAAGTCGAGCGGGGCCAGGTCGCCGAGCAATAGGCAACGAGAAAGGAACCCCGGTATGGCGACGTTCACCTACGACGAGAAAGCCGCCGCCCTAGAGCACTGGCAGACGTATTACCTGTCGGCGGTTTCGCGGGGGGGGGGGGGGGGATCGTCACGACATGCGGCAAGCCTGTCTGGTCGCCAATGGCGTGGCCAAGGGGCTGCAATTGGCCGGACTGCTGAGCCGTGACGAAATGATGGGGCTGATTCGCCAAGCCACGACCGTGCGCCGTAAACGGCAGGTACTTTTGGACGAACTCACCGACTCGGGCGAGTAGCCCGCCGCGTTACCTATAACGAATTCAACCGAAAGGAATCCCCGCCATGCCAGAGTTAACCCCGAAAAAAGCGGCGGTCTATGCCGAGGTAAGTGACGCTCTGGACGTGGAAGGCTACGGTGATTTGTTGACCGGTCAGCCGGTGGATGTGCATGACGCCTTGGCGCAAATGGTGCTCGATGCTGAGCAGATGATGAACCGTGGCGAGCGGCTGCAATCGAAACTGGCCGAGGCGGATGATGACGCCGAGGTCGAGCGAGCCGACGCCGAAGGGTAGGGCGCCGGTACCGACATTTCCCCGATCAGAAAGGAACCCAGCCGATGATCGACAGTGACAAACTCCAGTCCACCCTGGCGGCTTAGTAGGCCGCTGGCAACGCCATCGTCACAACCGTGCAGGCGGCCGACGCCGCGTTCCTGCTCGGCGATACGCCGGTACCGGAAAAGTCCCCCACCGGATCCGGTGGGGGATCGAGGTCACCAGTGGTGGAGGACGTTGGCCACGGTGAACCCGCCGACCACGATGGCCACGACGACACTGAGGATCTGGAACAGGGGAACGTAGGGTTTAACCTGGTCGGCCAGGTCGAGGGCCAGAATTTGGACGGACAGAAAGACGAATAGTAGATAGTCGAACATTGGATTGTTTTTAATAGGTTCTGACTATTTATAGGGGGTCGAGGTCGACCTGACCAATTCGAAGCCCGAGAACCGAAAAAAGTCCGGTGCACCGAAAATGGGTGCGCGGAGCCACGAAGGCGGGGAGAGGCTGGGGAATATCCCGTTATTCGCAGCCACGTACACGCGGCTTGCCGGCTCAGACCGGGGGAATTATTCGGAATTATGGCTGGGCCATAATTCACGTCAGACTGTCGAAATGTCGTGCTAACTGTGACATAATGTCATCTAACATACGACGCAAGCGGAGCAGCTATGGTTGGCGACGATGATTTTCTGAATGCCGAGCAGACGGTCGCTGTCTTGGCCGAGAAGCTGCGCAACGACCTGGACGAGCTGGGCTGGACGCCGGCTGCGCTGATGGATCGCATGCGCTCCTTGGGCGACTACCGCTCACCGCAGACCATTCTGCGCGGGATCAACCGGGCCCTTGAGGGCCAGATTAAGGTCTCCGGCGAACTGCTGGCTCTGGTGCGGCAGATGGTGCGCTTCAAGCGCCGTCTGTTGCGCACCTATGGCAACGCGCTGTGGACGGAGCTGGGCGATGGCTCGCACACAACGCAGATCGAGGATTTCAGGATTACCGTGGCCCCGCAAACGAAGGGGCGGTGGCTGGTGATTGTGGTGCATAAGGACGGCTTCAGCCCGCCGTATCCGCGCTGGCAGGATACGCTGGAGGCCGCGCAACACATGGCCTTCATCACGTTAGATAATGCGCAGAACTGGATGCAGGATTACGCTGAAGAGCAGGCCCGTGAGGCACCAGAAAAGCAGGGTAGCGCCGGGTAGGCCTGGAGCACAGGAGGTTGCTGGCGGGTTCGACGCTGCAGCTGCTGCGCAAGCGCAGAGTGGTTCGACAAACTGCTGGCCGCCGAGGACTATTTGGCGGCGCGCGCGATCCGCGACGGCGGCTGTAGGTTGTACAAATAAATGCGAATGACACAGCCTGTGACTCTCGTTTTTTCGCTAAATCTCTCCCACATTAAATGCGACCAATATCGGAATTAGCTGCGCCCACGTCTGGATTTACGCGCAATAGGTGCGACAGCCCTAGGGGGTAGGTAAAAGACAAGCCTGACAGCCATCATGGTCACCAACTCGCGCATTGGACCTTTAGTCGTAGCGCAGACCTAACGACCATGGCAGTTCTTGAACTTCTTACCTGAGTCGCAATAACAAAAATCATTACGCCCCAACTTCTCCCCGCCAGGCGCTCTGGTGAGAACCGGCTCCGAAGTCAGAAATGTGCTACGCGAAGATTCCTTTACGTCGACAGCGGGGCGGAGCGGGATCACACAGGCCTCACGGTAAAGATATTTCGTGTTTTGTTCTTTTGCTTGCAGGCCGCGGCTCTCCAAAGTGGACTCTATATCCTGCGTGCGCGCGCTTCGGTCGACAACGGGAACACCGTTCTTATCGAAGAGCGCACAGATCATTAAATCTTCCACACCCGTCTCGCGATCTGAGCCATAACGACCAATATGCGCTCGCACTCGTCCTATCAGCCTGGCAGCGATTGCCAGGCAGTCTTCTCTTAGGCTGTGGGGATCATCATCTTTGGAGATTGTTTCGTAGCAAATTTGTAAAAGGTCCGCTGCCTTAATTAGACCTTTCACATCCAGATGAAGTGCCTCAGTCAATTCGGCAAAGGACAGCGCCGCGCGAGCTCGGTAAGTCCGATACTTCCCGTAACGCACGACTCGCTCGAACTTAGCCAGTGCATCGGTTTTCAATCGGCCAGGGACTCTGCCGGCCTGAATCCAGCAAGCCAAGTTGTAGACAGCGCCGGGGTGGTCTTGGTCTGCAGCCTCGATAAGCCACCTAAGAGACTCAGCCTCGTCCTTCGGCAAGACATTCCCGTCATGGTAAAACACGAATAGATTGAACTGGGCATGCGGGAATCCAGCCTCTGCTGCTTGGAGTGTGCATTGCGCAGCCGCTACGGGGTTGACCTCGCCGCCTAAGCCTTTCGCATACATCGCTCCAAGTTGCCCAAGCGCTTGCGGATGTCCTTGCCTGGCCGCTCTCTCGAACAGCTCACGGGCTACAACGTGGTCTTCGATAAAAATTCCAGTACCGTCGATGTACCCGTGGGCCACATACACAAGTGCTTCAACATGGTCGGCGTCGGCAGCACGTGAAATCAGGCGTTCGCCATCTGATTTTTTTTGTTCACCTACATCGCTTCGATTTACTTCGTAGATGCCAGCCTGATACATGCAGTTGGGATGGCTCTCCTCTGCTCCTCGCTTAAACCAGTACATCGCCTGGTCTATATATGGCCAGGCTTCGACGCTGTATCCGTCAAACCGCAAAAGCGTTTTTTGCTTCGTGATCTGGTCAGCCTTTTCCTTGAAGTACTCCCCCGCCTGGTTCATGGCCTCAACGTCGCTTTCCAGCATGGCGCGATAGCACATGTCCCGCAGTGCGCTGGACTCCACTGCGACAATCTCGTACCGAGGCACCTCCTCATAACGCAGCTGATAGATATGCTTGATCAGGTCTCGAGCCGCATCCAAGGCTTGGGCTACTAGTGCATGGAAATCATGCTCTTCGAACTCGAAGTCCTCAGGGTGAGCAGCGATGTTCCCTGTCCACTGAAGGGTCTTAAGGTAGCGAAGTGCCGGTGGTTTCAGCATGCTGCGGCCATTCAGGCTCTTGATTCTGGCATCAAGCCCAACATCAGAGAGATCCTTATCTAGGTAGACGCAAAAACTCGCCGCAAGCCCCCGAAGATAGGTAAGCGCATGAATGGGCGTGTCCACGCTAAAGGCTTTGCCAGCCTGGTAGAGGCGTCCAATTTCGGGCGTCGCGCCCTTCGCAAACTCGATGTCGTCCATGATTATCCGTTAGAGATGAGTACGACTGCCTCGCCCATCAAGCTAGAAATATCGTGGGCCGAGGCAATAAATTGTCGTTATCTGAGTATAGATACGAAGCTAGCTTCATACTTGAAAATAGAATTTTAACACCCGCCACATGAACACATGAACACATGAACATGAACACATGATTGTCCCAAGCCAAAGAGCGTCTGTGTCATCAGGTGGTCTTTTCTGGCTTGAAGGCGCCGTGGCCTATCTTACTGGACCAAGGTGCTTGCACTGACTGACGTGTATGAAGCAATGCCTGATGGCACAGGAGTGTCCGGGGCGATAGTCAAAGCAACCCGACGCGTTCATTAATCGGCAAATGAATCGTATAGCTTCAACCTTCGCAGGGATCTTCCTCAGAAGGGATTCGAAAAATAGCTTTGACATCGACAAAAACAGCATGCGACATTTGTCCACGTTTTATGGAATGTGGACAGAGAGAGGTTGTTTCCGTGTGAAAAGTCAAGACATTTTACTCATGTATAAAATGGCCAGCCTTCACGCACAGGAAGAGGTGTCGCCGACTGGCCGCCAAACAGTGGCATGGGGCGGTCTTTCCTTGATTGACTTACTGCCTGATGGCTATACCCCTGAATTGAAATTTATCACTTCCCCGCCGGCTGACGAATCCTGGGACAACATCGAGGTCGCCGTTAAACGCATCATCGACGCGGACTCGTTCAAGTGGGAGGGATGGGGCGCCGACGATGATATCCCCCAGAAAAGGGCCGCGGCTAAATGGGAAGACCGCTACACCCTGAGGTCTCTTGCTGAATCCTTGGGCTTGAGCAAAAGTGAAATCTCAAACTCATTCGTCCGGTGCCGGGAGGCTGGGCTTGTAACAAACGACTATGAGACGTCCCTGCCCAAGGTGAATCGCCTTGCTCTTTTAAAAATAACCGAGCACGCGCTGAAGTACTTTTTTCCAGTCAAGCCTGGCGCCCTGGTGAGAGGAATTCCAACAGGGTTTGCATCGCCGGTACTTTCCAAGCACCTCAAAAGCGCGGGTGGAAATATCCATGTCTGGCCCGACCCGCATGGCACAGAGCGTGGCCAGGCCGTCGAACCCATTTACAAGACAGTGCCTGAAGCTGTGAAGAACGACCGCACCCTTTACCACTATTTAGCGCTAGTGGACTCCATCAGGCTGGGCGGACCCCGCGAAACCAGCGTTGCAATTCAACTCCTTAAAAAAGGTATGGGCCTTTGAGCATTGCCTCAGATCACAACTTCGAGATGTTGAGCGCCGTCGCGGAAGGATTGGGCGACGAGCTTTTAAGGGAGGTCGCTTTTGTTGGCGGCTCTACAACCTGGCTTCTATGCACTGACGACATTGTGCTGGACGATATCCGCAGCACTGATGACGTTGACCTAGTCATTGAGCTGGGTGGAATTGCTGATTGGCAAAGACTTACAGAACGCTTGGCGGCGAAGGGTTTCAAAATTACCGCCGAGCACAGCGATGTGACGTGTCGGTTCAAGTTCAACGACGTCATTGTCGACGTGATGCCATCCGTGAAGGAAATACTCGGCTATGAAAACCGCTGGTTCGTGGATGGTCTGGCGAACGCAGACACCACCACACTCCCAAGCGGGATTGCGATCAAAATCTTCAAACCAACCTATTTTGTCGCTACAAAGCTCGAAGCGTTCAAAGGCCGAGGTAACGGCTATGCCTACCATAAAGATGTCGAGGATATCGTTCTCGTTGTAGACGGTCGAGAGAGCTTGCTAGAAGAGGTTAGCGAAGCGGATCAAGAACTACGGGCGTATATTGCGGCCGGTATCGCCGGTCTGCTGGCACTCAATTCTTTCGAACATGTTATTGAAAGCTCGCATTCAGTCAGCGCGAACCCGGGCCGAGGCAAGGTGATTTATCAACGTCTTAAACAGTTGAGTAACGTCAAATGATCTACTCAACAAGGTCTGTTAAGGGGCAAGCCAGAGACGAGAACCGCGATTGTGTAGGGGCAGCATTTGATGGAGTCCGGGGAATTTTTGTCGTAGTCGATGGCACGTCTAAACCCGGCAGCGGCCAGCTCGCACAGGCACTGATCGACCAGATACTCACACGATATTGCGAGAAAATCGCGAGTGGCTGCTCGGATAACAGCCATGAAGAGGCAGCGGTATTGCTCAAGGAGGTATTGAATGACGCACACGACACTCTCTTCTCGACGGCCTTCACAGGCTCGGCGAGTTATCTGGTCGGGGTAGCCGCCGCAGGACTTCTCACAATCGCTTACGAAGGCGACTGCTGTGCTGGTAGTGTGGAAATCTCAAGTAGCCCGATCACGTGGTTCACAGCACCTCACTGTCTTGCCAACTGGAAGCGTGATCGCGATCACAGACAACTGGCAGCAGATCTAGGCCGGCACCAAATAAGTCGGAGTTTCAAAGCACGGAAAAAACCAGACCCTGAGATAGTCACAAGGGCGACCGTTGAAGGTGAGAAACTGGTTTTTGCCACCGATGGCTTTTGGGCTGACTTGAGCGATGTGACACAAGCTCAGTTGCTTGGAGCTGAGATGTCCGATCCCACCTATGTCGATGACGACGTCTCCTGGATAGTCGTTCAGATCCCGGCTTAATATCACCCGACCACAGTCACAACTCGTCAGCAGATCCTAGCGGTTGGGCTGCTGGACATGCGTTCGGCACAATATATCGGAGAGGCAATGTAATTTTGTGTGCACAGTAATTTGCAGCTCTCACTTGACCGGTGGGGTGAATGCCAATGGCACCTGCACCAGATGGAAGCGAATTATCACGAACCGTCGAGCTGTGATAAGGAGCTCGAAAGCCTATGACGCCCATCGATGCGCGGCCTTGTTAGCGCCTGAAGGGCGCGAAATGCTTTTTGTGACAGTCGCATTTATCTCGAGGAATTCGCATTTATTTCGGAAACCGACAGCGGCCACGCCTTTACGGCCAACCAGGAGCAGCGGCGCGACATCACCCGAAGCGAGGCCGACATCATGCGCGCCCTTGAGCGTAACGCGGTCCGGAAACGGTAGACTGAAGATCTGGGGTGAACACCAAGCTTAGAACGTCGACTTCCTTCTCTGCAGGCTGAGCGGGGATGAGTTCTCCGACGGCAGAACTACTGTATCGTTCAGAATTCCACAGCACCTGCATCGTAAAACCATACCCATGGGTAGAGCAGATTAAGCATTTGCGGGATCTACAGGTGCCAACTCGTAAATAAAGAGCCCCGCCGAGCGGGGCTTAATTTACCGTCCAGGCATATAAGGCGGTTTATCAGTTGGTCCAGTTTCGGGAGGTAGCTGAGGGACATCCAGAAGGTCATGCCCACCGGAAGACTGAGCTTGAGGCTGTTTCGGCGCAAAGTCCGGAGACATGGCGCTTGGTCGTGTATCCGCTGGAAGATGAGGGACATCGTATGGATCGTGCCCACCGGAAGACTGAGCTTGAGGCTGTTCCGGCGCGAAGCTCGGAGACACGGTGCTTGGCCGTGTATCGGCTGGAAGACGTGGGACATCGTGCAGATCGTGCCCACCGGTTTGAGGTGGGGCAGGGGGGGATTATCCAGTGAGGCAGGTACAGGCGAATCAGGCCGCAATTGTCCTGGTCCGTATGATCCTGCCGCGTTGGGGTGGATGATCCCGGCTTCGGCAGCTTTCTCAAGCGCAGTCCCCATTACGCCCGCCGATTCACTCACAACCGCATGAGTCAAACGCTCGCCTGCACCAAATTGACCAACCTTCGGTACTTCAAGTTGGTCAGCACGCTCTCTGTGGTCAGAGCGCGCAGCATTGATACCTGAATTACCAAGATTTTCAGCCTCGCTTTTTCCACGTTGAAACAGTGAATCACGGGCACCAGCACCGGCAACGCCGCCCAAATCGTTGACACCCATGTGATCGAAGCGATTTGACATCCCTTCGGCATCAACTGAAGGTCCCTTCATTGCCAGATTCGAGTTATGGGCATCGTTCGAGACACCGAAGCCCGCAGTTCCAGGCATGACAGAGGCAACAGTTTCCCAGTCACCGCTGGTTGCCAAGGCCTGAACCATACCAGCGACTTGAGCCGCCTTAGGATCCGCCATTGTCGAACCATAGGTTGCTGCAAAGGAAGCTGCTTTTTCCTGTAGGCCTGACCCGTATACGGCTTGTTGAAGACGCTCCGCAGCTCCGTCGGACTTCAACACGTCCTGAGCCACAGCATCGAGCTTTATAGAGCTGGAGGAACCGAACATGTTCTGCAGACCAGACATTTCCTGGTAACTCTTCTGAGCAGAAAGAGTTTGTTGGGACTGCTTGGAGATCTGTTCCGAATCGGAAGAAGAGAAAGTCGATGTTTCAGCATTAGACAACGAGTGGGCCTGCTGTGCGTTGACTCCATTGTTAATGGAGCCAGTCAAAGCCTTATTGAATCCCGTCTCTTCGCCAATTTGCGCGAGCCTGCCCAAATCCTTGTTATCAGACTCCGTCAGGTTCTTACCGACCTGGCCAGAAAGTTTGCCACCGGTACCTAGCGCCTCTAAACCAGCAGAACCGCTAGCACCAATAGCGCCCATGTACGCATTGACTGACTTCTCGGAGATCCCTTCCGAACGAGCTTGCGAAGCAAAGTCTTTGTACGATGAAGACCCAGAAACACCGTAGGCCCCACCGACAGTTTGTCCTAGTTGAGCAAGATCGGTCGACGAGCTCGCATTCTGGTACGAGTTCTGGACACCACGGCTGAACGCCTGATTGAGCGATGTTTGGGCGCCTTCGGCTGTCTGTTGTGCTGACTGGACAGAGCTGGTAAGTGCAGAGTTCGCATTAAGGTTGGGTCGGTTCATTTCTGAGTTCGTAATGCGACTACCCATCGTCGGATCATTTTGCGCAAGAGCAGACATGGCCATACCTGCACCTGGGGTTACGACATCCGGGCTTACAATCTTCTCATCGATAGTATCTCGACCGTTCATTCGGTTGGCGATGCTCATACCAGCAACCGAGCCGCCCCACACAAGGAATCCGCACAGCACAGGCACAGAAGCCGCCATGTAGCCACCAACACCCACCCAGGTACCGAGAATGCGCTCGACCTGCATAACGGACTCAAAGGTGATCTGAGAGGTTTGCAACTGATTCAGCATCAGGCTCTGTATCTGATACTTGGCGCCCGAAATGATGAACAGATTGACGATCGCCATGATGGGTGTCCAAAGCATCATCCAGGCAGCCATCAACAGATACTTCCCGAGCATGGAAATTCCTTGGCTGCCAAGAACAAGGATGAAGGCCATCAACGGCGATATCGCGTAGATGAAACCCTCAAAAAACGTCAAGAATGGCCTGACGTTCCGGACGAACATGTTTCCTTCCGCCGCCCACTGGGTGTTCTGCTGCATCATAGCCTGGCTCATCATGATTGCTGCAGCATCCTGCATATCGGCCATGGCTTTGGAAGCGGGTCCGTCCTGGAACAAAGGGAGAAGGGCGCTGGCCAGCGCGAACTCACGGGCATCAGAAGCTGCAATCCCTAACGAATTCAACGAGTCGGTCACTTTTCCTTCAACTTCGAAGCCGTCATTAAGCTTTGGGAAGGCCGACTTAGTCGAGTCCATCAATGACGGTAGTTGGCTAGTTGTAAGCTCTACCAACCGCGTATGTGCATCAGAACAGTTCAACAACTCCTCTCCACCCGGAGCATAAATTAATGTTCCGTAAACTGCCGAATCAAAACGTAGAGCTTGCATAGGCGAGCCCTCGTTCTTGATCTTATTGAAAGCACTTGGATCTCTTTCAACATTTACCATTGTGCATTCGCGGACGTAGTTCATCCATGAGGAGTAGAGGTCACCCGCTCCACCAGTCTGATTAAAAGCTGGTATAGCCGTCATATCTTGCGTGACTCTACGGAACTTCATCAGAGTATCTAGAGGGTCCGCAAAACCATATTGGGTCATGGCCGGCGTTGAAAATCCTTGCTCAAATAGTTCTGAGAGTGTGATACCGATACCGGACAAGAAGGAACCCACAGCAACTGGACCAAGTGGTACGCCATCTACAACTTCGACAGCACCGGTGTACTTATCTTCAACAATAGCTGTTGCCGTGGCCCCAAACATAGCAAGATACAGAATCACGCATGCCAATAATTTGTGAAACTGAATTCCAGTATTGTTGCTGACTGCTTGAAATGCAATCAAGAACACGCCAAACATCAAACCAATGCGAGCCAGCGCCTCGACATCGCCAGTACCGGATATCATGGCCACAGCGTTGAGGATTTCGCCCAGGAATCGGGCGTATCCAATGGAATTAATTGTAAATTCGGCAGCCATCAGTTAGATGCCTCTGGATAGTTAGCCGCGCGACCTATAAAAAGACTTGTTTTTGGCATGGCGGCCATGAATTCGCGATATTGACTGATCAATTGAGGTTCTCCACCGAACTGCATCCGCAACGAGATGATTTCAGAGTCAAATTTCTTCCGAGCCTCAGCAAGTTTACGAACGGCTTCTTCGGTATGAGGAATGGTAGCACCGGCAATCGCCATATCAGCACCTCTCAACAGTTCGTCCATAAAATATTGAGACATTGCAAGAGCAATAACGCGGGAGTTAGTTCTGACGTAAGTACGAGCCAGACTATCGGATCGGCTAGCCAAGTTGCGGATCATTGTCCCGAACGGGGTCCCGTTCAAACTGCCGATCATGCGCTTCTCATCGTCGCTAAAAGAACCGGTGTTATGATAGAACTTACCGATAATACCGATGCTTCCACCAACACCGCTGAACGCCTTTTCGATTTTCTGAGCCAAACCCTCGATCTTTATCTCCTTCATAGAAGGCTTTGTACAGTAATCATCGTCATCGCACTTGTAGACAGGCGCCGTACCGTCCCCTGTGCCCTCAAGGAAGTCCTTAAGGCTCAGACCGGTAGGTTGGATGTAGCTTATGCTAGGGACTTTACCTTTCCCGTCCGCAGCGCTTTGATCAGGCGCGCCAAGGTTTATAGAGCCAACGATGCTCATGATCAATTCTTGAGTCTGGGTGTCGCCATAGGTATAAATACCTTTGGTGTTTTTCTCCTGCATAAGGCACCAGAGGACGTTACCCTGGTCCTTACACATTTCGAATACACCGGCCTCATAGTTTTTTGAGCTGGTGGACTTTGTAGAGTCCCCCCAGCTACCGAACACGTCTGATAGACCTTTAGAGACAGATTTGGAACTAGAAGCACTCTCCCGCTTGCTATCTATGGCGCTGAATGCATCTGTAACTAGACCCTGTGCTAATTGGCAACTGTTGGAAAACATCTGATTCAGCTGTTGAACTTTTTTCTGGAGGGTTTCGATATGTTTCTGGCAGGTAGGGCACAACGCATCGAGGGCCATATTGAATGCATAACCAGATGCGATACCAACAGCGTTACTTGCTACCGACCGTAGTAACTGAACAAACTGTTGAGCGTTGATAAACGAGAACGAGCCACCAAACATATCAATGCCACCGCAACCTGATTCAAACGACGGTGGTTTAATCGAAACAAGTGAGGTCGTCATGATCTTGTTTCTCGTCGTGAACGCCCCCCCTGTTAAAACACCACGGCGAGCGGTTTCATAAGCACCAGGAGCTGTAGTGTTAGACATATTATTGAACATACTATCAAGCTGGGAATTCAGATTCGCATATGCACCAGTGGCACATAAGCCGAATGTTGCCGTGAGCATGAGAGATAAAACAGTCTTACGGAGCGATTTCATCGTTATTCATCCTCACGGTTTCGCGCAAATGGTCTTGAAGGTATTGGGAAAGTTGCGCCGGGTCTTCAAGTACCGTCTTATCGACCGACTGCAGCTCTTTAGAAATTAGTAGGCCATTGTCAAATACAGGTTGTGTTGACTGATACTGTTTGGTGGTGATGACTTTTGCATCCCTTGCCACAACAACTATCCTATTGAGTAAAGTGTCGAGCGTAACAGCTCCAAAACCTACGACTTCCGTTCTAGAAGGAGGGATTGCCAGCGCTAAAGCTGGAGTTTGATAAATACCTAACTGTTCAGCTTGACCGGAGTCAACCTTATACTCCGGGAACAGTTGATTATCCAAAGATTTGCCATCTAGGGAAATTGGGATAATTGGCACGCCTGTAGCATTCCGAAGAGCAACCAAAACGCCGGCCTGCTCCGTACATAGGATGCAGTTACTTTTAAAGAAGAAAAACAAGCCGGACTTAGTGCCGATTTCCTTTACTACTTCGTTACGCTTATCCAACGCTTCCCTAGCCATAGCGTTCGCCGCATAGGTAGCTTGTGGGCGACGTGAATCTTCATCAAGAAACGGGTCTCTCATAATGACGTTGGTCGACATTTCAGAGAACTTCGTGGCCTTGTCCATGGCCATCCGCTGAAGATAGTAATAAGCCCGGACGTTCTCTGGCGACGGATCGTCCATTGCCCTATCTCGAAATTTCGGCAGTTCAATCCTTATCCAAGCTGACGTGAAGGGCTTTGTTTCATCCCGCTCAACTTTGGAAACTTGCTCAGGGGCAGGTTGCGTTGGGGGGGAGGGCAAAGGTGGCATTTCCTTGACCTCGGGCTCAGCATCCGGGTACTCCTGGTACCAGAACCACCCTTCGCTTTTTCCTTGATAGAAGGACTGGCCTGCGATCGCTTCAGGATTGCTGCCCTCACGCTGACCGTCGGCCACAGCAAAAGGCGCCAGACACAAAGCAGCCGCACTCACGAGCAATCCTAACGATCGACTTTCAATCATCAGCGATCACCGGCAGCGAATGCGGCTACCTTAATGGTAGAGAAGGCGTCATTGCGCCCAGGTCGGACCCTTGCATTTCTGATTGGAAGAACCCAGGGCAGGTGTTCAAAACGCAAACTCCCGAGCTTTTTCTTCATCGTAATTTCAGAAAGGCCCAGCTCAGAAGCAACCTGGGCCAAGGTCATTTTGGAGCCATACTTGTGCTTGTAGTCCTGTTCAAAATCCGACTTCGCGTCAGATACAAGGCGTACAGCATCACGGGCTAGGTTGCCCGCATAACTGAGATGCATTGAGGCGCTCACCCTATAACTCCTTATCCCGGTTGGTTTTGTCTACCGTTAAGGTATTGAAGGTGGGGAGAGCAGGGGGAGGGTGTTTGCCCCCGGTCTGGGGGTCAGGTTTCAATGAGTTGTCGGTTAGGGGGAGTCAGCGAATTCGGAAAAAAACGTACGCTAGTACCGTATCGATTATTCAAGAAAGGCGGCGTCTCTGTGCACTGAATCAAAGACGATGCGTTTATATTTGGTCAGGGAATGTTCATCTAAACGCTAACGATTGGCCTCCTTTGCTGTAATGTTCACTGCGCGCACCGGCCCTTGATCGGGCTTTCGACAATACCTGGATGAGTTTTTTTGCGTCCACGAAAACGAAAGGGCTTTTCAAATGACTGAGCAAAAAGTCGAACTCTGCTTGCAGAAAACACGCCTCTACATCGCAGCGATCAGCACCGCGGCCAACGTCGTAGATCTAGATTTGAGCTACGGCCAAGCAAATGGTTATCTTCGCTGCATGCTGGACACTGGGGCGATTTCTAATGACCGCTGGCAAGAGATGTCATTGCTTGCGCAGAGAGCCCACCTCGGAGGTCTAAACCATTTTGGTGTAGATCGAGTGATGGACTACAACAGATAGGAATCGGTCTGAAGTGGATGTTCTCAACGTATTCGTCCGCCAGGTTAGAAGTCTTCACCCTTCATTATTTTTTGCTTCTCCTTGTCCCCTCGCATGTCATAAAGCAGTGTGGTGGTGACGTTCGCGTGGTCCGCCAACTTCTGCGCCATCCCCTCACCATGCTTGTCGATCATGCGGGTTATGAAGGTGCGGCGCAGATCGTGGGGTTTAACCTTGACGCCGCATGCTTTGGAACGTTTATCGAGAATGTAATAGATCGCTTGAGGGGTTAGCCCCTCATCGGTTATCAAGCCTGGCGTGACTTTTTGCTCGGCAGAGTCTGAGCCAGATGCCTGGGCATGTGCTGATTGAGTCACCACTTTTTTTCTACCTTTCCTGATCCGCGTAAATAAAGGCCCCTCTGATCCAACCGCCGCGTTGCGGATCTCCAACCAGGCGCTGATGCGTTTCACTGCGCCAGGGGCGATCCACTTTTTGAGTTCCTTGTTCCCCTTACCGATGACCGTCACAAACCACTCGCTTTGATCGAGGTTCTGAAGATCGATTGCTACCCCTTCGGCTCTACGAAGGCCGGAGCCATAGAGCAACGAAATGATCGCTGCGTCTCGAAGCCCCTGGTGTCGCCAGTCAGAAACACAGTCAGCCAAAAGTTTGTGAAAGTCCTGTTCCTCAACAAATTTGCCGGTAGGCAGCCGCTGCTCACGAAATGGCTTTACCTCGCGCAAGCTATGCAACCGATCGTAACTGATCAGCTCGAGGTGTTTGGCTTCATTGAAGACACCCCTCAACGCCGATAAATAAAGCCCGCATGTTTTCGAAGCGTAGCCATGCAGACGCATTTTTTCGACGAGGGCGTAAAGGTGAACCCGCTCAACTTTTTGCCAGGCAATTTCTTCCAGAGGCACATCCTCGGCCCCCAGCATGGTGGCGACCTCCTGGAGTGCGTACCTCATCGTCAGTTTTGATCCAGGGCCAAGCCTCCGGATGAAATTGCTGTACGGATTGTTCTGAGGGTGCCTGGAAGAACTCAGAACAATGTTCTGATCATCGTCGGCCAGTAGCGTGTCAATGTCGAAGCTGGCCAGGTCAGTCGAGGGTTCCAAAGTGACGCTCCGCAGGTGAAACCGAGGAATTTCAATCTGCCTTAGTGAGCTTCGCGCTAAAGGACAGATTTCTTATAGCTTTTACTTTTCAAAACAACTATTTAGATAAGTAAAAATACAGCATGATTTTGTCACGCGCGTGTCGAGATTACTTAAATATGCGAAAAAACAGCTAAATATGAAACGGGATACAAATCAGGCCCTTAGCGAGCATGGTACCTAGCATTGGCCTGGAAAAATTATTTAAATATGCGTATCAGACTCAAGCCCCCCCGGATCAGGACGCCTACGGCCGGCGCCTCTACCGATCTAGTTGAATTCGTCGACGCGACCTGGCGAAGGGGCTGGAGCAGCTTGGCCCAACCATTCAGATCTTGCGCCTACGCGAAATCTGTCGAGCAATCAGGGGCAAACAGCACACATTTCACGTAGAGAACGGCCACACGGTCGGTCAGCCCAAGTTCACGTCGACCATCGACACCGTGTCCCCTGTGGTCATCGAAATGAGCTCAGTGATCGAAACTGTTCGGACATCCTCACCAAAGTCACCAGCACCGTTTTCTGCAAAGCGTTCTATCGTCGCAAGTACCTGAAGAGGACTTCCATCACTGTCTTTGTCAACTCTTATTGACTTTAAAACATAGATCATCATATTAGGTCTTAATATCACATCTGCGTTCGGATAAAAACCATAGCCATACAAAATGGTATGAGAAAGCATTGTTAGTAACTGGACATTATTGGCCAGTGAAACAATTTGCTTTGCTGGCTTTTGCTTCGCCACTTTCTTATACAACTGAGGGTCCTGACTACGCAGAATAGTTAACATCTTATGTCGATGTTGATCTATGTAGCCACGTACTACCTCTTCGGCTTGTTCATTTGTCAATGAGTCGCTGATAAATAGTTGCAAGGATAAACCTTCCTTTCCTTTCCTCAATAACCATCTGCCAACCAGTTTTTGTTTGGTAGTAGAAAGTATTGTCTTGCCGAGATCCATAAAAAGCCCTTTTGTCCCGTATCACCTTCTGAGGAAGGGTAGTTACCGGTAGAGCCCCTTTAATGTGTAACTGAATTTTTCGAAAAACTCTGTCTAAAGCGAGGTCTCCCCTCGTGCGTTGGTAGTACCTGTGAATCGCGTAAGGTGAAATGCAAACGAACCCCAGGCCCTGGGCCCATGCGCCGGGAAGCTGCAACGAGCTTTCTGTCCAGATGGCACAGGCAAATGGCTCAAAGTCTGTTGACCAAGATGACACGCCGACGAAGCTGATTTCGGCCCCGATGAACTGTGTCCGAAGGAATGTCGCAAGCTTATTCAGACCAGCTGTCCTGCTCTGTAGGCGGCTAGCTAGAACCACCTCCTCACGTGAGAACTCTATTTTCAGGCCTGTCCCTGCCCTATTCTGGCCAGCGACTTCAAAATGAACGAGTAAAAACCAAGTGGCGATCAGCGTTGCTCTTTCATTATTTTTATGTTCGATTCGGTCACGCAGAGGATGCAGAACCTTGATTTCGAGAGACCGCGGTGGCTTCCCATCACACGTATAAATGCAAAGGATTTTGTCCTCGCCGATGAGGTATCGAGCATCAATGTTAAGCGATAAAACCGACATTTTAGGTCCTGAATGGCGTTCTATGGCTAGGATACACCACTTAAAGAAATTGCAATCTCAACTATAGAAAATTTTCAAGCCCTGACACTTTAACTAGTAAAGCTTGGGTTTTTGCACAAAAAAAGGCCGCACTTGGCGGCCTTTTAATTTTCTTGCTTGTTACTACGATGACTTACAATCTCCTCTAGAATCTTAATAACTTCAAGACTATATGGACCTGTAACTGTCACTTGCCCAAGCTCAAAGCAGTTTGAAGTATCGCGGATTCGTCTTGTATCCAGAGCGCTAGAGCGCTTTCGCGCTCTTAGCAACTCCCGATACTCTAAATTACCTCCATCGAAACCAAGTGGTGGACAGAATGGATTTACTGCACACGATCCCGGCTTTGTCGGCACAACTCTAGGGTCAAATATATAGCTAGTCATTATGCCCCTCACGCAGCGTGCCGTTTGGATTGAGGAAAGCCAAACCGTCCGAGCTGGATCAAAACATCATTCCAATCCACAGACTTTTCACCTTCCGGAACAGTTAACGGAGGAGTGTGACGAGCACACTTCAACCCTAACGCCCAGGCACGAGCTTGCAAAGCTTTTGCAGCCTTCTCCCCTCCACCAGAAACGTCTTTATCCTCCCAGATGGCAATGCCTTTGAAGCCAGCTGGCGGGACAAATGTTTCCATCAGACCTGTATTGACCAGTGGCCATACTGGAACTCCCATAGCCATCGAAATGGCCAAAGCAGTTTCAATACCCTCGGCGACATGCAAAATCTCACCAGGTTTCCCCAGTTGAATTGAACCGCCTGTCACCGAACGATCGGAAGGAATTGGGCACATCTTTTTAACGCTTTCAACAGGAGCTTTCTCACCTTTGGTGGTCAGAAAAATCCTGTGAAGTGTCACCGGAACACCTGCTGCATCGCGGATCAGCGCGACAATTGCCGGGAATTCACCTTCACAAACACCGTCCTCGTTGTACGAGCGAAGCTTCGGGTGAAACCGCAACGTGGCGGCGTAACCAGGAGCATCCCAATTAAGAATTTTTCTTGAGCTCAGATAAAGCCTTGCGGGCTCAGCCTGAACCGCACTTAGAGCTAAGGTTTCGCTCCAGATTTTTTTCAGGATGTAGCGAATACGCACATCATTTTCTTTCTGATCTTGAGCTTGTTTCTCTCTCAACCGTTGTATTTGCGCAGCTTCCTGCTGATTGTCATGTGCTGCTTTTCTTTCATCTTTACGGTCTTTGATGTTGAGGTACTCCCCAACCTCTTCAACCGCATCAGCAAAGACATATCTACCGTTGTAGGATTGGCGATACCACATGAGCAAAGCGAAACCATCTCCTTTGAACCCACATGTGTTGCAACCACCAGCTCCTTTAAATGCTCCGTCACCATTTTTCTTGAGCATTCTGAAACCATCCACTCCCCCATGCACAGGGCATGGGGAACGTTTACCAACTTTCTTACAAGATGGGCCAATTCCAGGAACAATGGCACTCAGTATTTCAAGCCACTTACCTTGAGCAGCTTCGCGTACAGTTTTAGCATTCAAGTTTCTCATGGTGTACCTCCAGTGTTAGCCCAACTGGGGCTTCCCAAAACCCTCCAAGAGGGCTTCGGGAAGCCCCAGACAGGGTTTTGGAATCTGGGGGTACACCTTCCCTAAAGGGGGGGTGTCCCCCTTTAGGGAATTCGCACGGCTATTTCGGTGTTACTTCTTCGGATCCGGCGTGCTTGGTTTCTTAGTCGGTGGAATGTCGCAGAGTTGCTGCATCATTCTGACGAATGAATCATCAGACAACGCTGCGACAACAACCCGATTAGTATTTGTCGTCTTTTGATGGTTACTCATGTTGAGTCCTCAATAAACGACAATGACGCGACCACATAAGAGAACCTCAACAACATGAGATCCGGCCAAAAAATGGACCTGATCAATTTGTTGAAGTCCAGCTATGCGGAAGCTTGAGATTTCAGCAGCCATGGGATTTCCTCTATTCGAGGCGAAGCTGCTCCCCACCGGGAAGAAGCCCCGCGTGGGTGTGCCTTTCGGCGATGGGTGGGTGTTTGTTTTGAGTGTTCACCGGTCACTATCAAACGATCAACCTCAAGGCTGAACGCAAGAATCTGCTTTCGTCGGCGCGGTGGCCGCGGAAGAAGACTCTAAAAAAGCCCCCTAGATAGGGGGCTTGAATCAATGTGTCTTTTTACGATCGTCGAGGTGATAAGCGAGCCAGAAGGCTGCGCCTATTACGCCGATCGTGAAAATCATTGCAGATGTCACGTATATACCACCAGCGTCCTTACTAATCAGTCTCTCAGCAATTTTCATATCGCCCTCCAAGGCTTCATTAGCGGTGAGAGCGACCCCGCTAGGGGTGCTTCCCCGCGGGTTATGTCGTTAAATTGTTTTTACAGCGCTACAGCGGCCTTCCTGCTTACGCGGCACATGCCGGAGCAAGCCACTGAAGGTGCCATTCGTAGCAATTCAGAAAAACTCTCCGTTCGTTTTGCTTCGGCATGATCTCCTTGTAATACCAAGGAACTCTTGTCACGAACGTTGAACAGAAAACGTCTTTGTAGAACACGACGTCAAAGTTGTCGGTTTCTCCAGTAACGTCTGGTTCTTTACGTGCAAATACTTTAATCGGCTGCATGTCCTACTCCTGTGAGCGGGACTTCGCCCAAAGGGACTGAAATCCCAATGGGTTGCCAATTGGCGGCTAGATACCTGAAAGATGCAGGTCCAGATTTGAGTTACAAGTGAACAAGAGGCGACTCAAAAGTGAACCAATTTCCACACCGTACGATGTAACGGTGATCAATGATTCGGTCGTTAAATCGCTTGGAGCTTTCCACTTTTCTTGGCTCACCACAGTCTGTCAGATAGGCGTGAGCAACAGCCAACATCGCTGATGGTGCTCGGACCTCGATTTTGTGTTCAGTGAGGGCATTCCTAACTAGATAAGCTGAGAAGCCAGATTGACTGTAGTGTCGCGACAGCGAACTCGTTTCCGAGTACGCAACCACTGGGGCTTCCCAACTCGGCGAATTGTTGAGAGATGGTTCAGCGTAGAGATCCATGCTGCTCACCAATCAAAGCTAGGAAGCTCTTCGTGACAGTTCCCATCCTTATCAAACGCAACAATCAAGAGTCCTTCATCCAGGGCTGCATCCAAAAGCGATGCAAGCTCGTTACTGATGCCAGACAGCTTGATCTTAGCCACGGTGATGGCTCCAATCATAATCACGAAGCCATGTTTAGAATCAAACACATACGGTGCCTCTCCCTCTCCCATCACGTATCGTGCAGCGAGACGCTCAAGGCACTTGGAATCAGCCTGTGTGATGTGTGCGGTGGAAAGTTCGACTGCTTGAACAGCAGCAATATCCAGAAGTTTCATGTCGTATCTCCGATAGCAGGGGATACGACCCCAAAGGGGTAGGATCCCCCAGGGTGGTTGTTTAAGGTGGCTGTTTTTTTTCTCAGGTCAGCAGCCTGATCAGTGCCTGGCGCCTCAAGGCGACAGTCAATGTTCTGCAGGTACCGCGATTGGTTAGAAGAATAACCAGCAGACTCCGCAAATCAAAGGCTCGATAATTTAAAACCCCCGCACAGGGGGTTGTCCTCCTGTGCGGGGATTACCGTTTTCACAGCCGCTTCGCAATCCAGCTCACGCGATCGACTGTAACTGGTTCTTCTCCAATGACATTGCCTAATTCGTCAATGACATTTTGCATGACTTGTACAGGCACTTTTCCGATTCGCTTAAGCGCAATTCGGTCTCCAATATCAATGTCATATTCAACCATGCAGCGTTCCAAATCGACTCCCCATACCTCAAGGGTACCGAGGCGTATCATATAGCTGATTTTTTCGCCTTTCTGGTGCTTGTATGGAAACGCACCAAAGGACGTAACCTCCCCCTTCAACGCATCAGCCCACACATCGATCTCCGGTGTGGTGTCGGCGCAGTTTTGGAAGTGCTGCGCGTAGGCCTCCATATCCGCCTGCAGAGACTCGTTGTCGACCTCTTGCTGATAGTCGTACACGCCTTCAGGAGTGTTCTGGCTCAATACACGATCCCACAGCTTGTCTTCCTCCGAACGGCTGGGCAAAGCCTTTATACGGTCGGGCGCAGACAACTGCTTAGGCCGAGCATCCTTGGTACGTCTAAAGGAGCGTAAAGAACCTTGGCTTTTAAGGGCGGCGGCACGTTGCTGAACCTCAAGACGGCGTTGACTGATCACTTCGTTTTCGCGGGCTGCAGATTCATTCAACAAACGAATTCTGTTGGCCAGCGGAGACTCTTCCAGAGAAGGCTCTACCATATGTTGAACGTAGCTTGCAGGTACAGTGCTATCGAATTGTTGAAAACGCATGGTGTTTCTCCTGGTTGGAGGTAGCTACACCCCATTGGGGTGTTGAACCCCGATCATCGATTTCTATCTCGTCTTCGGAGCTCATGCAGTAGTTGTTTCGTGCAGCTACCGCAAAAGCGTTCGATTCAGACTCCTCACCAAATGCTCGGACGCATTGACTGAACTCCAATCCATTTTCCTTCGCCGCCGACAGGATCTCGATCGGACTGGCGATGGCTTGAATTTCGTCGAGAAGCGCTTTGACACGACCATCAGCGTCGCCCGGTGAATTCACCACTCGCAAAAGCGTGGACGCGAGCAACGATTGATCGTCTAGGGAGAGCAGAAGAATAATTTTCTGGTTTGACATGGGTACGCTCCAGATTGAGGGCGTACCAACCCAGAGGGTGGTAGCCCTATGGGTTTGAAATACAGCGAGAGGTGGGTGTTTGTTTTGAGTGATCACCAGTCACTATCAAACGATCAGCCTCAAGGCCGAACGCAAGAATCTGCTTTCGTCGACGTCGACGCCGCGGAAGAAGACTCGATAAAACTGTGGCCCCTAAAGGCCACAGAGATTACATCATCGAAATGTTACTACAGCAACATCTGCTGAGTAGATCCAACCGCCACCACGGAGGGCAGCATCAGGGATGCCGGGTTAAGATTTTGTGTGAAATCAGGCCCAGCAATGAGGCTCTTTACATCGAGGCTCAAAGAGTCCCGAGAAACAGGTAATTCAATGTTCGTTCTGAACAATGAGAGTCCGATTTCTTCACCTATCGAGTCAAACTGCTCGTAGACGACACTTTGCCCCATAATTTCGTGTGCTGCAGTCTCCGATACCCCTTCAGTTACAACCGCAGGGATCGTTTTCACTCGTCCGTGCTCAAGCCGTGTGAACAGCCGGAACAGGTCAGGATTTTCAGGGTGAATCAAGAAGGGTTCAGTCGATCGGCCTTTAAAGTAGTGTCGACCGATCGTTCCACAACCGCCCTCATTTCCTGTCAAACGCTGAAGTGCGAAGTTCTTTCCTGTCGCCTTATCTTTTACCGCCTTCTCAGACAAATACGTGTATGGCTTCCAACGCGGTGAGTCCAAAGGAACGGACTCAAGGATCTCATTGATGGATGCTTCACGAACCTTATGGGGTTTGAGGTTTTCGAAGGAAAACAGATCTCCCAGACCAGGAGTATAGGCAATCATCACCATTCGTTTCCGTTTCTCAAGCGCGCCGAAGTCGGAGCCATCGAGCACTTTTTCTTTGAGCACGTATCCCAGCGATATCAAAACGCTGCGAATCACCGCCATCGAGGCAGTACTCTGGTACTCAGGCACGTTCTCCAGAACGACGATGGCAGGATTGGTTGCCTTCACCCATGCCAGGTAGTCAAAAAATAACGTTCCTGCGCTGTCATGCTCTTCAGCAAACTCTAAATCGTTCTTGGCCCGCCCCGCTTTTGAGGCCCCTACGCAAGGCACCCCTCCTGTCAAAATGTCGCTCTGGGGGATATTTCCCTCCAGACTGACATACCGAATATCGGAACAAATCGCAATAGAGTCCGCCTGCCAAAGATCCGGGTTGTTGCGCAATGAGGCGTTGAGGTACTCAGCTTCTAACTCAACACCCACTTGCACAAACGAACCAACCCCTGCTCGCAGTAGCCCAGAGTGGATGGCCCGATCGAGCACACCACCACCGTGGAATAGGCTGGTAACGGCCAATTTTTCGCCGCGTGCCAGCTTTTCTTTCAGACGCTTGAGTCGTTCTCGGATTTTGGTTTGCAGCTGTAGTGCCGTTATGACAATACGACCGTTTCGAATCGCAATCCGGACCTTCTCGTCATCCTCAAACACCTGGCGTATCTCATCGCTGCGAAGTTGAAGCAGCGGATGCACTATCCCGTTACGCTCGCGCTTTGAGACAGTGAATGTGCTGCCGACAAAGCTCGTGGGTACCGCGATCAGCTCCAGGCGCCTGGCGGCTTTATCAGAACGAATCGTGTACTTGTCTCCGATCCGCAGACCTCCGTGAGTTAGCTTTTGGCCTTCGAAATTGCACCTCACTTGACCACCTAATTGCATTGCCGCTGACCAGTCGTTTGCATTCGTGCTGACCACCCAATTGCATAGCCACTGACCGGTCATTTGCATTCGTACTGAGCACCCAATTGCATTCGACTTGACCACCTATTTGCATTCGCACTGACCACTCAATTGCATAGGACTTGACCACCCCACAGGCAGGTAGAGTGGTCGTCGCTCTTCAGTTTTTCCTGTTCTTGAGTTTGCGCATCGATTCGCCCTTGAGCGGAATCACATGCGCCTTGTGAACGATTCGGTCCAACACCGCATCGGCAATCGTTGGATCCGTGAAAAGGTCGTACCATTTTTCTTTGGGGTACTGACTGGTGATCAGCAAGGAGCCATTGCGTGATTGCTGATCGATGACATCCAAAAGGAAGGGGCCGAGCTGGGAGTCAATACCGCCGATTCCCAAGTCATCAATGATCAGGAGTTGCGCCTTGATCAATTGCCTGCGCAGTTTCGGAAGCGTGTGATCCGCGTAGGACAGTGTTATGTCTTCAAATAGCTGCGTGGCTGTACGGTAATAGGTATTGAACCCGAGGCGGCAGGCCTGATTGCCAAAGGCGCAAGCCAACCAGGTTTTTCCGGTACCGGTAGCACCAGTCAAAATAAGATTCTGCCGGCGACGTAACCATTCACAATCCGCGAGGGTCATGACCATGTTGCGATCCAGCCCTCGGCTTGCCTTGTACTCGACACCTTCCAGTGTGGCCTGTGACTCGCGCAGCTTGGCGCTTTTCAGAAAGCGCTCAACCTTACGTGTTTCACGCTCACTGGTTTCGGACTCCATCATCAGACCGAGACGCAAATCGAATGTCTGTTTCTGAAGGTTCGGTTGGTTCAGCTGATGTTCATAGGCACGGGCCATGCCTTTCAGGCCTAGCTCAAGCAGTTGCTGGCTGGTATTTAACAGCGGCTTCATACAGGCTTCTCCTCTTGGGTGGCGTAGTAGGTCGCTCCCCGGATATTCGAATGCTCAATGGCGGGAGTCGTAATCATTGGTGGACGTCGAAGGTCCGAGCCATTACGTAAAATGGCGCGCAACCGTTCGGAGCTGACAATGCCAAGCGAGTTCGCATACGCGCAGGCAGACTCCAGGCGCTGATGAGGTATCTGTTCCTTGCGCACATCTCGTTTGAGCGCGGTCACAGCCCTCAGCCCTGTTGCAAAGTCTCGACGGTCTTCCAAATTGCGCTGTACGTAGAGGTGAGTTTCAGGGCCAATGTCTGCCGCCCACGCCAGCAAGGCTGGTGGTTGAGAATCCTGAAATTGATGGTGGTTGGGAGCCAAGTGCTCACGCAAGGTGCTGACCCCAGGTGTGGTATCGATGCGATGACTGCTGATCACCCGTCGCTGGAAGGTGACCTCTAGCCAATCGGCATTTACGCGCAAGTCCACCAGTTGATTAGCATGGTGATACGGCACCGAGTAGGACCGACCTTGAAACTCGACGTGGTAATCACCGCCAATACGCACCTGGTACACCCATTGGCTATAGCTGTATTGCCTTTCAGGGAGAGCCTGTAAGGCGGGTGCATCCGTTTCTTGAAATCGTACCAGCCGACTCTTGGGGTAGGTGCGCGTGACCCGCTGGTTTAACTGTTCCATCCAGTAGGTGATCTGCTGATTTAGTTCGTCCAGAGAGAAAAACGTCCGATCACGTAATCGTGCCAAGACGAAGCGTTGGACGATTTGCACACCTACCTCGGCCAGCGACTTATCTTTTGGCTTTCGTGGCCGGGAGGGAATGATGGTGAAGCCGTAGTGCTCGGAGAGCTCTGAATAGGCCTTGTTGAGGATGAGACAGTTACGGGTAGTTTTGATTACCGCGGCCTTCAGGTTGTCCGGTACGACAAAGCGCGGCACACCGTCGAAGTGTTCCAGTGCTTCGATGTGGCAACGAAGCCAGTCTTGTGTCGTTTGGCTGGCAACGGCTATTGCAAACAAGTACCCGGATGAGCCCAGTGTGGCAACAAATACTTGGCAGGAGGCGATTTCACCGGTGCTCGGATCGGTAATGGGCATAGTGCGTCCGCAGAAATCGACAAACATCTTGTCGCCTGGTGTATGCACTTGCCGCATGCTGATTTTCTGCGTTTTCACCCAGGCCCCGTAGTGCCGAGTGAACTGCGCGTAAGACACCCCGTCGGGCTCTTTTTCACGAAACTCTTGCCAGAGCAAGTCCAGCGTCATGTCACGAAAACGCAGTTGCTCATGAATCTCATGCCACTGCGGTACGACTTTGCGCAGAGCCGGAGCACGACGATCGTAGTTAAAACGCAAGCTGAAGGTGGCGTTGTCGAGCACCTTGAGGGATTCCCAGCTTTCACCACTCAGCACGAGTTGATCACGCAATGCCCGTACCGTGTTGTGCGATACCTGCACGATTTGAGCGATTGCCCGGTTTGAGAGCGTAGAGCCGCTGGCAATGCGAAGAACTTCGCGCTGTTCATCAACGGATAACTTCATAATTTCTCCCCTCGACGGGCACAAGAAGGCCTCGCCGGTCGCGATCAATGCAAATTCATGGATGAATGGGCAGGTACTGACTTGACGTCAGTCGAGGGGAGACACAGAATGAGGCGTCAGGGGTCAAATCTGACGCTTCTCCTAAAAGCTCTGGGCTGCTACCCAGGGCTTTTTTCATCTCCAAAGCCTGCTATTTCAATACGCTTATCCAGTTGCACTCATTGATATGTCCCTCCTTTTAAGTTTCAAAGTCTATTTCCTGCCGTTCGATTAGCCGAACGGCAGCTCTGTTCCTGTTCACCTGAGGTCAGCTGTTGTCCTGTGACAAGACGGGTTCGGGTTCAGTGGTGCACTGATAGCGCTGCTGGGCCACCCACAGGGCAACGTCCTTGGACAGCGCAAAGTATCCACGACGGTGCTTTACCTCAAAAAGTGGAACCTCCATCTTTCCCCGAATAATCGCCTGGCTAAAAGCCGCAGCCGAATAGAAACCAAGCTCCCGCCATAAGATGCGACTTCCCAAAATGACGCCATAACGAGTTGTCAGTTCTCGCTCCAGTTCAGCGGCGAGCTCCTGAATAGAAGGTTGTTGGTCCATGGCAATCATCGTTTGAAGTAGTTGGACACATAGTAAAGAAAACAACTACAGTCGAGAAGTCGTGAAAAATCACAATATTTTACTGTGAAATTGCATGAGGGATTTCTCTATATGTCTGATTTTAAAAGAATTAAGGAGATCTATCTAAGTTTCGCAGAAGATGTGCGAAACTCTTTCGGTGAAAATAATTTCGCCGAAATCGAAACAATCGACACTCTGCGAGTGCGTTATTGGTATGAGGTGTTGAGGTTGCGAACCCGGTTGGAGACGGCATCCGACATGGAGTACTACTTTGAGAGCGAGTCGTTCAAAAGGAACGCGAAGGGGGCTGTTGCCTGGTATCGGAACAAGTGGTCACGCTATGCGACTGGGCAGCATGTGCCTCAAGCCAAAACGCTTCGTCGAGTCGAGGCGCGAGAGCATGGCTCTATTCGAGAGCTCCACCTCCCGCTTTGGGAGGTCCTTGATGCCTCAAATACCCGTGTAATGAAGGGCGACAGCTTTCTCAAGTGTCTAGGGAAGGTCTGAAGTAGTCAGCGATTTTTGATGCCCTCGTTGGTAGAGGTTCAAAAAACGCTGGCTGGTCAGAAATCAGACCTTTCCTATTCTTAACTCATCGTTTCACCCTTGAGCGACGCCTTTTCAAGGCGCTTTTCCCGCATTACAGGCGCATCTCTCCCGCGACCAGCAGCCGTTTTCGCATCATCCACAGGTTCGACAGGGCAAATAGCGTGGCCTGTTGCGCGGTGTTTTTCATCAGGCCGCGAAAGCGCACTTTCGTATAGCCAAACTGACGCTTGATCACTCGGAATGGATGCTCAACCTTCGCCCGGACTTGTGCTTTCGCATATTCGATTTTGCGCCGCAGGCGCCCGATCAAACTCTTTTTCGCGTGTTTTTTATAGCTGCTGGGCCGTGCGGCAATCGACCAGATCATCTTGCGATTCTGATGCTCAGGACGCTTGTCCACACCGGTGTAACCGGCATCGCCAGACACGTATGATTCCTCGCCATGCAGCAACTGATCGACCTGCGTCACGTCCGCCACATTGGCCGCCGTGCCCACCAGGCTATGCACCAAACCCGACTCGGCATCGACGCCGATATGCGCTTTCATCCCGAAGAAATACATGTTCCCCTTCTTCGTCTGATGCATTTCGGGGTCGCGTTTACCCTCTTTATTCTTGGTCGAACTCGGCGCATGAATGATCGTCGCATCGACCACCGTACCTTGGCGCAACATCAGGCCACGGTCGCCCAGATAACCGTTGATGACCTGCAAAATCCCGCCGGCCAACTCATGTTTTTCCAACAGACGTCGGAAGTTGAGGATCGTGGTTTCATCGGGAATCCGATCCAGATGCAGCCCCGAAAACTGGCGCAGGATAGTGGTCTCGTACAGCGCTTCTTCCATCGCCGGATCGCTGTAGCCGAACCAGTTCTGCATCAGATGAACCCGCAACATCGCCATCAATGGATACGCCGGACGACCACCTTCGCCTTTCGGATAATTCGGCTCGATCAAGGCAATCAGACCCTTCCAGGGCACGACCTGATCCATCTCGATCAGGAAACGCTCGCGGCGGGTCTGCTTACGTTTGCCGGCGTACTCGGCATCGGCGAAGGACATCTGTTTCATCGGGGCTCAACCGTCGTGTTCGGATCAGGCGGCTATTTCACCAAATCTGAAAGTCTTTTTCAGAGTTTCCCTAGATCCTGAAATCCAGGCGGTTATTTGGGCCCGATCATCGTCGGGGATGATGACATGCTATGCCCGAGTGGCCATCACGCAACTCGTGCTGGAAAAGCTGGAGCGTCGAGCCAGTCTGGATGCATTGGCTTGTTTGACATGGCTGCTGCGCGAATCATCCATGCAGGAAGACCAGCAGACCACGCTGAAGATAGCCCGCGCACTCCACAACGTTTTATTGATGGTGAGTATCGAACTGCACCCGCATAGAGCAGGTTTACCACTGCTGGGTTTTTTCATCCGAGACATTCTGCCGCTTGGGCTTGAGCGGCATTTGAAGATGTGGATGACGGAAAACGATTTTATGCACGCGTCCGCACGCCTCAATCTGCTGGTCTACCAGACCGACCAAGGCAACAAGCGCTCCTTGAGCTGGTTGCAACGGGTCAAAATCATGCGGCGGTTGTTGAAAGGTGATTTCGGGATGGATGTGCAGTTCGCCATGACCCCACAGTTCGACCTCAACAATGAACTGGATATCCCAGAGGATATCCTCAAGAATTACCGGCGCGCAACACGACTACGCGAGTGGGGCTGGGAACAGATCATGGGCGGCCGATGTGAAGCATTTCCACCAACCGAACTCCTCCTATAATTCCAATGTAGCCGGCATTCGTGCATGCGCGCCCGCTAATGGCTCGATGATCTTGGACGAAGATTTTTTGAGTGGATGCCATTTTGGGTGCTGGCGTTTACAGTGGAAAACATAGCCTATTGCCGGTATTGCCCACTCTAGATCTTTATCGAATACCTATGTACTTGCGCCGTTTGTGGTTATTGCGACATTTGGACAGAAAAGAACACAGCGGACACCAGTGCCCCTGCGTAATAGAGTGAGGAATCGCGGCCCAGGTGTGTCCGTAACTGCACATCCACTGCAACTTAGTTTGCGAATCGACATAGCGTTCCGAAAGACACTGACCGCCGCGTGCCTGGGCCATAGTCTGCATGGCTTTAATGTTGCTGCGCATGCTGTCGTAATAGCACTGGCGACACCAAGCGCCTTGCATGATGTTTGCAGGCCCTGCGTCCCAGATATGACCTTCAGCGCAACGCCAGGTGAGTGGTGTGACACCGTTGATGTATTGGGAGGAAAGGCACTCACCACCGCGTTCTTGTGCGATGGACTGAACCTCCTCCAAGGTATTGCAACGCGCCTCCACAGCACAGACTGGACACCAACTGCGGTGCTTGACACTGGCGGGCACCGCTTCCCAGCGATGCCCTTGGCCACACTCCCAGAGCAAGGCGCTTGCGCTATTGACATAGGTCTCGGACAAGCAGCGGCCTCCCCGTTGAGTTGCAATCTGTTGCATCGCCTCTAGCGTGTCGCGTTTGCCTAAGCGGAAACAGATTGGGCACCAACTGCCCCGCTTGATACTCGCCAGCGTCGTCTGCCAGTGATGACCCTGCGCGCACTGCCACTTCAGGGGCACACGACCTGACTCGCATCGGATCGACAGGCAGTGGCCACCCCGTTCGACAGCAATACGCTGGGCTGTCGAAAGGGTGCTGCGTCGTTGCAGACGAGCACACACCGGACACCAACTCCCTCGGATAACGCGGTAAGGGTCGGCCAGCCACTCATGACTGTGTGCACAGCGCCAGAACAGCCGCGTAGACAGGTTATGATAGGTGTCGGACAGACACCATCCTCCCTGTGACAGGGCCAGTTGCTGCATACCTTCAATGGTTTTAAGAGGCGATTCGGTCATGCTGAAGATCTATGGGTCATGGCTGTGGTCAGTCAGCGTGATATTGGCTCGTCCTATTTGCACTTTTTATGTTGCGCCGTGCATGGTCAAGCTCCCATGCACGGTGCCATGTTGTGCGACCACGACGATATACCAAGTGTAATCACCTGCCTTTCAGGTGGGCTACCAATGTTATTGAATTCCAAACGGAATCTTGGAGCAGTATACTGGTGATATATTTCAACCCCCTAACTTGGGAAACTCCCTTGCATGTAGGTCTTCCAAAGATTGTTAATAAAATCAATGTCAACTTCATTCTTGAATGCCTGCGCAATCAGGCCCAGGTCGTCCGATACATATCCTGCAAGATCAGAATTTTTTGTTATTTGATAAACCTTCTTGAACGCAGACTCTCTTATCTCCTTAATTGATACATCTTCAGGCGGACATGACGAAGTTATTTTTTCGTAGCTAGCGCTCCACGCGCTATCAAACTCAATGGAATCCCTTGAGTCCAACTCAGCATCCCAATCGGTGTTTTTCTTAAAGACAAGCTCAAGAAAAACACCATCATTTATCCTAGATAAAATCTCACTTGTGGTTATCATCTTAATCCTGTCTCCTTTAACCAGTTCTCTACTAGGTCTACAGCTTTAACTGGAGTGACGTTTTCACCCAAAACATGAGTTCCATTCGGAGAGCGCACATCGACTTTTATGTCATTCAAATCTTTGTAAGCATTCCGATACGCAGCAAAAAGCTCATCATCAGTGCCCTTAAAATCACCTTGTCTAGGACCAATGACGGACCGCTCCGCATCGTGCATTCGCCAGTGATCATGTTCCGCATTAGCCCCCCGAGGGAATAAGGTAGGTCTAGTTTTATCTGATCTGCTAACCGCAAAAGGCCTACCCACAGATTTCCTCACTGCTGGGACGTGGTGTCCAGATGAATTTACCCCCATACCTTTGTTGCACCACCCCCACGGATCAATCCACCCCAACGCATTCGGCGCATACCGATAAAGATTATCCCCGCCCAACAACCCAATCGGATCCTGCGTGGTAAATCTTCCTACCGCAGGATCGTAGTACCTGAACGTGTTGTAGTACAGCCCGCTTTCCCAGTCGTGGTACTGCCCCTGAAAGCGCAGGTTCTGCTCCACCAGATTCGGCGACAATGCCTCCAGCCCACCCCACGCCTTGTAATAGGCGCGCCACACCACTTGGCCCTCGGCGTTGGTCATTTCCTGCGGCGTACCGATTTGGTCGGTGTGAAAGTAGTAGTGCCTGGCTTCTTGCTCCGGCAGTTCGGGGTCGTTGTCGATACGGGCCAGCGGAGCGTAGCTGCCTGGTTCGTAGAGGTACAGGCTGTGTAATTGCGGCTGCTGTTCCTGGAGCAGGCGCAAGCCTTGCCAGAGGAACTTTGTTTCTTGAGTCTGGCCGTCTTGCGTAACGTGTTTGCCAATACGCCGGCCCAGGGCATCGTAGTGGTAATGGGCCTCGCTATGCAGTGTCAGGCCTTGCCAGGTTTGCGCTTTGATCAGACGGTTTTCACTGTCGTAGTGGAAGCGTTGCATGCCCCCGGCCGCACTGCTTTTCTCGCTGAGGTTGCCCCAGGTGTCGTAGCTGAAGCGCAGGTCCTTGAAGGCCACGAGGCGATTGTCCGGCAGGCTTTCAAATTGCCAGCGACCGCTGCCACTGAGGTTGCCTGCGGGATCGTAGGAGAAGTCTTCCGTCTGCAACTGTGGATGATCGGGTTGACGACTGCGCAGTTGGCCGCTGGCGTCATACGTGAAGTTTGTCACCCCACGCTGTTTGTCCGTCACGCGCTGCACTTCGCCGCCCGGACTGTAGTGGTAGCGACGGTGCAGGGCGGTGGTCGGGTGCTGCGGATGGCCGAGCAGGCTGTCGGTTTTTTCCTGAAGCTGGCTGAGTTGCTCGTGAGGGAGGTGGATTGCCGCCTGCCACAACTTGCGCCCCTTGGTGTCGTAGCCATAGCGACTGGTCAGCGAGCCCTGGGTACGCAGGGTCTCGCGGTGCAAGGCGTCACGCTCGAAGTCGCTGATCAGCTGACCGTCGAGGTTGATCTGGTGCAGGTGACCGCTGCCATAGTAAAGGTGATTGACCTTGCGCCCGTCAGGTAACGCCAAATGGGTGAGATTACCCAGTTCGTCGTAGCTGTAACCGAGGTTGCCGGTGCTGCTGTCTTCGCTCAGCAGTTGGCCGGCGGCGTCGTAGCTGAACGCCAGATGGTCACTGCCGATTCCCAGGGCCTTGCCTGCGGCACTGGGTTGGCGGTCGACGGCAATCAGGCGATCGACATCGTCGTAGAGGTAGTCCAGACGCGCATCGTCGGTGATGCGGCTGACCAGTCGCCCGGCGGCGTCGTGCTCGAAGTGTTGCTGACGTGAGACTTCATTGAAGCCCTGCCGAACAAGTTCGTTCAGATGCGTCAGCGCGCCACTGACGCTATAACTGAAGCGCCGGCGGAGTCCGTCCACCCGAACTTCTTCTTGCAGGCGATCGCTGGCGTCATAGCTGAAGCGATACGCCGCCTTGTTCTCGTTGAGCAACCCGATCAGGCGTTGGCATTTATCATATTCATAGTGAACGTGCTGACCTCGTGGGTTCTGGCGTTTGCTGAGTAACCCGCGTGATGTGCGGGTCACGTAGGTGGTGCGATCATCGGCATCGGTGTGGCTGAGCAGTTGGCCAAGGGCGTTGTAGCTGTAACTGTCGTGGCTACCATCAGGATGTTCGATTCGAGTCACTTCACCGTTGGCCTTGCGGGTCAGACGGGTTGTGCGTTCCATGGCATCTTTGATGCTGACCAGGTGCAGCCTTTCGTCGTAAGCATAGTGAGCACGATGGCCGGAACAATCCTGATATTGCTCAATTTGACCCAGTCCGTTCCACCACAGGTGTGTGGTGTTCCCCTTTGGGTCGGTACAGCTATGGGGCAGCCCATCATTGGTGTTGAGGTACTGGGTGAGCTGCCCCAGCGGGTCAATGCTATCGAGTAGCGTACCGCTGCGGTCGTAGACCCAACTCTGGATGCTCCCGTCCGGGCGCTGGATGCTGGCAATCAGGCTGGTGTTGAGGTGGTAGCTGTAGCAGGTACTGCGGCCCAGCGGATCGATCTCCTCGACCAGGCGAGAATAGTCATCGTAGGCGAATGCCAGCTTGTTGCCGTCAGGCAACTCCAGGCCGGTCATATTGCCCGAGGCATCCAGCTCGAAGCGGTATTGTTCGCCACCGAAGTCGCGACTGGCAACCACCCGACGCCCTTCGTTGTAGTGGATCTGGGCGACACGGTCGAGCACGTCACGGATATCGGTTTGCCACTGTGCAAGGTCGTAGCGGAAATGGTAACGCTCACCGTCGCTGGTCCAGTGCTCGACCACACGAGGCTGATGATCGTCGAAGCGCGTTGACCAGCGATAATGACAAGCCAGCCCTAGAGCATTCTCGTGGGCAACCATCAGCCCGTGCTCGTAGGCGAAGTGGCGCACGCGATCGCCGTTGCGATTGATGACGTGTTGGAGCTGCCCTTCGGCGTCGTAGTGGTAGTGAACCAGGGTTTCCACGGGCCGGTTGTCCACCACCCGCTCAACCCGGCTCAGGCGTCGTTCATGGTGGTCGTAGCACAGGTGAAGACGAATACCGCCGGTAGCACAGACATCGCTCAGACGCTCTTCCGCGTCGTAGTGGAAGGTGAGGAAGTGACCGAGTGCATTCTCGATGCGGCGCAGCGGCGAGGGTTGGCCGCTTTCGGACAACTCGCCGAAATAGAAGAAGGTATTGTCGAGGGTCTGAATGAGGTAGTGCCCGCCTTCAGAGCGCACCAGGAATATCTGCTCGCTGGCCAGGAAAAAGCGCTCCCCAGGCTCAAGGCCTGGCAGATTCAGATCTCGTCCCTGGTTGTCGCGCAAGTAAAGCTGATCGCCTTCCAGGCGTAGGCTTTGCTCCCACGGCAGTACCCAGCCGCGTCCCAGCAGGCCCTCGTGACTGATATCGCTGGCATAGAAACGCGCCCAAACAATAGGCATGAGGCCCGGAAGAGCAAAGTCTGTTTCGCTCTCTTCCAGAAGTAATTTGCGCCCGCTGATTGCATCCACCGGGTTGCCAAACAGGCCGCCGGCCACTCGGCTAATAGCCGGGCCGATGACAAACCGGGAAGCCAGTTCACCCGCCACAAAACCCGCGGCGAACTGCAAGGCGCAGGGGGCGGCGGCCTTGAGTCCTGCCTCACTGGCCTTGATCGCTAGTTGCGCGAGGCTACCGGCAAGGCCGGCGACGATCATGAGGATGTCGACCGTGTTGCGCAAAAACTCGGGAACTTCGTCTTCGATCGGCAGGTACTGTTCTTTTTCGGCGCCGATAAAGACGTTCTCCGAACCACTGTCGATCACACTGCCGCAGGTCAGTTTGTCGCCCTTACGGGCCGCAGGCAGACCGTTGATAAAGACCTTGGCCGAACCCTCCGCCACCATCGGCGGCGTCGAGTGCTTTTTGCAGATGCCGACACTGTCTTGTACGTAGGCTGCCTTGAGGCCATTGATACGGACGTTACTGGAACCACTCGTGATCCCTCCGGCGGGCGCCTTGCACATTCGTCCTATGGCTTCACCCGCCATAACCAGCCCCGTACCTCCCAGGCCCGCCAGTAACCCCACCAACAACCCGGCCCCGAAGCCGCAGGTAGCAACGACAAAGATCGAGGCTACTGCGACCAGTGCCAGTCCCAGCGCGGCCCCCACCAGAAACCCCACGAGAGCATTTGTATGAGCAATCTCATCGTCAAAACGTGCTGCTTCAAACATCGGAAACTTCCATGTCATACCGACCTTTCAAGTCGGGTGTCCTTAAGGGATTGCGGTAACAGGAGGGTGCTGCTGAAAGCTCGCCAGAACATTCGTCCATAGCTGATTCAACTGATCGTCGAACGGCACCTGGCTGGTGGCGGTGAAAATCAGCGCCCGGTCAGGTGCCACAATGAAAGCCGCCTGGCGCTGATAAACCGGTCGACCATCGCTTTGATAGTGAGCATCGACTTGCAGGCCCGGTATCGGCGATTGCGCCGACAGCTCGACAGGGGTGGTGCTCTGGCGCTGGTACTTGCGCAGCTTGGCCGCAATCAGGCTGACCTGACGCTCGACGTAGTCGGGCAAGGCCTCGCTCGGTAGTGTGTTATCGCGTGAGAGGGTCAGGCTGAAAGGTGCAGGTAGGGTGATACCCGGAACAAACATATTGACGCTGCGGTCTTGAAAACCTGTTGGCAACGTGAGCTTGCCTTCCTGAATCAAATATTCCATTTACGGTGCTCTATTCTGTTGGGGGTCGGGATCAGGAGGCCGGTTGCGGCGGATTTGAAAAAACGCCGTCGACCTTGCCATCGATGGTGCCCTTGGCGCCATCGGCACCGGGATCCGTGGCGGCGGCCCCGCCGGGCATGTTGATATCGAGATTGCCGCCGGTATTGATCTGAGCGTCGCCTGTCACCGAAAAGTTGAACTTCGTGCCATAAAGGTTGATCTCCCCACTGGCATTCATCTCGATAACGCTCTGGCCGCAGACCAGACGCAGTTGCATCCCCGCTTCCATCAGGTATTGAGTGCCAACACTGTCTTGTTTGGCGCCGCCGACGAGCAGCGTGTCATTGACCTTGACCGTCCTGACCCGGTTCTGACCGATGGTGACGGTTTCATTCTGACCGACGGAATGGGCACGATTAACACCGACCCAATGACTTTCATTGTTCCCGACGGTGCAATCCTGATCGCGCTGGGCGTGGATGTAGATTTGCTCCTGGCCCGCCCGGTCTTCGACGCGAACCTCGTTGGAGCCACCGCCTCCAAGACTGCTGTTGGTCTTGAAGACGCTACGGGTTTTGTTCGCCGGTAGCGGATACGGCACAGGCGTGATTTTGTTCGGGACACAACCGGTAATCAGCGGTTTGTCTGGATCGCCTTCCTCGAAGGTGATGAACACTTCCATTCCGATGCGCGGAATCACTACCTGGCCAAAGCCCGGCCCTGCCCAGCTGGACGCCACGCGCACCCAGCAACTGCTGTTTTCGTCGAAGCGGCCTTCGCGGTCCCAATTGAACTGGACCTTGACCCTACCGTACTGATCGCAATGTATTTCCTCTCCCGCAGGTCCCGTCACCTTCGCCGTTTGGCTGGCCAGAACCGGTTTGCGGGTTGGCATTGACGGTCGGTAGAAGGTGTCCCAGGGGATGGCGGAGAACGTGTTGCGATAGCCCTGCACAAAACCATCCGCTGGCTTCGCATCGCTGGTGATCGACTCTTCGAGCACTTGGGGTTGCAAGCCTTCGTGACAGACCTCGATTAGCAACCAGAGATCGTTCCAGGCGGTACGTGGATGGTTAGCCAGTGTCAAGAAGTGACCGCTGACTAGGGCCGGTTCGTCGCCGTTGCCTTTCACCAGACGGTAGTCAGTACGGTGACGCTCCAGCGCCCGCTGACTCAGCAGCTTGCCGCGATCGCGACTGATGAATTGACCAGGGTAGTCATAATCTTCCAGGTCAGGTTGCGGGGCCTGATTTTCTGTTTGGTACTTTGACTCCAGCAGCATGCTCGGCTTTTCAAAGTCATAGTCACGGCGCGTGGTACGGCTGGTACGCGCCTCGACCCTCAAATCAAACCCCTTGATCACAGGCCTGTCAGCGACCATGCCACTGCCGGCCTGATACTCGGTCGGTTGATCCAGCTTGGGAAACACAGTCTGGTCATCACCGAACACCAATAGGTGGCCCGTTGGGCTGTGATGGTGGTGATAGTGAATACCTTCCTCGCTGCACAGACGCTGGACAAACTGTAGGTCGGATTCGTCGTACTGTACGCAGTAGTCGCGCGCCGGATAAACCGTGTTCAGCTGGAACTGATAGGTATTGCTCAGAATGCCGTGCTCTTCCAGTATCTGCGCGATGATTTTGTTGACCGGCAGGTGTTGGAAGATGCGCTGGTTGATTCGGTGACTCAGGTAAGTGAGGTGGGGCACCAGCGTGAGGCTGTAGCGGGTCAGACGCTTGCCACTGGCCCCTTGCTCCACCCGATAGATGATCCCGTGGATGCCATCACCTCTGTCGCTGAATGCGAGAAAAGCGGGCTTGTGGAGCAAGCTTTCAAGGTCCAGTTCGTGTCGTTCGCTGACCAACTCTACATCGAAGGCATACGGCGTGCTGATAGCCTCTTTACCGACAAAGGAGAGTACCTGGAGATCACTCGGAGTCCCCTCGATGGTCAGGCTAAAGTGCGTCTGATTGGCTGAACTGAACATCCCGTGTTCCTCTATGTAAGTCCTTCAGAAGCGACAAGCAAAACGCCTGGGCCAACAAAAACTGACCCAGGCGGTATGACGATCGGTCAGCCTTAGCCAGCGACCGGGGAACGCCAGTCATCGGAGCCCGAAGTACCGGATACTTCGTGGGTCCAGGTGATTTTGCGGTAGGTGAAGTGCACGTCTTCCAGGTGGGTGAAGTGCGAGTTCGCCGGGTCCTGGCAGTTGTGCATGTAGTCTTTGATGTCGACGATAATCGCGTCTTCAAGCTTAGTGGTGTAGTAATGCTCTTGGGTGCCAGCAGCCGAAGTGCGGTACCACTGAATAGTGATTTCGCTCAAACGCTCGCCGGAGGTCAGGGCCGCCAGCAGCAATGGGGAAGCCTTGTCGAACACCTTGGTGATAACTACGGGCTTGTGAACGCGCTGACCGGTCGGTTGGCCAGACTGCGGGTCACGCGGGATGATCACTTCGTGGCTGAAGCCCTGAACCATGACCTGGTCTTCGTGACCTTCCTGGTAGGTGTTGCCCACCGAATCAGCGGTGAAGGCACCGGCAGTGATCAGACCTTGTTTGGTGCCGGTGATGGACATATACGCTGGTGTAGCCATGGATGCTCTCCTTGCTCAATAAGTGAGGTGCCCGGGAGGCGAAATCGCCTGGTGGGTGCCTGACTGATATCAAGGTTCATGCCACAAATGTTAAAGGCTATATAAATCAGGTGGTTGTGTGTTTTTTCTTATCGCCAAATCGATTTTTTGCAAAAAGCGCCTCGGAAAGTGCGCAACTTCTTGCGCAGTACTGTGCAAGAAGTTGCGCACTCATCTGTACAGAACGTAATACATGGCTTGCAGCGATGTATGCACACAGTTATCCACATTCGAGTGCGCAAGAAGTTGCGCATAAAGGCAAAAGGCCGCTATCCGGTTAAATCTCAAATCTGCGGCGCGTAATGGGGAGCCCAAAGAATTCGGGAAAAAACGTACGCAAGCCAAAGCCTCGGACGGGCCTCCCGCGACCAAACAACGTTGCTACAGCTCAGCCTCAACTGCGGCCATTTTAGCAATCGGTCGCACGACCGCCGACGACGATGGCTTTGAAATCAGGTGATGGCTCTTCGATCTTCACATCCCCGCTCATGACTGGACGGCAAACCATGCATGCGTATCAATTTCAGAGGCGAGCCGCGCAATCTCCGAGTGAACAATTTTTTTAGACCAATGCGGGGCTCGGGTATCCGAGTAACTCAACCACTGGTCAAGTCGAATGCAATTGGGTGCTCAGTACGAATGCAAATGACCGGTCAGTGGCTATGCAATTGGGTGGTCAGTGCGAATGCAAACGACTGGTCAGCAGCGATGCAAATGGGTGGTCAAGTGCAATGCAATTGAGTGGTCAAGTCCATGCAATTACGCACTTGCATCCAGATCGAAGGTTTCTGGCGAGCCTCGCCAATTTTCGCGTTAATAATGGTCGTCATTTCATGCTCCAGATTGCGGAGGCACGACCTCCCCTTACAGGGAGATCGCCCCCCTGTAAGGGATGGCCACCCGTGAGGTGGCCTTTCACATTGAAATCAAGAAGCCAGTCGATACACGCCGGGCTTAACTCGTTCAAAGAAAGCTTCGTTCTGCAGGACCTGGCGAATCTTCGCGGCCCAATGTTGGTTGTTTCTGGTTTGTGCGTAGGGTTCCAATGCTGCGTTTATTTCTTTCAGATGCAGCATCTTGCCCCCCTGCAGTACGCGTCGAACAGCGGCGCGCCAAGTGATACTGACCATGGCCTCCGCGCGTTTTTCGATGGTGGCAAGGAAGAACAGCGCATCCTGTTGTTTACGAAAAACCAGCAGTTTTTCATGAGCAATCCGGATTAAGCGGCCCCGATACTCTCTGGAGTCACTGACGCAGTTGTGCTGGACCTTGATTACCTCATCGATGAGACGCCCAGGGGAAACCCGTTCAACGAGCGAGGAAAGATTGAAATACTCTCCTCCCTTGCGCAGATTCCCCATCAGAATTCCATACACGCCGCCGCGTTCAACGGCATCGTGAATGTTCATCACGGCCAGCTCCAAGGCCTCAGTAAAGTCCGGGAGACACATCCGGGACATATCCCACTTGTTTGCTTCGCCCCACTCAACACCACTGTACTGAAGCATTCCGGCGTAGGGTGGATGCCACCACGCCAAATGAGCCTCTTCGCCGACATGTGACTTGAGGTCGTCGACCAAAAGATTGAAACCCTGGTGCAGATCTGTGCCAAAGAATCGCAGCCCCATATCCCGAGCCACATCAGCACTTGTTCCGCCGCCAACGCTTGGATCGACAACAAGCCCATCTTTCCGGCGCTGGTAAGACTCAACAAAGCCTTTGACGATATGCCCCGTGCAGTTGCCACGGTAATTGGACTTCCCCCAGGGGCCCCGGTCGGGGAACGAAACGACTGATGAATTGAACATGGTGCGCTCCAGTATTGAAGGACCATGCCCCGGCAGGGAATGGCCCCTGCATGGGTTTAGTGGTGGCCAGATGGCCTCTGATCAATGAATGATGTCGGGTGTGAACACGCGATTCTGCGTTTTCTCTCGAAATCTATTTACGAGGTCATCGAAGCTTTGCTTGAGTTTTGATGGCGTTTCAAAAGCACCGCCCACGTGCCGCAGGATGATGACCTCACCGGTGGAAAGCTCCCACAAGTGAACCTTTACTGCCCCGCAGATTGACCACGCTTTTCTTGTGACCTTCGCGTCGCCCTGAAGGCGCGCAGCGACCATTATCGGACTCATACTTTTCTCCAGGATTTCGCGGAGAAAAGCCCCGGCGGGCTTACCCCGCTGGGATGGTTTGGTGGGTGTTTATTTCAAGTGCTCACCACGCACATTTCAAACCCGATCGCGCAGCGACCGAGCCAGAAATCTTTGTTGGCCAGGCTCATCGAACCAACCCAACAAAGTATTCTGGAAGTACCACCCCCGTTTTACGGGGGGTGGATTTAAGCGACTTGTCTACGAAGCTGACTCCGCGCTTTTTCATCTCTCATTCGATGGGTTCTTCTTTCCATCCCGGCTATGTTGCAGCGAAGCGCATCGTGATCGATGACACCCCATTCCGTGATAGCCGTCCCTAACGCGCAGCAAGCTCTGAAACTGAAAGGACGAAGGGAGTCATCGTTGATCCAACTCCAGATCTCCTCCCTCATTTCAGGACTTGCACGGCGGTCCAGGGCTGTTTGAAGTGCATCCCGAAGGATACGGTCGTACATAACCTGGATATCTGCATCGGACCAATTGACCCGAATGAAAACATCTTCTGGCATGGCCAGAATGTCTAAGAACGAAAACTGTTCCACATCGGGAATGTATCGCCGCCGACGTTGCGGAACTTTGGCCAGTACGGCGAGTTGAATTTCACTCTCCGATGGCGCCTCAAGAAAACTCATTTGCATGCTGCACCTCCAGAAAGCGGAGGTAGCAGCCCCAGTGGGGCGCTCCCCCCACTGGGTTTATGGCTGACGGTTGTCAGGCCACTTTTGCTGTCAAAATGTTTTGCACAAGCTCAAACAAGGCTTGTCGAAGGTCACTCACACCGCTGATGTAGCGGTAGTTGCTTCCAAACAACACTCTCAGGTTCGAGCTTTGCGTTCCCATTGCAATACCGAGCACTTCAACACCGCTATTGCGGCATCGTTCGATAATGTCAGTTGCCGACGTAACATCGTCAGGATCACCGTCGGTCACCACAATGAGAATCTTGCGATCCTCACGTTGGCGTACCAGAAGCGACGACACAGTCCAAAGCGCCTGCGCCAAAGGCGTGGAGCCTTCAACGCTCACAGCGAACCGTCCATCACGTCTCGCTTTCTGGAACATCTCTCCGTGTTTGAGTATCGGCGCGATACCCAGTCGACCGTTGACGGTCACTGGGAACCGATAACCAGCAGGATTAACTCCTGGCAGGCCATCCATCGCTTGCAACAAGGACGCCACAGCTACTGTTGCCTGTCGAATGGTGCTCTGCATCGATGGCGAGTTATCCAAAAGCACCTGGAGGGCCGCATTGGTTTTGACGATTGGGTCTTTATGCCGAAAAATCCGGCTATCCCCTACCATCAGCCTTGCGATCCGAGTGCTATCAGGTGACCTGCCAGTACGGCGCAATGAAGGTCGGGTATTCCTAACACCTTGCATCAACCCATTCAGCACAGCTCGTAGACCCATCGCACTTTCAAATGCCTTTTCGGCAATCTGGTCGCTAAAGTCACTTTGTCTGGCTTCAACATCATGAAGATCGGCAGGTGTCGGCTGGCTGTAGTCAGCATGCGACCTCAAAAGCTCTGAGGCCGCTTGACCCTTGTCCGATATAACGCCCTGCAGATCCTCATCTGTAGCATTCATGATTTGCTGGATAAGGTTGTCATCGTTGGACGACCAATCATCCCCTTGCGCATCATCAGTTGTCTGTTGCTGACATGGCGTAGAAGAATCTTCGCCATCACCTTGGTCATTGCTCGGCCCAGATAAATCATCCGTATCCGCGCTTGGCTCCGGTTCAGCATTGCCACCAGATTGCTCATCTGGATTCTCTGCTGTGTCCGATGGGTCTTGCTTATCCTCCTCGGGTTCTTCTTCAAGTACCGAGAGAAGTTTCTTCGCAAGGCCGAATGACTCAGCCGTTGATGAAAGGCCACCAACGCTGGCCCCCAGCAACCCCATCACCTTGCTCGTTTTCCCCTTTCCCAAGACGTCGACCATTGCCACAAGAGCTTGATCGGCTTCCTCGCGAATCGGCTGCCGGAGGTACCTCGCACAACCATTCAACAGGAGTCCATTCAGCAATATTGCAGCTGGATGAATGTTCTGCCGAATGTCTGAACCTCTGAACAAATGAACGGCCAATGCATCGAGATCACGTCGGCTACCTGGGTACTCATTCATCATGAGCTGCTCGATTCGAAGATCTTCGACCAGGTTGGTCATTCGAGCCTCGATCGGGGACGGCTCTACGCCACCAAAAACATCCAGACTAAAGTCTGTGTGTTTCACATGTGACGCTTCGTGAGCCAGATACCCATAGGCGATTTCCGCGCCTTTAACATCATCAGGATCGATGTTCGGCAAGTTAATGACCTTGCCGTCGGTACTGGCGATATCACCGCCAAACCGAAGCTTCACTCCCAGGTTGTCCGCAAGAGCACGTGCAACGATTGGCATGGCACTGGTTAATGTTTTCATGGTGCGTCTCCAGTAAAAGCAGGTGACACATCACCCCTAAAGGGGCGGTATGCCCCGTTAGGGTGGGATTTAGAACCATACGACTGATTGAGACTGCGCCGGTTGCGCCGCAGGGGGCACTACCGGATCAGTCGTCGTAGGCGCGATGGTTTCTTGTCTGACCGTCACTTCTGCAGCCGTAGTTTCGGCTGGCGTTGGTGATGGCTGGCTCAAGTGAGCCCACTCCTCAGCGAGATCCGGATACTTGATTGGCAGAGGTTCTGCGTTCACAGGTATCTCTGGTGCTGCGTCGTGAGTTTCAGAGGTCGGTTTATTCGGAGCGCTGCTATCCACAACAGCCTCCATTTGAACCGGAGGCTCCGTTTCAATCTCCGGTTCGTCATCAGCCATTTGCACGCCCAGCGAAGCCGCATGAAAGCCCCTAGCCAGTTCAAGAATCTTCGTCTCATCTGACAAGTTCATCATCAGACTCAATACCAGCTGAAAATCTTGCCCTTCAACGTCTCCCTTGTCGGGGAGCCGCATCAACACATCGTCAAACGTCTGAGCGACTGTTGCGACCTGAGGATTTAGAAACGACAAGCTAGCGAGCTTACTTTGCATTTTCTTGAGTGCGTTAACCGCACGCTGTCCAATGCTCTGCTTGCCCAAAAAGCTGCTTTCCAATGCCTCGCGAGCTGCTTGCGCAATTTCACGGAACAGTTGACCAGCGAGACCGCTAACCTCCTTTTCCAAGCCTCGATTCAGGATTGGCTGATCACCACCCGCAGGTGCCAACCGGCAAGCCGTGTAATGACACCCCAGGCGACTCTCAACCACCCTTACCGGCGTAATTGCGACTTCCAGCGCGGCCCTGAAATTAGGATTTGCAACGATCCAGTCCTGGTCGAGCCATTCCTGAATGTTTTTGTCGTAGTCTTTGCAGAACACGTTTCGAGCATCAACAAACTCACGCTCAATCGCATCCAATTTATCTGCCAGTTCAACGGCCCTGGAAACAGGTACCGCATAACCACCGAGAAACCGAACACCGACTTCTTCGCATGCGCGAATCGCGCGGCGCTTCAGTCGATCGAACACCTTGGTTGTTTCGGGATCACAGATCCGTTTCGACCCCAAGCTGACCAACTGCTCGGGGGGAAGATCTACGACACCAAGGTCTTCTGGTTTGAGCTTCTTGCGACCGGACCAAATACTGATATCCAAACCGAAGAGCAGAACTTCTTGTAGGACTTTTACGTCTTGAATTTTCATGGAGCATCTCCGAAAAAGGTGCTCCTCCCTTGCGGGGTAGAGACACCCCGCTGGGTTTAGGTTTGAGCTAGAACCAAACCCCAGTGGGGACATTGGTACCAGCAAATGCTGCTTGTAGGTTGATGCGTTTGGCTATAACGCCAAGCGCCTCCAGTGCGTCAAGGTACAGCTGCTCATCTGAGCCCGATGAAGGGTTCGGCACCATGAACAGCGAACAGATCTGCTTGGAGTCGAGGGTGACACTTTCCTCGTCATCTTCTTTTGAGAACAGCACCAACTCGGCGCCGCTACCCGTCATTAACTGCGAAAGTTTTACCAACAGGATCAGCTTCAGTCGTTGAGCACGGTGCTGGAGCAAAATCACTCCAGAGCCGAAGCCCTGGAGATCAAGCTCTAACTCGGCCCATGCAGGCGCCAACTCCTGGTAAACCCTTAACTCGACTTCACTCTCTCCAATACCTGATAGAAAAAGTGGCATTACGTCTAACGCTTCCTGAGTATCCATAACCACCCAGTTGACGTTATTCATGCCTCAGTTTCCTTCCAGAGTTGATCCCCGAAAATCTCTTCACAAATTTTGTGAATAGCTGTGCGCTGAAGAAAATCTGCGCGGTTTGTCAGGGACTGTCTCATCGACACATACAGTGGCGACTCGCAACGTGTCTTCGACAAACCGGCCTGCATTTTCGCCCAGCGCACCAGGGTTCTGGTGCTCATGGTTATGGTTAACTGCCCGCGATCATCGGCTGTTGCGGACCCTGCACTTCCAGGATTCGCATTCGCGACAATACGGTTTCGCTCTTCTTGATCGCACCCAATGAACTGAGCGCGGATTTTGTTGGCGACCTTAATGAAGGGCTCCAAAACACTCGCATCCACACCAGGCAATGCGCCCTGCAACACCTCTACTTCGTCTGCCGGGTCCATGTAGGACACCCGCAAAGTTCGATAGCGGTCCATCGTTGCCAGGTTCTGTTGCTGGGTACCGCCGTACAGGCCGGTATCATCACCCTGCCCCGCAGTGTTGGCTGTACCAACGAAGCGGAAGTTGGGGTGAGGATGGATGATGCGACCGCCATCTTCAGCGATCACCAGTGGACGCCCCTCCAACACCGCGTTGAGCGCGGAGGCGGTTGAGGGATCAAGAAAGTCCATTTCATCCAGGATGAAGATGAACCCTCTTTCGATTGCCATCGTCAGCGGACCATCCACAAAGACCATTTTCTGGTCGCCAGTGGCAGGTTCAACTGTGAGCGAGTGATGACCGACTAACTCGGGCCACTCCAAACGGCTATGGGCATTGGTCTGCAGTGCAGGCCAGTTGAGACGCCCAGCCGCTTCGAGAATCAACGAAGTCTTGCCCGATCCAGTTGGACCGACCAAAAACAGCGAATCATCCATCGGATCACTCAGCCAGGCCAGAAGACCGCGAAGAAGCTCGCGGCGAAACTTGTAGCCGCTCGACACTTTCGGAACAAAGTCCATATGGGCATGACCAAGCGCAAAGCCGGGCACACTTACGGGAGCTTGGATTCCAAACGAAGTCAGCGGGATTTGAGCATCAAATTGCATGGTGTATCTCCAGAAAAAGAGACACGCCAGCCCCAACGGGACGGTGTGTCCCGAAGGGTCGTAGGAAGGTGGGTGTTTGTTTTGAGTGATCACCAGACACTTACTAGCCAAGTCGTACCATGACGACAGAGCGAGATACTTGAAGCAAATTGCTTTGGTCAGGTCTATGACCTCACCAAAACATTCTGTCGGTAAATTTAACGCAGTCAGCCATCATGGGCTAGACGTTGCAAAGCACCACCCCTGTAAAGGGGGTGAATAGCTGAGGGCCCAAGGGCCCCCGCTATCCTCCTTCAGAACCAGATGCCTCCTCGCATCTCGGCTAGCACTTCATCCAGCGAAGCTGAGTCAGTGGTTGCATCGGTATCAACAGTCAACCGAACACGCCCACCACCCGCTTTCCGGTAAGCAGCATACTTCTCATCGGACAAGTCCGGGTCGAGCTGCGTCGCCACTGCCTTCCAATCGATCGAACCATCCTGGATATAACGCGTGATGGATATGCCATCAGCTTTGGCTGAAACATACCCCCCCATCAGCGCAACCAGTTCATCCCGAATGGTCTCTCGTTGTTCCTTACAGACTTTGACGGTCTGCATGGCCTTGACCAGGTCAGCATCAACCCGTTTCAACTGATCCGCGTACGTTGCCCATTGCACTCTCACTGCATCCTCGGGGGTGTAGTGATCACGCTCAGGATCCTTTGGTGGAGCTTTGCCAGTCTGAACCATCTCCCAGAAATCCAGCTCGCGATCCAGCATCATGTCGATGAAAGAATCTTCTCGCTGAATTTCGAATACCACGGGTGAATGACTGGGGTGATAAAACACCAGATACCCCATGTCCGCACCGGCTACAGCAATTTGGTGCTGGACCTGCGGGTAGTACAGCCTGTAGCCCTTGCTCGCCATTCGATTGACAACAACGTCTTCGAAGTTACTGGTGCTCGGGCATTTGATCTCTAGAGGACGTCCTTGATGTTGAATCCCATCGAACGACGCCCTGATGATCGAGTTAACAGACGACTCTGCACAAATCGGCAGAGCAATCGTGTCGTACTCCTCTTCAAACCACTGTCTTGCATAGGGCTCATGAATTATCCCGTGTCTGACCCAAGGGTTCCTGGACAGATCGTCGACAGGCAGCACTCCTCGAATCTCGCCCCATAAACGCCAAGGCGTTTTGAATGGCGAGCTTCCCAGAATAACTGCAGCGTTCGAAGCTGAAACACCGCCCCGACGCCACTCATGCCACTGCGTTGTTCTTTGCCCAACATCAACGACTCGCATAGCAGCCTCCTCGTGAGTTGGGGCTGCCCCAAGAGGGGAAAGCCCCTCTTGGGTTAATGGTTGATGATGAACAGTCCATCATGCTGACTGCTGTAGGGCCGCTGCTTCAGACTGTGCCTTGTCAAGCTCATCCAGCGAATACTGTAAAAGCTCGCGAGAAAAGCCTGACTGCTCTTCGAACCAGTCTCGAGCAGCTTGCCAGCAACCTGTCGAGTAAGCCCGGTCAATCACTGACTGGATACGCTGTAACACCTTCGGAAGTATTGTGGTTGGGTCAAATTGAGACTGAGGCTCGACATGTCCCATTTCCTCGAACTCAGCGTCCGCCACCACATGAGAATCCATGTGTGGAGCTACGAATGCTTGAGTCTGGCCAGGGTGCTGAGAGCTCACTGGCACGACAACTGGGTCAGCCGCCTGAACAAGCATGGCTTGACCGTCGATTACTGCGTCAGGATCACCAGAGAAGCCCTCACCATTCTGAATATCCAGAATCTCCATAGCGGTATCCATGCGCGGACTGGACAATGGCCAATCCTTGCGTGCTCGCTTAGTGATGGTTTTGAGGTACATCTCTTCCGCCCAGTTCATCCATGGCCCTTTGTCCCTCTTGAAGGCTTCGGAGGAATCACGGATCTGGAAAATCTTCTCGGCCCGAACCGGCGTCACGAGATGATCTCCACTAGGTAGCTTCGCGATGTTGTAACCGCCGCGGAACTTACCCCGCTCCTCGATCGATGCAAAAGCATCGAACTCGTGAACGGGAAGCTGTGCGGGTCCGCGAAACTTGAAGTGATCGTTGCTGTAGACCAACTCGGATTTGGACCAGGAAATACTACCGGTATCGGTAGCAATCTTGACCAGGCCGCGATAGCTAATATCCAGCATGATTCGACCGTCGCGCGGCACTAGGTAGGCCAATGCCAGAGCTGGGTTCAACGTCAACCCGACAGCAGCGACGTTGATCATTGCCATGATCACGCTTGTAGGATTGCTTTGGGCAATCTTCAATGCGAAATCCTTGTTTTTACCGCTGAACTGTTGGACTGCATACAGTGCTTCCGCGCTGAAATTCAGCCCCACGTTCGTGCTCTGGACCATTTGAAGAAACTTCTCCTCAGAACGCCTAACGAGAGAAGTAACGACCTGGATCGGTGATAACGCTTGATTGGACATACATGTCTCCTTTTAGGGGACATGATCCCCAGTTGGGGACAATGCCCCCAAGTGGGTTATTTTAGTTAAATTCCTGATAAATAAGGGATTTTCTGAAACGGAATATCGTCATCAAAGGAATCGAAATCCCGTGGCGCACCTTGTTGACTCTGTTGTGTCACAGGAGGATTTTCACGACGCGGTGCTTGGGATTGCTGCGGGCGTTGTTGCTGAGGCTGATGAGCCGAATTAGACGAGCCTTGTTGCGACCCACCGTTTTGCGGACGGCCACCCAAAAGCTGCATGGTGCCTTGCATGTCGACGACGATTTCAGTGGTGTAACGCTTGATACCGTCTTTTTCCCACTCGCGAGTTTGCAGCTTGCCCTCGATGTAAACCTGAGAGCCTTTACGCAGGTATTCACCCGCGATTTCCGCAACCTTGCCGAACATCGACACTCGGTGCCATTCAGTCTTTTCGACTTTCTGGCCGGTTTGTTTGTCGGTCCATGATTCACTTGTAGCAAGACTCAGGTTGGTGACGGCATTCCCGTTAGGCAAATACCGCACTTCAGGATCTTGGCCACAGGTGCCCACGAGAATTACTTTGTTTACGCCACGAGCCATGGGGTATTCCTCCAGGAACAAATGAAGGGCACGACTCGTCCCTGAGGGGCGTGGTGCCCCAAAGGGGTTTGTGATGGGTGGGTGTTTGTTTTGAGTGATCACCAGACACTTTTTCCGCCGCTCCGCATGGAGCAGGACGAGAAACTGGTAGGAAATAGTTGGCTGAAAGTACCTTCCGCAGACAGGAGCATCCAGTCTCTGGAAGGCGCTTTCCGGAGAGGTTGCCCTCTCCGGTGCAAGCAGCGACTGATCAAGCTACCAGGCCGATTTCCGCATGTTGCGACAGAAGCTTCTGTTGCACGGCCCAATTCTTGACGTAACGAAAATCAACTTGGTCCTCGTTCACGGTGTCTGCAATGTGTTTTGGCACAGGGACACAGCGATTATGGTCAAGAAGAAGCTCGCGTAGCTGCATGCAGTAAATAGCGTCGATCATGGAAGTGTCCTTTACGGGGTGTGCCACCAAAACCAATCCTGGGATGGGCTTTGGTGGCACACCCCGTAGGGTGCACCACTTGCTTCAGTCGACTCTGCTCATGCGCAAAAACGAAGGTTCTTCGTATTGCTTCCAATCCCGAGGCATCCACAGCTCTTTATAAGCAGCTGGGGTGAGATCAGTTTTGGTTGCACCAGTAGGTCGAGGTTCGGCAGGCGAAGGAGCAACAGACTCCTTCTTAACAGGCGTGATGCAGTAAATGAATGCTGCAACATGCTCTCTTGCGAACTGAACAACTACGACAACGCAGATGAGCAATAAAACAATTGCGATCGGGCTAAGTGTAGTCAGAGAAGTCATTTTGCAGACTCCTCAGTGGCGGCAACGTGCTTAGCATGAGCTTGAGCAACGGTAGAACCGTCATTAGCCAAAACATCAGCGAAGGTAAACAGAGCAAGGTATTTCATGAGAGGCCTCTCTTGAAAAGTAGAGACCTCGACCCCTGTAGGGTGCGGTCCCTACGGGTGATGAGTAGTAGCGAACTACTCAGAAGGTGGGTGTTTGTTTTAAGTGATCACCAGCCACTCCGGAAGCAAGCTTCCGGGATTCTCTCGACAGCGCAGCTGTGCGAGAAGAAAACGAATTGAAAGAAAAACTACCAGCGCAGTCGGGGGCTGTAAAGGCGACATCTCACGCAACCCCCTACCAGGGGGCAGACTCAAGGTCAGGCCAAAAAACACCTCAGTACCCTAAGGATACCCCCCCAACCAAAGGATATGACCATGACAGCAGTTGTCGAACCAGTAGAGAATCAGTTGAACGCGATCACCGACGTAGCTGAGCCGCTGAACGCCTCCGCAAGCCCCAAGAAGACCCCGCCTGAGCCCAAGCGGAAAGCTGAATCCAAACGGAAAATCTCGACGCCGACCATCAGCTCTTCCGTGTCATTGAACACCGATGTTGCTCAGCGAGTTTTCAGAGATACCTTCCAGGTCGCAAGTCGCTCCCTGTTCACAATCGACGTTGTGACACGAGCACTTGCCAAAAAAAATACGGCATTCGACTACAGCGAAGTACTGAATGCCGTCATGAAAATCATCGATGATATCAAAGCCAAACTCAGTAAGGACACAGCCCAGATCGAACAGATGCTGGCCTCGGAAAAAATCACCGGCAAAACCCGGTACGATCACTCCGTTGAACAGGCCTACTCGATTTCGACTCCTCATGCGAACCGTTTCGCGGTGATCATCAGCGACCTGGACAACTATCTGGTATTGATCGACACAGCCTGGCTGAGCGGCCTCATTCCCTCCAACGCTGTCGCTGATCTGAAGTACGGCTGGCGCCGATCCGTGCTTCGAGCGACCCGGCAACTGACACATATCGCACGCGACTCGATGAAAAAAGTGAACCGTTCCGGCGAAGAGCTCGCAGCAGAAGTACGTGAAGAGCTTGGTGACGATGTCGAAACGGATAAAGCAATCCTCAACGACTCTTTGGCCAGCGAAGATGATCAACAGCCTGCTGAAGTCGCCTGACGCCCCAACTCGATTCAAGCCCATGACCCCCGCTATATGCGGGGGTTTTCTTTGCATTTTTTTAAATCATGGCACCATAGAAAAAAACGAAAGGATGCTCAAGCATGACAAAAGTGAAGGTATTAACAGGACTGCTCTCCGCACTCACGCTGGCAGGTTGTGCGACCACTTCACCAGTGGTCCCCAATCAGTTCGAAGTTGACGGAATGAAATACGGCTTCGAGGTAAAGGACCGTTCGACGCTGAGATTGGTCAATCAGGCTCCATTGAAATTCTCGGAAGACACTTCCATGACTGATCAGGTACTGCTGTCAGCAGGGTTGCCGACCCTTAAGCAGGTTCCGTTGGGTCGACTGAGCGCTAATGAAATCGACAACTCGACACGCAAGGAAGGGTTCGACAATGCCCATACAGCGGCTTCGCTGGCGATGGATGTGTCGAGTGGAGTGACCAACGCTGCGACTGCAGGTGCGCTGGGAGCAGTCAACTTCCTGCTAGCTCCGACCGACAACGACCCGCGCACGCTGAACAGCGCATACTGCTTCGTGCCCAGCGCTGACTACCCCGACCAGAAGGCTGCCTACAAAAAATGTCTGGGCGATATCAAGGCCGACCTCCAGGCCGCAACACAATCCACCGGTACACAAATCAGCTCAGGTGGTACTCAAGTGTCAATGGACGACGCCCGTTGCAAGCTTGGGCCGACGCAATGCTTCACTGTCGCAGTGAACACTGGAAATGCCGTCGCTGCGTCAGGCTACGCCCCTGTGAACAAGGGGGGGTTCGCGGCATACATTTTCAGGGTCAGCCTTGGCTTTTACCGAAGCAAAAATGCGGCACCAGGAGCAGAAGCTGCCTTGGCCAAGGCCTTGGCAACCTCAAGGCTGAGTAAGACAACGACATACCGTCTGTACGACCGTGGCAATGAGAAGGTCTTGGGAGTGTACTAGGGGGATTGGGTCAGAATTGACGGACGCTAAGTCAAACTGAGACTTAGCGTCTTTTTATTTCAGGCATAGCCAAGAAAGCCCTGCCTCAGATCGACCTTCAGAGCGCGAGTCGACTCAGAGGCCATCCCCCTTTTCTATGTGTGCGATGTAGGTCGCCATCTCGCCATGAACGATTGGGTCAAATGGATGCCCAGCCACTTGAAACAACAGCCGTACTTGCTCTTCAGGGTCTAAAGGTAACCGCTGTTCACTGCCATCAATTTGGACCACGGTTCGGCTCACAAGGCCAGTATTGCGAAGAGGCATCAGCAATGTGCGGATAATTTCCCAGGAGCGCAGTTCCTTATAGGCCGTCCAATGTGGTCGTACATGCAGCGGGCCTTCAACGAAAATGAGCGAGCAGTCCAAGGTCGGCGTGGTCTGGTTGATGTCAGTACGTCCACCAATCCGCACAAGCCCGATCTGATTCACGTCTACGCCGTCGAGCAACTCTGGGAAGGGTGGGGCCGAAGTCCCGTCGCTGGCAACCAGACTCTTGTGCTCAGCTAACAATCGACGCAATTGTTGAGTGAAATGAGCCTGCCCAGAAAGCCTCGCGTTACGCAAAAGCTCAAACAACCTGATCGCCTTTTCCTTGCCACCTTCGCGTGTGTTAATGGTCCCAAAATAGAAATCGTCGTGTTCCATCCATATCTCCTATCCGATCAGTTATCCGAGTTTTTGTTTCGCTTTCTACCCGCTTAGTGTCCGCGATCAGCTGGGTGAAAAGCCAGCACCCGAAAAGCTATCAATGCCTCCTCGATCAGCCCAGCATGCCCGTGAAGAAGCGATCATTGCCGGTGTTACCGGCGAGGTCGAAACACTCGCTCTGACCAGCTGAACTCATCGCCCCTTAACCTTTCCTCCAAGGCGATAATTCGGACTTCGCGCCCGCCACTCGACATCATTTGCAATGCACGATCTACAGCAACGGATTCCATCCAGTCACCCTGTCGCGTGGACGTTGCAGGTCGATGCATTTGGACGATGGCCACGTAGCCCCGGCCAGCTGAGTTTACTTGTTCGATGAGCTGCGCAAGCCCCGCGGCGGCAAGCAACTGTGTCTCGTCGATAATCAACGTACTCCCAGTACGAGCCGCCCAACGCTCTTGGGCACTTGGGAGAACGCAACCACCTGGAGTTTTACCAGTTAAAACCTCGTCTCTCTTGTCGACCAGGTAACCGTTGGGGAACGCCCTCATAGCCAAGACAGTCTTACCGTGACCTGGCCGACCACCCAATAGAACTCTTTCTCCTGCCTCGACATAGCTAGCCAGCTTCCGAGGCAGATCAACCCCAATATGAAAGTCGATGCTCCGCAATTTTTCTCCCTCAAACTGTCTCATGAAAACAGCCCCAGACTATCGTCTGTCATGGGTTGACGTAGGACGTGATTACGAGGAATTCGCTCACTGACAGCCACCTTGAGCGAAGTTGGGGGTTCGAACTCTTACAGCCAAATGGGCAGCATGAGACGCGATTCGATCCTTGAGCCTCGCCAGAACAGGAGCAAGTACTGGGAGAGCTTCAGCTTCCTCAAGGGAGTAGCTTTTGCCATCCTGTGTAGTGGTCAACTAATCCCGGACACGGTTTTGAGTTTTTCTTCAGTTTTCGCCGGGGCCAACCCATCGTTAAATTGATGGGGTCGGATCCAGTTGTAGTGATGCATCAGGTACTGGCTGATGTCTCGCTGAGCTTGCTGGCCGGTCATGTAGCCAGTGGTCGGTATCCATTCTGTTTTCAAACTGCGAAACACCCGTTCCATCGGCGCATTATCCCAGCAATTTCCTCGGCGACTCATGCTCTGGCGCATACGGTAGCGCCACAGTCGTTGGCGAAATTGGCGGCTGGCGTACTGCGATCCTTGATCCGAGTGAAACAGCAACCCCTGAGGCTTTCCACGTTGTTCGTAAGCCACGTCCAGCGCCTTGACCACCAGATCTGCATCCGGCTTTTCTGATAACGCCCAGCCCACAACTCGACGCGCGTAGAGATCCAGGACAACCGCAAGGTAGTGCCATTTACCCTGCGCCCAAATGTAGGTGATATCGCCACACCAGACCTGGTTGGGCGCCTCGACATCAAACTCCCGGTTCAAGATGTTCGGGATATCAGGCCGCTCCACCGTCGCTTTTTTGTAGGCGTGTGATCCCGGCTGCTTGCTGACCAGCTCCAGTTCGCGCATCAGGCCGCGTACCTTGAACCGCCCGATTTGCTCACCCTCTTCTTGCATCATCACGGTGATGCTGCGGCTGCCCGGCGCACTTCGCCCCCGGGTGAACAACTCGTTCACTCGACTACGCAGCCTGAGCCGCTCAACGTCAGGGGTTAGCCGTCTGAGACGATGTGCGTAGTAACTCGAGCGGGCGACTTCGAACACCTCGCACAAGCAATCAACTGGCTCATGGACGCTTAACTGATTGATCAGCGCGTACGCTCGAGATCTTCCGACATCAAGAGCGCGGTAGCCTTTTTTAGTATCGATTTCTCGCGCTCAAGGCGAGCGATCCGAGCTTCCAGCTCCTGGATTTTTTGCTGCTCTGGAGTTAGCGCCTTGCTCTGTGGGGTGATGCCTGTGCGCTCCTGCTGAAGCTGGTCGACCCAACGGCGCAGAACCGATTCGCCAACGCCGAGCGAGCGGCTGGCCTCGATGAAGCTGTAGTTTTGCTTGAGCACGAGGTCGGCAGCCTCGCGTTTGAATTCAGCGGAAAAGGTACGGCGTTGCTTGGTCATCTGACACCTCGATCTGGCGGGTATTCTCGCCTAAATGGGTGTCCGGAATCATTAGACCACTACACCTGCTCATAATCCACAATGCGAGGAGCACATGCTTGCTTCGGGTACTCGGCCAGTCGATCTAAGGAGAAACCACCCTCAAGCTCACCCTTATCGTTGATCGATTGAGTGACAACGAAATGAGATCCGCCAACCTCCGTGTCAAAGCGGGTATCGAATGGCTCACCGATCGTCCAACCTTCGGAGAAGGTGAATTGCATACGATGACGCTGCCAGAACAGCACTTCCTTACGGGTTAGCTTGAACTCATCTTCAATCAGGAACGATGCTTTCATTTTGATGTTGCCTCCGATATCTCGCCCAAACCTAGTCCTTCTTCCTTGTGAAAAGACACGTCACCATCTGCAGCCACACGGAGCTTTTTTCGAGCCAATTCGGCTTTTCTAGCTTTGAACTGGTTTTGATAACCCAGCTTTTGAGCGTTTATCAATGCACCAAAAAATACGGAGAAGAACGCGATGACAAACGAGATCAGCGCATTAGCTGTGAACCACGCTGCGGCATTATCTGTGATCTGGCGATTGACGTCGTCAGGGCTTTGCACCGCCATGACCAGAGTAAACGCGAACATCGCCAACGGAGTCCGCTGGGCTGAATATATGGCACCGCGGGCTATACAGACCAGAACATGAATAACCTGGGCAGCTAGGAGACGCTTGTCACCCCGCACCTCCTCCTCCAACATATCCATTTGTGTACTGTCGAGGTGACCGACCGTTACCCCGTTAACCATTACTGCCCACTTTGTCTGGTCGAGTTGCATATGATTTCTTCCCTTCTTGCCCAGCTACGGCTGGTACGGTGCGCAATGCGCCTATTTGGCTGGCGTACAGTCCACATAAACGCATCCATATTCCCACGCGAGTAGAGAACACAATCGAGATGACTGCCCCCTTGTCCGGGGCAATTACAGGGCCTAATGAAATTGACTCACCGACCTTTTGGGCACACACAAAAAAACGGGCTGCGATACCCGTTTTTTTTATTTGCCTCATTGCCAGGGCTATTTCACCTCGGTCCAGCCCTGCGTCTCCGCTTCGTGACGCAGAGTGTCGGCGTCGATGCCCTGCAGACGCTGCTCGTTGCGCTTCAGAGTGTCGAGTCGGTCTCCTTTTACGTTGAGGTTGCTCCCCTGCCCTGTCAGGTTGTCGAGATTTACCGTACTCGCGTTTGGAAAATTGCCTGTTGTCTGCAAAATGCCAATCCACTCGCCTAAGTCGATTTTGTCCCAGTTCACTTTGTCTAGCGCCGCAATCGGTATAGGGTCGCATGACGGGTTTTCCGCCTCGCCGAAAGTCGATCCAAGCTGGGCACGAATCTGCTCCTGGAGGATCCGTGCGACCGGGCTGTTGAAGCAGCAGTAGGATTCTCTCTTCTCGATGCAACCCAGCGGGGTCTTGGAGGCGCAATAGCTACCGACGAAGTGGCACACCTTAAGTTCCTTTTTAGCGCCGAGCTCAAACTCTTTTGCTTCGCACTCCCAGATGATGTTTACAAGGATCTCAGTCAGAACATAGATCGTATAAATGATCATGATCACGTTCGCGGCCATGGCGATGTTCTGCGCCACTGGGCCGAGAGCCGCGTTACCACCTGTCGAGACCGTACCGTCGGCCCCCGTCTTGGCAAACTCGCCACCCGCCTCGCTGACGAACACGGCGTTGGCAGCCTGGGCGCCGAATGTCTGGGCTGTCCATTCCGCCGTCTTGTTCATCAGAGTCTGCTTGAATGTGGCAATGATGCCTTGCTCTGCCCCCTTCGCCACCAGATCGGTGGCCGCCATCCCGGAGTCCGTCATGGACGCCCACAAATCGCTCGTCGCACGCCAGGCCGAGTTAATACCGTCGATGATTGGTTGCTTCAGTTGGTTCCACGCGCCATAGACGGGTTTGGTCATCTCGAAGTTACCGGTGGCCTCCATCAAGGAATAGGTTTTGATCGTGAGGTTCACGTAATCAGCCAAGGAGATGCCGCCAGGGTTCTCGCAACAATTGACCCATCCGCCCACCGCCTTTTTGCACTCCATTGGTTCGCCCTTGAACAAAGCACAGGAACGGTTGTTCTCGATCCCGTCATCTCCAGTACAGTCCATATCGTGCTGTGCTGACTGGGCGATCTGCAGGGCTGCTACGGCCTTGGAGAAGTCATTGCTCTTGTCGTATGTCGGGTTGTAGCACTCCCCACCGGCACAACGAACTGGGCCCGCGCAATTGTAAGTGGTGTCGACCTGCTGATTGGGTACATCAACGTCGACGCCACAGTCCCACACCTCCTCAAATACGGCGCAAGATCCGGACTTGCCCTGGGCCCCGCCAACACATTTCTGCTCGATAAATCCGCACTTCGGGTCATCCTCGAATTTTTTGCAGGAATCCAAATTCCCACCATTGTTCGTTGGGCAGCGCTTCACGCCATGCGCATCGACGTAACACTCCATATCCCCTTGATAAAACTTGCATTCAGATGTGAAGTTAATTTGTCTGCACAGCGGGCTAATGCTAGGAAATGGCGAAGGCTTTAAATTACTCTCGCACACCTGAACGCCATTGATAAAGGTGCAACCATTTGTCACTGTTGGCATGTCACTGCAAGTTAATGCTGGCGCGGTGCAAAAACCATCGGCTACTTGGGTAGCAGCTTTGTAAGCCTCCTCTGAGAAATATTCATCTTGAGTAACCGCTTTATTAGGGTCGAACAAAACTTTAATGCGTGCGTAGCCCTCACCTTCACCCGCAACGGAAACACGGGTTTTAAATTCAACCTGACCATCCACCTTAAAATACTGGGTGACGTCTGTATTCAGCGTTTGCTCCCAAGATGTTCCTAACTCACATGCTCCACCGGTTTCCGGAGGAAAGTTTCCGTTAGGACCATTCCATATCTTGGTGTTGCCGGTCCAGACTTGCATATAGTCGTCATACTTTGCGTATTCCAAAGTGGCTTTTGTAATCGCATCAGGGTTTACGATTCTAACCTTCATGAACTCTTCGAAAATCGTGCAGTAACCTTTCCAGTAGTTATCGCCGACAGTACCCAGCCAGAGGTACACACAGCCAACTCCGCAGCTTTGGATATTTGCGGGCCCTGCATCATGAACAAGAACGCCAGCATTGTAGGAATGCTTAAGTACGTGCGCTCCAGAAGTGTCTGTAATCCGCTCGCAAGTTCTGTAATCTGGGATGTGTTTCTTGATTGTTGTGTTATTGAAAACAGACTCTGCTTTACAAGCAGAAAATTCGCCCTTGAAAAGATCTGGTTTTGAAAGGACCTCGTCTGTCGTATTCCAAATAGGGTCTTTTATCAGGTTCGGGCTAGCCCGGTTTGATGAGTCAACCAATGTTCTATAGGCATCACCATTCCCGCCCTGCTCTGTTTCAAGACGAGTCTGAGCGCCGCGCCCTATGAGCTGGGTGTCTTTATCGTTGCCGTAGACATTGTTGAGCTTGGTATTTGAACCACCTCCCGCACCAGGAAATAGACTGTCAACGCTGACCGTTCCCCCACCTGGGAAGATTGCGCCATTACCACCATTACTGACTGGCCCTTGATAATCCTTTAAGAATTGGTTACCAAACTGATTAGCTTCAGCCGCTGAAGACGTGACTCCATCGGCCCAAGCACTAAACGCGACAGTATTCAGCATCAGTCCCATCAATGGCACGCACACAGCAGTGACAAGTTTCGAGTTTCTTAAAATATTCATCCGGTCACCTACAATGTTGCGCAGCAGTCAGCCCAACGCCACAGCATGTAAAGCGCGTCTTCGCCAACAAAGGGAATCAGTCGACCGCCAGGGCCGCCATTCCATTTCATTGGATGCTCTCCAATCCAATGAGCACGAGCGGTTTCGGGAAGCGGGGAGAACATCGCGAGCTTGTATTGGGACTTCACCACCGTCGGGAAAATTTGTGACTTACAGAGTGCTTCGTCACCCATGGTCAGGCGAGCGAGGCCGCGGCGATGCTGGACCGCCAATGTTTTTGCTGCCAGCAAGGACGTACTTCGCTCGAACTCCATGTTTCCGGTATGGCCCGCAAATGGATAAATTGCTCCCCAGCTGCCTGCACACCACCACATCGAATCCAGAGGCTGGCCAGCCGTGAGGGTCAGGGCTTCAGCAGTACACGCTGCTTGCGCGATCGGCGAACTCACAGCCGCTGCCTCGGGGTGCGTGAAGAACGCCAGTTCTGGGTTGGTCCAGGTTGGGTCGATTTCACTAATAGAAATTAAGTCAAAGTCGTTGAAGCCATCAATGTTGCACCGACTAGGAAGATATATTTCGAGGATCTGTAGCAAGGGGAAGGAGTAGTAGTGAACATTGTAGAAAACCGTATCACCGCTGTCGTAGTCCCCGCTGCCATTATGTCCACGCAGACGTTTGTCGCCGATCGCCAGGTTAGCGCCACCTAGTGCCATCGAGCAGCCAGGCGATCTGACGACCTCCACCAGACGAGCAGGTTGCCACATAGATGTCACGAGGCCAGGGCGGTAGATACCGTTGTTGTCCGAGCACGCGCAGACAGTTTTGTTACTCGATTTATCCGGAGCCGTGCCCCCGAATAGACTCACGCCTGCCACTTTGATCGGGAATAAACACGCCCAGCAAACATCGGTAAAAATCTTCGGACCTAATATTTGCGCATTTTGGCATGTAGGATCTCCTGGCAGGCTCTCGGCGCTCACTCCGGAAATTAGCACGAAGAACAGCCCCAGAACTTTAAGAAACGACTTCATTCAATTCGACCCTACAGGAGTGTCTATCAACATCGGCTTGGACAAAGAGAAACCTTGTATCCAAGCGCCTTTCAAAGAGTTAATAACTTCACATGGTCGAGGTTGCTCATAGCGCTCAAGCACCATTTGAACGCCATCGCTTGTGCAATACTGATAGGCCTCATACAACCATTCGAGATTTTCTGACAGTCTCAAAGCAGTAAGATCGATTTTACAATAATCCCAATGCACCAATTTTAAGCGTTCAATATCAGAATGCTCATACCCAAAGTCGTCAATAGCCAGTTTTATACCCAAGCTTCTCAGGTGGGTAACTTGATGAGCCATAACCTCTTTACTTGCGTAGTACTTCTCGGAGACCTCAAGCACCACATCATTGGAAACCCATTCGCGCAGTACCTGCAACTGGTTGGCTGCACGGGCTAAAAGGATTTCGTTTCTCAATGTCGCAGCGGAGAGATTTATGAATATCGGTACCGAAGTGTTCCGAAGAAAGTCCGATGAGTTGGCCAAGCCGAGGACCAGGCTGTCTAATTCACACCACGACAACCCACGCTCGGGGAGCACGAACTCATGAGGAACCAATATTTGACCTTCCGGCTCTACTTTACGCGCTAGCACTTCGTACCCTTGAAGAGAACTCCAGGCATGAAGTCCCTGAACAGCAAGTTTCAAAGTCATTCCGTGAGCCTCTCAACCATGGTTTCTTGAACGATGAACTTATTACGGTCGGAGTAAACAATGCTTGGTACTTTCTCAACTTCGAAAGCCGTAAGGACTTCTGGTGTGAGTAAATACAACGGAGCGCCAAGCTCTTTTTGCAACTGCTGAAAGCTTTCCCAACCATCAGTCGTATCAAGGGCAGAGAGAATCAATGTCACTCGTGTGGTCTGGGAATGATCGTCGAACTCTTGCTTGGCAAATTTTACTTGCCCTTTATCTCTTCCATCGAAAACAACCAATCGCTGTGTAAATGGCCGAATGTCCAAGGGGTTAATTCTTGTCCCTTTAGCTGTAATTACATTGCCCTTCGGGTCCAGGATGTCCTGGCCAACAATCACAGTTGGGTCGATCTCACGTGTTCTGCTTTCAACGGCATGATCGAGCTCAAAGTATTTTTGGTTCGCCCAGAATCGATCTTTCGCTGATTTTTTCAACTTCTCAAAGTCGAGCTGATGAGCACGCTCCTGCATGACGTCGACCAAGTCCCTTTCGGCGATGTCCATCATCGGGCCGGTAACACCGAGGTCGCCCCTCTGGCCCTGAGCATAAGCATCGGCGACATATTGGGCGCTGCTGTTCCCTTTCGCGGTCAGCAACGCCACCTCGCTCTCCTCCAGGATGGTTACCGGTACCTCCGTGATGTTGTGACGCTTGAAAGCCGGTGGGTCGATGATTAAACCGGCTTTTGAGTGTGTCTCCATGACGAGCTTTTGCAGGTGCGCTATCGCCTCAGCTGTATTGACGCCATCGGGGAATCCGCGCACTACCAGCTGCACGGATGTATCGTCGGCGTTCTCAAGCAGAATGGATTTCAGCTCATTGTCCGACATGGACCGTGAGACGAAAATCAACGTACGGCGTCCTTGAAAAACCTTCCGATCGGGGCTGGCAGTGAGGTTTGTCTCGGGATCAGCTTTCACCTGGTCAGGAATGCTCTCCAACGGGTTGCCGGTGTAGTCGCCTTGTTCTGCAGCAATACTTTTCGCCCACCCGGTGACGTCTTCAGACGTCAATTCAGCGGCGCCCAAAGTGAATGGAAGCAACGAAGCGAAAGCCGTCAGGGCGATCACCTTATGGATTGGCCTCACCATAGCGGATAGGCCCGACCGACGAGCTGGGTCTCATCTACCGTCCCCCAGTAGCGCGAGTCGAAAGAGTCCTTAGTTCTGCCGGAGAACCAGTATTTTCCCGTCGCCAGGTACTCGTCGCGGATGTACCTTGATTCGGGTTTGTTCAACGTCACCGCCAGGTACAAACCATCAGCGGTTGGAACCTGGCTACCATTCACGACGACTCCGTCATGACCGACTTGTACCCGGTCGCCTGGGACACCATCGATCATTTTTGTAAGCAAGGTACCATTGGGGAAATACGGCTCAGTCCCGAGCGCTTTGAAAGTGAAAATCTTCCCCCTTTCAGGAATCTTGTCTGTCTTGTCGATAAAGAAGACCCTGTATCCCAGGCATCGGCTTTGCTGAGGGTCAATGCCGATGGAGTAACGATCGGCCAACAACGTGCTTCCTCCGCCCACCACGCAAGCGACAACCGCAGTCAATGCGAAGCTCTTAACCAGGAACTCGCCTCGGCTCATCTTTTTCTTCACTGAGGCAACCCCTCTTCCGGTGCTTGGTTCATGCTCGGCAGTGGGACTTCCATATCAGCGGGGACCTGGATCGCCGCCCGACTATCGAGGACCAGAAATCCACGGGCAGCTAGGCGTGCGGCCTGCTGGTAAGTTTTGCTGGTGGCTTCTTCAATAGCTTCCGGGGTGCGTTCTCCCGGTATCGCTTCGATGGCCGCTGCAATGTTGATGACCGCGATTTTCGGCACCTCGTTTTGACGTGCCTCCCAGGCCAAATAAAGCGCGGCAAGAGAAACGGCCAGTGCGATATAGGGGATAATTTTCAAACTCGTGCTCCTCGATCATTGATGACCGCCTTGATGGCATCAGCGGTACTGAAATTCTGTTTGACGTAGGTATTGATGGCCTGGACGTCTTCAGGCGCTGTCGAGTAGAGAAGCAGGCTGTACTTGTCTACCGTGAGGCGCCCAACGCCGCTGCCGCGGTCGGTCATCATGAAAATTTCCGAGTACTGGCCTTTCACCGTATGCACGGTTTTCAGGTATTCGTAGCCGCCTTCGGAAAGAGGTAGTCGTTCATCTTTCTTGATCTGGTTGATCGCTTCTTTCTTCTGGCCAAGGAGAAAGGTGTTTGCGCTGTTCTCTGCAATCGCCCGCCCGGTGGGGTTTGCGTAAAGATCGTTCACTGATTGAGTAATGGTGATCGCGCTGCCACCGTACTTCCGGAATCGGCGATAGCCGTGCTCGATGAACTTGGCCACGTCTCCCTCGGTGAGAAGCGACCAAGCCTCGTCGATGATCACGATCTTCCGGCGATCGCGATCGCCCAGGTACATGTTCTGCTGAATCTGGTAGATCAGCTGGAGCAACACCACCTGCTGCAAGTGCTTACGGCCCTTCAGCTCTTCAAGCTCCAGAACTGTGAAGGGATTGTTGAAGGCAACGGTGTTCTTTCCGTTGAAGAACTTCCCGTATTGACCTGCGGAGGTGAAGGTATACAGCTGCTTACCGATATTGCGGATCGGCTCATCATCGTCCGACAGCAAGCTCTGCTCGATGTCGTCGACCAACATCGAGGTGCCTTTCTCAAGCCATACTTTCGTGAGGTGACGCTTGAGGCCGGAGACCTGAAGGTCTGAAAGCGGCTGTGTAGGCGCGGCCATGGCAGATAGCAGTCCGACCAGTACGTCTTCTTCTTCTGAGTACTGCTGAACCAGTTCGAAGGGGTTTAAGCAAATCTTCGAGGCTTCAGTAAACTCGATGAAGTCACCGTTGAAGGCGTGACACAGCTTCTCGTACGACCGACCGACATCGATTACCCAAATCTGAGCGCCGGAGCTCAGATAGGAGGTGATCAGGTAGTTGGTCAGGAATGACTTTCCTGAACCGGATTGCGCGGCGACCGTAGCGTTGTAGTTTGTTTCCGAATCGAACAGGTCAAAGTTCATGAGCTGACCGTTACGGCTCACGAAACACATCTCAGGGGAGCCCGTCCCCTTCCAATCCCCGTAGATGGGTAAGAGCGGCAACGCATGGCTGATCGCCATGGTCTTGTAGCGGTAAGTCTCTTTGATGGCCTTGATGTCAGCGCCGAATGGCAGCGAATTCAAGAACAGAGGAAGCATGAAAAAGCGATCTTCCATCAGCTGAAACTGATGTACGCCCCAATAGTTACGAGCCTCGCTGGAGGCTCGAACTAGCCGTTCACGGTCATGAGCGAACACTGTCACTGATAGGTAGGTTCGGACCATCAGGTCCCCGTCGTCCAGTTCCTTGAACAGGGCGTCGTAGCTGTGCTTCTTTGCGGCCAAAACAGGTACAAACTTGAGCAGCGGGCCGTAGGCCTGGTTGTTTGCCCAAGTGCGGCGTGCGGACATTTTGTCCTTGGCCGATTGCTGGTCTGGAAACTGCAATGTCATGTTAATCATGCAGTTGTCACGGATACCGTGACGCCCAGTCATCATGTCGCCCAGGTACCAGGCTGCCTTGCCCTGATATGCCACTTTTGGCATACGCTTGACACTCAGTGTCTTGATCAGGGTATCGCCGATCTTGATGTAATCTGGATGTGGCTCTACAGCCTTGTCGTAGTCGAGGATTTGGTACTTCAGTTCTTTGTCAGTCTCAGCCTCGACGGGCAAACGATCTCGCCACGAAGCGTTCTCGCCTTGGTTGAGAATCGATGACATGACCTCGACGTAAAGATCGTTGGTCATTGCCCGAGGAGCAAAACCAACCGAGCTTAGTGTGGACTCGAACTGGGTGCGGTAGTCCGAGTACTCCTCGATCTCCTTTGCCGTAGGCTCCATCGATTCCATTGGCAAACGCACGGTAATGACCAGAATCGCATCCCTGACTTTGATGCCCGAGAACGCATCGATGGGCTTCAAAGTCGCCGCGGTCAGATAGTCTGCACGTTCCTGAATAGCGTTCAGCAGCAGTGGATCTGTTTGCGCCATGCGGCGGCGCATTAGGGCTTGGATCTGATGGGTGATGTTCTGCCCCGCGAACAGGGTGAACTGCATCAGCGAATCTTTGGGCCAGGACTGCTTCAGCAGTGAACGCAAGTGTTCGGCAACGCTTTCATCGCCGCCTGAAAGAGGCTGGCAGACAAACGCGAAACCCATTGCGTTGTCGTCCAGCAGAAACAGCTTGTTGTCGGGAGAGTAGGCGAGGACCTGCAGGTGATCTCCGAGGCGGTAGATCGGCTTCTGAAAAATACCCATATCGACCTCAGCCCTTACCTTGGGCTAACCAGCCCTTCAGATCGGGGATGAACCCTTTGGTAATGAAACCGTCCTGTCGAATCGAGTGCGGAACACCCTTGATCGCAAAAAACTGCGCTGTGATCAGCCGTTTGTTAACCGGAAGCTGGTCACACGAGGCCACCTGTTTCAGGTCGCTTTTGTTGTCCCCGGCCAGCACCGTCTTCAGTGCTTCGGACTTGTCTGCTGCACAAACTACGTCTCGTACTCGCGCGACACTGGTTTCGCCAAGGATCGGTAGCTGAACGATGTTGAAGGTGTATTCGTTTTGCAGATCCTGCATCTGCCCGAACATCTTGTGGCAGAAACCACAGTAGGGATCGACGAAAACAGTGACCTGCTTTTTGCCAGTCCCGAACACCAGAGGATCAAGGTCTTGAACATTGAACTTCATCTTCTCGAAGTCGATGTACTTCGACGCTCGGTCTGCCATTTCCAGCGAGTCGATGTACTCCTTGTTCCAGGTGTCGTACATACGGCCTTCAATCAGAAAGCGCCCATTGTCCGACACGTACCGGAGCTTTCCATTCTTCTCGGCAACAGCCAGGCCGTTGACTGGGAGTCCAACCAAGTTCTCTGCTGCAAGGGACAGGGGGGATGAAAACAAGCCAATCGCTACGGTGAACGCCGCGATCGTTGCCAGGATGAATTTGGTCATTGGAGTCCTCTCACAAGACTTAGGGATCTAGTGGAAGACTATGGAAAGGCCCCTGCTTTGATGGCTCACATTCACCCCCTTACGGGGGGTCGTCGAAGACGGGTTGAGGCAAAAAGGGCCCCGAAGGGCCCCCGATAAATACTCGTTCTTACCAGACGACAGGTTCGGATTCGGCGCCAGAGTCGTCCACTCCGATCAGCCGAATCTGAGGTGCTGATGCATAGGACTTTTTAGATACGGTGATGATTCTTCCGTTGATACCGACTTCTGTGTCATTGAGCATCCATAGGTGCTTGGCAATTTTCCCATCCTCGTCCTTGCAGTTGGCTTTCGCCGTCCAAGCGCCAAACCCTTCGGTGACCTCCAACTCGCAGACAGGCGGTTTGTTCTCCTTCACTTCCACCTCGACTTCTTTACGGGCTGTTTTACCCATTTCAGTTTCGATATCCAAACTGATCTGGTAAGTGCCTGCCTCGGGCAACTTGGCTCTGCCATACCGTGATTTTCCAATATCGAGTAACTCGCCATTGATGCTGTAGGCCATTTTTGTGACTCGGTCCCTTGGGTGGCCACCCGTCATCGAAGGTCTGAGGAATATCCCGAGCGGTGCCCGACTTGCAGGGTTGTCTCCAGCCCAATTGATGCCCACATTCCATGGCGGCGGCTCTCGGAAGCGAAGGCTTCGTTCAACCACGCTGTAGTTCCCGCGACCATCGCTAATATGCACCCTGAACATAAATTCGCCCGGTTCATCGATCGAAACGATCCTCACTGGGGCGTAATCGTCCTTGACCATGGTGAATCCGGACACAGGAGGTAACTCCCAATCGAAATTGAGCTTCTCAAACTCTTTGAATGGTCCATTGAACTTCACCCGCATTTCCAGTTGGGCAGGGGCATACTCCGCGGTGTAGGTGGGCTGCAGGAACCAAGTCGGCCAGACGTATTCCCAGAAATCCAAGCGTTTGGTAGTCGTTCCAATGGCTCCACGGGACTCCCAGTCGACGACCCAGGATTTGACGGAAAGATAGTTGTCGGGACGATCACGGTCCTCTGCGGTCGGAGTGAACTCGACAGTGTTACCCTTTACCACTTCCCCCGTCGGCAAGATGAACTCACTGCCCATTTCAACGTCCATGTTGATGTAAGGCGGGTAGATTTTCGCCGTCCAGGTGACGGGCTTGTCGATCTCTGGACGGGTCCGCCCAAGGATCTGCACACGCGGTGGCCGGATAGCCCTGAAGCCGACAGCGCCACGAACCTTGCGGTAAGCACCTGGCTCTTCAGGCGAGTCCAGATAGCGGGCCCTGGCCATGACATAAATCCTGTCCTGCACGTCGCGGGTAATATCCAGGGTGCCGGTCCCCTCCTCCCACGTTTTGCCTCGGTCGAGGGACCACTCGATTTTCTTGTCCGACGGATCGAATACAGTATTGTCTTTGTTCTGAAGCCTGTAGTGAGCTGTCCCGGTCACAAACACGTTACCGGGCCCTTTGATTCTCACGGCTGGAACATTGTAGGCCTCAATCTCAACACTCTGAGTCATCGAGGTGGCCCCACTGTGCTTGTTCACGAGTTGAGCTCGCACCAGGTATTTCCCTTTGTTCAGGGACATCGACAGCCGTTGCGATGCGCGGGATGGATTCTTGACAGGCTGCCAGGACCCTCCGTTGTTGGTAGACATCTCCCAGTTGACAGTGCCCAGATCACGCGTCTCTTTCCTCTTGGCCAAATCGGCAAAGAGAGTCACACGAAGCGGGGCTTCCCCCGACATTCTCAGAGCTCTAACCGAACCGTCCAAAGGATCACCATTGAGGACAGAAAGGAACAATGGTTTGAGGCCTGTCCGTACGGAAGAATATTCCGGTACCGGCGAGATAACGCGCGCTTCAGCCACAATGCGCAACACATCGCCAGCCACATCGGCCACCGGCACATCAAAGGACGTTTCCCCCGCCCCGTTGGTGTCTACCCAGTCGGTCAGCGGCGTCGATTCCTTGTAACTTTTCATCGCCAGCAAACGTACTTGCCATTGACCCATTGTGCTGGCGTCATAGGTGTTCCCAGGAACGTAGACATCCTGGATACCGACATCGATCGACAATTTTTCTGTTGAAAGGACTGTCGTTTCTTTGTTGAGAATGACCGGTTTAATACCGTCGTCAGGAACGGACAGAATGTCAAACTCGTGCTCGACAAGGCTGCCTGGCAATGCTTCAAACGCAGCTTTCGCGTTGAATGCAGACAAAGTCCACAGACTGCTTTTCGCGTTAGCATTCACACGGCGGCGAACATTTTGTTCATCCATCCAGCTCTTGGGCGCAACACCGTTCTCAATCACCTGACCATCTTGAGTCAGTATGAGTTTGATCGGCGCGTTAAAGCCTTTGATTGCTAACTCACCGAGATAGCCGCCAGACAGAGGCGCCGAATACAGATCGCCCTTGATCAGCCTGCGATTGTCCATGCTGATAGCCAGGGTAGCGGGCTCCATAGCATTAAAGGTGTGCTCGCCCTCACTGGCTTTGATCTCGATACCTGTTGGCGAGAAAATCGAAACGGCCCATTTGATAGTTTGCGGCCCAAGCTCTTGAACTGCGTTCAGCAGATATGGACGTTCCCAGTTCTCACGCTGCTGCAAGCCGTTTGGAATTTGGGTCCATTTCACATAGCACATAACGTTCGACGACCAGCTGGACGACGAAATCTTCGCGCGCTGTTCGACGGTTGTGAGCGTACATTCTGGCCCCGCAATCTGCTTGAGCAGGAAATTGATGTCCTCCACCTTGTAGTAAACCTGCTGTATTGCTGGTTCAGGACCAAGCCGGATAGATCCATCAAGGGGCACCGTTTCCAAGTCATGGTCAAAGTTGGCCATGAAGAACTTATTCCCATCCCTGTCGACTACGTATGAAGTAGCTCTGACAGGTTCAACCATGACCTGTGACCCCGCGGCTTCGAGACTCAGGGTGTCCCGGTTACTCCGATCCTTCCATTCCTTAGGGGTCGTAGCCCACTCCAGGTAGCAGGTCGGAGCATCGATAACATTTCGGGCTTTTGCGGCGACAATTGACGTTGTAGGAACGCAGACGTTGTTCGACGGTTTGAACTCAACCTTCGAACGGCCAACACCCTGCAGCATTTTCCAGGACTGTGATTCAAGACCGCCTTGTATCGACCAGACGCTGACGGGCACCGCATAGACCGGGCCGGTTCTGTCCATTCTCGATAAAAGAACCATGGACTTTCCGCTATCACCTGCAGAAAGCGCCGCAAGCGGCTCCTCTAACGACGTCGGCGAGATCAGGTCGGGAGTGAATCGGCTGCCGTCTCCAACGGCCAGAGCTCTGTGACCCAAGCGAATGCCGAGCGAGCTCGTCGGTTGAACGACCGCTACGATATCGTTCCCGAGCGCGTTCATTGCGTCCTTGTCCAGAACACGGAACGAATGCCGTCCGTTACCGTCCACCAACGCAGCGGTAACGCCTGGAATTACTGGTTTGAAGCCCAGCTCAAGGATCGGCCGATCGATGACAATGTCACTGGCCGGACGGAACTTGATATGGATGTCCTTCTCGAACGAAAGACCGCCGCGGTCAGTCGCCCGCAGTCTTACTACCGTAGGTGTCTTGCCATCGGTGCGGTAGTCCATTTCAAGGCCGTTGAAATTGACAGTGCCATGTTCAGGCTGGTTGACGACCTCCAGACGATGAGCGTCCCAAAGGTTAGGATCAGATACGCTCATAAGGGCATTCCCACCAACGCCCTCGTACATCAGCACCTCATCGGGTCCGATATCAGTGGGCGCCGAATTCAACCTCGCCACCTGCGCTGTACCAACGCCCTCTACATACAAACCTCCAGTGTCTACCACACGGAATCTGAATAGCTCCTCACCGCTGAAGCCAAGATTTGGCGTATAGACCAAACGGTCACCTGTCACCACGACCTTGCCATTGGATGGCTGCCTGATGATCTCTACCGTGAAGCTATCCCAGGCATTAGGATCGACGATCCAGGGTTGTACCGGATTACTGGGCTGCCCTTCGACGGTGTAGATCGTGACGTTTGTCTCCGTGGGCGGATAGTTGTGTTGGGTTACTACGACCTCGATTTCCCCCACGACAGAAAGACCACTTGGGTCAGTCGCCTTAACCTGAATCGTATCCTGTCCAAAAAATCTGTCCGACGGGGTGTAGATGATTCTGTTGTTCAGTACCTCAGCCAGGCCGTGGGCGCCGTTCATTTCGATCGACAGTTGGTGTCTCATCAAGTCATATGCATTGCTATCGATGATGGTTGGATAGTACGGCTCACTAACCTGCCCTTCCTTGACTGTGATTTTGCCGGAAAGCGCTTCAGGAGCTTTGACTGTGCGCTGAACGTCGACCCACACGGTTCCAACGACCGACTCTCCACTCGGGTCCGCCGCACGAACAGTAAAGGTGATGACGCCAAAGAATGAGTCCGGCGGTGAATACTTCACAGCACCGCCCACGAGTTCGACAACCCCCACAATCGGCTGCGTCTCGATCGTGAAGGTGTGTGGATCAGCAGGGTTCTTGTCTTCAACAGTTGGCACACCGCTGACCGGTACACCTTCCGGCGTTGTCATCATCAGCGACAGACCAGTTGGTGGGAAGTTCTTGTGTTTGATTGTGACCGAGGCAATGCCAGAAACGGCTAAATTGCCCTCGTCGACCGCGATGTACTTGAACTGGGTCACTCCTTCGAAATCGTATGGTGCGGTGTACACGAGCTGGTTATTGATGACTTCGGCGAAGCCAATCATGGACTGTGCTGGTACCGTAAAGGTATGCCGACCCTGGTCATAGGGATTCGGATCAATCACAGCTGGCGTTACTGGATCGGACTTGAGACCTTGTTCAGCTACAAGGTTCGCGCTGGTCGAGGTGGGGGCGTAGTTGTACTTGCTGACCGATATACTTCCTGTCGTAACAGGGGACTCAGCGCCTGCCGCATCTCGAATAAGATAGGTGAAAGAAGCCTCGCCATAGAAACCCGCAACTGGCGTAAACACGACCTCAAGACCATTAGCCTTGATGCTGCCAACGCTTGCTGGTGGTTGAGCAACAATAACGATCGCATGGCTGTCAGGATCATCCGGATCCTGAGCGACCACGATGTGGTTCTGAACCTCTACTGAAATAGTCGCAGGTACGGAAACCGCACCCTCGGGATCAATAGCAATAACAGAGGCCGATGAGATCCCCACCCAACCAGGTGTTGGTGTGTATTGAATTTTGGACCCGCTGAGGCTCAGTGAACCTGCCTCAGCCGGGAGAGCAGATGAGATCTGGTATGAAATCGGTGAATCACCATTTGGATCTGTAGCTGCCAACATGGCTTCGACCGGGACTCCGAGTTGGGTCTTCAACGATAGAGCTGACAGACTCGGCGGCGCGTTTACCTTCTGCACATCGACAAACAGCGTGTTCGGTGCGGAGACGGCGCCCGCCTTATCCCTGACCACAAACCTAAAGCTTTGTTTGCCCGCGAACTTTGCATTTGGGGATACGGTGATGTTCAAGCCTGACACCGATAGCGTTCCGAAAGATGCCGGAACCGGGTCCAGCAAGCTCACCGTATGAGAATCACCTTTGTCAGGGTCGACAACCGAGATGGTGATTGATTGGGATTGCCCCTGGGCCAGGCTCATGTTCTCGTCTTTGGACGAAGGCGCATCGTTCTCTGGAGTTACGGTAATCAGAACGTCTACGGGCAGGGAGCTGGCATGGTCGGTATCATGGGCAACGATTTTACCGGATGTAGTTCCAGCCCAGTCTTTCGCCGGTTTAAACACCAGCGTGTTCCCAACTACGATCAGCGAACCTTCCGAGGCTGGAACCTGGGTGTAGACCTCGAAGATGAAATCGTTTGGGCTATCAATGTCAGTGGCTGACAACGGTGCGGATGTTTCATGGTCCTCTGCAGTTGTGATGGTGATGGGCTGCATCACCGGTACATCGTTCACCGGTTTGACCACTACTTGGACCGTTGCGATGTTCGATACTGCTCCAGCGGAATCACGAGCGCGATATTGAATCCGTGTAGCACCGTTCCAATCTTGGGCGGGTGCAAATGTGAGCTTGTTCCCGACGATGGTGGCGGTACCCTCCTCAGCTGAAGGGGACGCGGTGATTTCGAATGTATGTGTATCGCCCTTGTCTGGGTCATGCGCCGTCAAGGATATTGATGCCGCAACATCTTCCGGGGTAACAATCTCGCGATCATCGACCGACGGGACATCGTTCACCGGATTGACCGTAATTTGAACTTTGGCCGGTTCGGACCACATACCTTTAGAGTCTTGTACCCGATACCCTACGATAGCCGCCCCATTCCAGTCCGGTGCAGGGGTAAACGTGAGCTGGTTACCCACCAGAGTGGCCCTTCCGACCGCCGTACTCGGTACTGTATCGAGTCGATAGATCACTGGGTCTGGGCCATCAGGGTCACGGCTACTCAGCGTGACCTGGCCAGGTGTCTCTTCATCAATGACCAACGTCGCGTCGTCTGCGATCGGCGGCTGATTTGAATCCGTACAAACCTGCCAGCGCGCGTCGACAACACCGTTGTCTTTAACGTCATTTTTTGTCTGCGCTCCGCGGGTGTACTTCACACCATTCACATTGAGCTCTTGCGATGGTGAAACGCCTAAATTAACCCCATTAACCCAGAGCACCGGCTGGCCATTTCCGACGCAGTTGGTCAGGCCGCTGCAGGACTGCCACATGGTAGCGTTGCTGAAGGTGCATTCTGCGCTCGCCTGCACGGATACGAAGACGATGCCTAGCAGGGCTAGTTTGCGGAGGTGTGTAAGCCAGGGAGTCATAGATGTCCTGCCAATGCGGAATATGCAGGACTATCTTGCTGAGGAGGATAGGCAAAAGGGGGCCAATTTGCCCCCTGAGTGGGGGTCGCCCCCCGATTGGTATTACCTGAGTCGTTTAAACGAATGCAGGATGGATCGTGGCGGACATGATCGATTCGATCACGGTTGGCGAGTTATACAACCCAACACCGCCGCCGACGCCCGTTGCGAAAGCCATGATGGATTGACGAACGACACCGCCCACCAGGCCGACCAGGATCATCGCACCGGCAACTACCCGGCCCAGAGTGCCCTGCATCCAGCCCTGCAGGCTTTGCCAGATGGGGTCGAACTCTTCACCACCGGTACCGGCCAATGCCATACGACCGAACACCATCAACCCAACGACCAGGGCGGCTTGTGCGTAGCTGCGATTGCGATCGCGGTTGCGGTTGCGGTTGCGGTTGCGATTAAGTTTTGGAACACCTTCTTGGCGTTCGAACAGGTTTTGCATCATATGTTCCTCGATAGTTGGGGGTACTACGGACTTACACCAAGGGGGTTCTTGGTATCAGGAGTTGGTTGCGCAGTCGGGTGTTGGATTTGCAGGGGCCGCAAAGTCGGAGTGACCTTGGGCGATGGATTCCCAAGCTCCCAGCGGCGTGGCTCAATTTCGGTGTACACGTAGCCGGGAACATTGAGGTCCCCGTCCTTGCCTTCCCAGGGTGCGACCCAGATACGCATAACCGTCGCCTGGCTCCGAATTGGCAGAGGCTGTCGAGCTGCTTTCGGAATGACGTATCGCTCGCCAGCAACAGGCTGATGAACTGCAACTTCGGTTTTCCCGCTCTGAGGCTCTGCGTTTGCGGAGCTTTCACCTGGCCCCAAACGCTTGCGGAAGCTGTCGCTCTCAGTCGCGCTATAAACATCACGGGCGGACATGCAGGTAACGCCCTCAGGCATCCCTTTACAGCCGTAATCAGGTTCACCGATGGACAAGAACGAGCACCCCCCAGTGAAGAGGCGGCGATTAGAACGATCGAAGTTAAAAGTCCGCGCATTGTTAAATCTCCAAGTGTGCTGATTTTTGGGCATGCGAGGCCCATGCGGAGGGCGAATTCGCCCCCCGAGTGGGGGTCAGGATTTATGGTTGAAGCTTGAGGGTCTGGCCGCGTTTGACGATAAAGTCGATCTCGCGAAGTGCATCGACTTCAATCACCGGATACAGACTCTCGGCCATCTGAAGATAGAAATCGGCGATGCGTTCCAAAGCCTTGCCGGTACCACTGATCGCAGCACCTTGAAGTGCTTCGCCGTTAAATGCCTGTTCCATTACAGGGCTATAGGTTTTGTTTGAGTTGGTGTTGTTGATATCGCGTACGTTGATCGTCGGTACGCTCTTCACGCTGAACGCTTCGCTGACACCTTGCATGAAGCCAGCCATCAAACTTCTGGCCAGGATTTGCCCCTGTTTGCTGACCAACCTACCGCGAACGCCCGCTTTACCATCCTCACCGGCAGCGTATGCGTCCAGCTTGGTTTCAATGACCCCGCCGTCTTCTCGCACACAGCTGATGACCTCCGCTCGCAAATAAGCGCGCTCAGATGAGAGATCGCCAAAGCCACTGGCAATGAGGAAACATTCCTTAATGTCAGCCCGAAACCGGTTGGGAAGAATCGCTTCTTTCTTGATCCGCAGAAGAGCTGGAAAAGGTTCTTTTCGCGCCCCCTGACCAGTTGGAGCATCCATGCCGGTGATCAATGCGCCGGAGAGAATTGAACCTGCAGGAAGAAACATTTCATGTTCCTTCTCGGCCTTTGGGTCCGCTTCTTTTCCTTCGGAGGCAATGGTGCGAATTTCGATTTTCGCATCTGCCTTTTTGGCACCAGAACCACTTTTAGGCGGCTCTGGTGGTTGCGGTGCAGAAGCAAAATAGGTCTCAGGATTTTTCTGTACTGCTGAAGGTGAATAACGATTGAATTCGCCACCTGTTGGGGTTTTCATTGCACCGGGATCTGCTGATGCAGAAGGATCACCGCCTTTCGATTCCCCCTCCATGAGGGACTTTGCTTGCGCCGACTTGAGCTCTTCCATTTGCTGTTTTAGCAAATCCGAATCGCCCGCAAAACGAGTAATTTGCTCCTGCAGCAGCTTGTTCGACTCGGTCACCTCTTTCATCGCTGCAACCGTATCGGTTTGGGCTTTCTGGTTCTGAATCAGTTTGCTGATCTGAGAACCCTGGGATCTGAGAGTCGCGTTCATGGCGTCGATACCAACCGACCGCGGATCGTGGTCAGTAAGCGCGGTCACAATCTCCTTACGCGCTTTCTTTCGAGGTCCGCTGGTACTGTCGAGCACAGATGCGGATACCCACAGCACAACAATCACGACAGTCGCGATGGTGCCCCAAGTCCAGTACTTACGATGCACAGGGTCAAGCTGAGACCATCTATCTTTTAGAGTCACGGCATACCCCCCTTAATTCAGCAAACTTGGGCGTTGAGAATCATCGGTCTGCTCTTCACCTACCCGCAGCACAATGTAAATTTCCGTCTTCATACCCGGCTCAAGAAGATTGTTCGGCCAAACCGAAGCAGCAGCCAGCGTCGGATGCGTACAGGCTGTTTCGTCGACCAAAAGAGGTTGATTGGTGACGTTACTAGCGACTGCTACCAGCACTTGGAAGTTATGACCGAGCATCACCTGGGACCGGCTGAAATCGACGTCCAGGCCATCCTGGTAACACGCCGGGACGGTATCGCCTGGTGCGAGTTTCGCGAGGCTGTAACCCTTCGGAAGCTTGTTCAAAGCAAGCGCCCGCATGATTCCGCGAATCGAGTCCATATACGGCTGGGACTCCTCCCACTTACGGGCGGCTCCGCTGTAATGGCGGCGCACACCGAGTCCTCCCGACGACTTACCTTGAGCGCTGCGTCCTTCATCCAGAATCAAGTTGGCTTCGATTGGCGGAACTTTCTGCGGAGCAAGGGTCAAGGACAACGCCAGACTTTCGTCGTCCTTTGGCGTGACGTACATCGTGACGGGCGTATCATTGTCAGTGGCAACGTACACAACGTTTTTTTCCACCTTGGTGGTGGCCCCCGTCACTGTCTGAACGATCGGATCTTCAAATGGAGTGACGATGCGGTTCAAATGCCCAACAGCAATTGGGATGATGGTATTCACCCCTGGCGCAATCAGTATCTGCCGCATGGTTTCAACAGGCTCTGCCTTCACCGCTTTAGGTTGATGCATCACAGATCCGTCCACGGCAGGCAAATCGTTTGATTGCCCTGGTGTAACCTGAACCATCTTCGCAGACTTTGCTTCTGGCGTTTTTGCAGCCTGTCCAGCGTTCTCTTTACTCGGAACCGGGACCGTACTGCCGTTTGCTGGTGCCGCTGGTTGGGCTTGAGGCGCGTTCGCCTTACTCACTGAAATATCGGGCAATACCAGCTTCGACTCTGCATGCGCCGTAGAGGCCGCAATCAAAAGCATCGCAGCCAGGGCCTTAAAATTATTGTGCACGTTCACGTTCACGCTCCTGACGACGACGATCTTTGTTTTCTTCAGCACGATCGAGACGGCTCTGCACAATCTCAGTACGAGGCCCACCCTTGTAGGTTTCAACGAACTCGATGATTGGCTTGTAGCGCTTGATTCTGATCTCCACGACGTAAGTCCGATCCTCGCGCTCTTTCTTCCCCGTTGGCCCTTCCATGGTCGACCGACCACTCACGTAGAAGAGGTTTGGCTTGCCTGGCTCTTTAGTGATTTTGCGAGGCTCGAATTTGAGCGAGACGCGGTCCCGACGAATTTCGCCGACCTGCTTCTGCAGCAAGTTCACGAAGGCCTGGTAAATGTCTGGTGACAGCAACGGGTCCATGATTTTCTGAATCATCTCTGCCGTTCCTGGCGTGACGTTCCCGAGGACCAGAGCCACGTACATCGCCCACGCTTCGGTGTAGGAATCAGACGCCGAGTTTTCATCAACCCACGCTTGTTCCACCAACGTGGGAGGTGTAATCGTCTGAATCGATTCCTTGTTCAGCGCGACGATTGTCAGGAGAAAATTGGTAACGACCATGGCGTACAGCAGTACCTTGAACGTAGCGTTCTCTTTCTTCAGACCCGCGGCGGTGTTACCGAAAAATTTGCTGAGCATGAAGTGCCTCAGTGCAGTCGATTGATAAAAGGATTGGGTATCGACCTGGCTTTTGGCCCACCTATTCCGGTGTACCACCAGATCATGTGGGCCAAGTAGCCGTCAGGGTTTCGATCTCGGTATTTGCGGTAAACACGGGTCATCAAAACGCCTGCCAGGGTCAAGATTCCCGCCATCCCAAAAAACACCCCAAGGACCAGGCCGAGGCCGATGGGAGCGACCTCATCCGCTTGCCAAAAAAGCACGTGAGGGGGATCGTCAACGTACTGAGGAATGGTTACTTGCTTCATTGAGGGACTCCTTGCTGAACGGGCGCACCATTGACCAGTGCCGACATGGCCTTCACGATTTCATCGGGAGGATATGCACCGGAAAGGACCTGCTTGCGGCCCGTCGGGTTATGGATAATGAGAGTGGTCGGCGTCACCTTGACCCCGGCTTGGACGGCCTCCTGGAGATCAGCACGGATCTTGTCGTCGTAACGACCGCTATCCACGCAGGCGGTGATTTTTCGAGAGTCGAGCCCCAAATCTTCGGCAATGCTCGAAAGGGGTTTTTGCGTTCCACGACCGTTCCCTGCCGTAGAAGAAAAAATGGAGCCGATCATGCGGTAGAAGGATTGATTCCCTCCCTGATCAGCCGCGCATTCCGCAGTCAACGCTTGAAGCCTAGAGTTCTCGCCATGCAGGGGAACGTGCTTGTAGATCAGAGAAACGTTGCCACGTGAACCGTCAACCAGGGCCTTGGGAGCTGGGTAGAATTGCTGGCAGTACGGGCACTCGGTATCACTGAATTCCACCAGCGTGAACTGGGAATTTGCTTCCCCATAACGACGCTCAATTCCAGCAGGCGCTGGGGCGGTATGTTCCTGTCCAGGCCCAGTGCTTGCCGATGCCCCTATCAACGACGGATAGAGAAGTTGCAACTGCTCCACAGCATCTTTCATATGCTCATAGGAGTACGCCCACGGCTTAATCTTCGCTTGCTGGGTGCCCAAGCGATCGAGCAGGTCGTTGGTTTCGGCTAACTGGCGCTGAAGATTGTTCTGGGTGTACAGCGAGAGTCCCGCCACTACGATCGCAAGAGCAGCCATTGCAACCGGGACGAACCTGGATAACTTCTTTTTGGTGGCAGTAGGCACAAAATCACTCCTATTCAGATGGTGTGATTTTGTGTTGGTCGACTGGATCTAAGGGGGGCAGTTCGCCCCCATATAGGGGGCGGTTCTTCCCGTGCTAGAGACGCTTGGGGAGGTTTCCAAGCAAAAGAACACAAGCGAACGGTATGACGATGATTGTCAAAATCGGGATGATCATCGGAGGGATCGGCAAGGGCGCAATAAAACTCACAATCAGGGCCGCGCTAAAGAACATCAACAGCATTGAACTGTATTTGTTCAAGAAAGGTGACGAGTACGCAAAATTGTATCGTTTTATTTGCCATGCCATATATCCCGACACCATCGAAGGGATCACCATGATAACCATCGAGGGTATCCACATCCCAAGAAGAATTATTCGATAAATTATATGGTATATGACCATTGCCAGTGCCTCGCCTCGGGCCTGGATAAAGGGAAACCAAAGTTCGCCCAGATGTTCCCACCCTTTTGACTTTTCCATTTCTGCGGCTGAAGGAATGAAAAAACTGGAAACAGTCTCTTTGATACCGGAGTCGCCCAAAAAGGAGATATATAGCTGATCAGTCGACTGCCTCACTAAGGCTTCAGACTGCTCACCTAACATATTTCGAGTCCAACCCTGCTCTTTTAGGATCGAGCGCTCAATGAAGGTATTCGGTACCAAGCAAACGACCAGGATGATCTCGATAAAAAAGCAGACGACGAACGCCCAGAATGTCTTGGGCCATTTCTCTTCCATATCATTTTCTCCCAGACTCAATCAGGGTCCAGACCTTCGATAGTGGGTTCTGTGGTTGTAAAAGGGCCTTGATGACCGAAGTCCGATCACAGAAGTCACCTTCACAGTCAGAATCAATCATTATTCTTGCGATTTCTTCCGCAACAACAGAGCTATTCTGGATTAACTCCTTATTTCCGACGATTTCACACATACCGTCAATAAACGGGTCCATAAAAGCAGCAAGGCGCTCTCTGTCAGTTGCCCCCACATTTGCCAGGTATGACTCAAGTGCAGCTTGGATTACAGATTTTGTCACTTGCGCGGTATCAGGAGCCCTGAGTAAAGCTGCAGCCACACTGATAAGTGCCGCCGCGCGCGGCCAATCCGACTTTAGAAGGTATAGAGCGTCTTTCAACGAACGGTTATCGCCGAAAACTTCCATAAAGGCTTTATTAGCGGTGTTGGTATTATTCATGGATTGTCTACGCTGCATTTTTTAGCACAACTTCTTTATATTTGGCGGCCTGCTGGGCAGCTTTAGCCATGTCTTTAGGCGTCGTGAGCACAGGAACTTTCCCTTTTATAAGTCTGCCGCCTGCCATAATTGCGATGTACTCCAGGTTAGGAAGTTGTCCAAACATCTGGGACGGGAACAGCTCGCCCTCCTCTTCCATCAACCGCTCACCGACATTGCCCGAGTGCATATGCGGGTCCTGTCCAGAAGAAGCACCTTGTGTACGCATAATGTATTTGTATCGGGTCGGAGGGATCTTCGACGCCACGTACTCTTGTGTATCGGGGTCTGTGATTCTCAAAGCTATGAGGTGGTTGGTGTTACCCAACACCTGGCGTGCTTTAGCTGCATCCCCCATACGGGCTTCAAAGTCCGCAATGGTCTGAGTCGCAACATACAGACTCAGTTTTGCCCCACGTCCTTTGTTCAGCAACTGAATCAGCTGGTCGTTCACTACCTCGGCAGCCTCATCGACGAAGATGCTGACAGGACGCAACGAAACGCCGTAGTTGTAGCGCTCACCGGCTACGGAGGCGAGGTCAGCGAGGAAAATCGATCCGATCGCAGAACCGACAAGCGGGTCAGAAAGGGAGTCGAGGCCCAAGTACATGACTTGCCCACCGTCGATAATCTTCTTGGTGTCTGTTACTTCACGGTCATCATTGTCGTCGTCCATTGGGGACAACAGCGGGCCCAAGTGACCCGATGTGAGCATGTTTAGCACAGGCATCAAGGATGCAATCATTTTCCCGAAATGTTGGCTGTCATGCTCGAACATCGAAAGAACGCCTTCGAGGTCTGAGTTAGCCTTAACAGGTTGAACTTCCACACGATACATAGTGATCAGAGCAAATGCTCTGGCATCATCGGATTGAGCACCTTTCAAATAGTGTTTACAGGTCGCCTCAAAATCTGAAATCAGAGGTTCTGAATAGGCCTTTATCGCTTTGATAATTAAAGATGCCAAACCTCCTTCAAGCGCCCTTCGTATTGAAACCAATGTCGGCTGCTCACCACAAATTAGCATCGCCTGAACAACATTGTTGATCGCCATCATTGCGAACGCTTGGAATGGGTTACCCGCCTCAGACTTCATCAGTGCAGCGATACGGCTTGCAACTTCAGTGGGCCTAGAGAAATTTTGAGTAGGAGATATCCTTGTAGATTTCTCAGGAAACGCCGGATGGAAATATTTGAATCTATTAGGCTCGCCTGCAATTTCACAGGCTCTTCTCGTATTCTCGGCAAGCTCACGATCCCCCTTCGGATCAATTACGATTACCGCCTCTCCACGAAGTACTGCTTGGGTTATTTTTAAATCGAAGAGCCGGGTTTTTCCGCTGCCCGTGGTACCCACAATTAATTCATGGAGCGAAGTAAGCTCTGTCTCGACTTTTTGCGCTTCATCTTTTTTCTGACTGAGGCCATGAATCCATGGAGCACCCATGAAACCGTCTTTAACTTTTGGGACAAATTTAGTTACGTCCCGTTTCAGAAGATCGAAAAGCATCTGACCTTCCGACTGTGTCCATTGATAACCCTGCCCCAGATATACGGAGGTCGGATTAGCAATCATAAAGTCTAGAAGCTTGTCTTGACTTAACAGGTCAACTGGCTGCGCTCCTAAACGCTGTTTAATCCTGTGCAGCTGGATCGCCTTGGGTAGCTTTTTAAAGGCAAAGGCTGCCTGTATCCCTAAAGTGCAGGCGAAGGGCATAAACGGAAGACCGCTACTTAGCAAACCTAATGAAGCAGTAGCGACCATACCGCCAGTCCATGCAGCCACCTCGACCGCTTCAAAATTCGGACGCCAGGGAACGTCATACGTCCACTCACTCATACCATTAACTCCCGCGGGATAATGACCACGATATTTTTACGCCGCATGACAAATTCGCAGTATTCACACAACGCATTTCTAATTTCGTCATGACTAAAGCCAATTACAGGCTCCAGCGCCTTAAACGATCCTGGCGTAAACTCAGCTGCTACCTCACCAGTCTCAAGTGAGATTCTTTCCACATGCTGAATAGCGAGTTTCACAATTCGCCTACTTCGTTCTACGGAGGCCTGATCGCGTTTTTGATTCACAGAAAGAAATTCGAAATTTTGCCCGGTTAGTTCTTCAACAAATGCGGCGATTGGATTGCTCAGCACTACGCCAGCAATATTGTTTAGTTTCTGAACGACACGCTGTTTCAAACCTCCGCTCTTTAGGAAGTTTTCCATAACCCAGCCTGAAGTATGAAGAGTCATCACTTCGTCTTCGGTTAAAACACTGTTTCCACTTGAAAGTGGCAGAAATAGTTTTGAATTCAAGACCGACCAATGCACCACATTCGGAACATGTCGAAGAAGGATGCTCATTGCCTCAGGCGAAGACTTCACCAAGGAATCGGCTATCGGCGTTAAGGACACTGGGTTGGCAGAATCTGTCGAGACCTGAAGGTGCGAGTGAGAAGAATCTTTTGGGTCTGTTTTCTCCGCCCCCAGTTCAGCAACCTCAGCGACAGAAGCTGTCGACTGAACCTGAGTTGATGGTGGTTTACTTCCATTTCGGCGCTGCTTTGGCGTGCTGCCCGAGCCCCCAACAAGTGGCGCCAGCAAATCACCCTGGCTGCCTTTCCCAGTCGACTTGTGCGCGGGCTTCGGAGGCTCAGGAGTGAGGTCCAGGCCTTCGAACAGTCCAAACAGCGGGTCTTTTTGCGGAGAGACGGTTTCCGGAATAACAGCGGTCGCGATTGGAGACTCAGACTCGGGCTCTTCAAACACCACGCCTCCCAGACAAGAATCGTAATCCTGACTCTGAGTACTTTGAGTCTGATCTGCCAGGTAAGCTTCCACATCAAAGTCGCCTGGGCTTACAACCGGGGATGGGAGCGCCTTCTCATTTTGCGCCTGCACTGGCGGTACCGTCGGTGGGCCAAAGGCGCTTTGGTCATCATCAAGTGAAAAGGTCAGTGGCTCGAAAGCGTCACCCACAGGTGCCTCACTGCCTCCCAGCTCGTCCTCAGAGAACAGGCTTTCAATATCGAGCCCCTCAACGGCTAGATCTTTAAGGCCCGCTGGCCGGATTTCGGGTTCAAGGACCACCGCCAAGGATTCTGTGTCGAGAGGTTCTAGGCTGATGCCCTTGGCGGCTGCCTTTTTGTGCAGCGCCGGGCTCGCAGTGCGTTTTCCACCAGCAGGAGTTGGTGTGAAGTTATTGACCAGGTCGCCCAGTGCGGTGCCCAAGTGAGCTCCAGCAGACGACGCTGGAGCTTGAGGTTCTCCTTGCGCGGTAACGCTAGGCGATGCAGAAGTCACCTCAAGAGTGACTGCGTCTGCGTCCTTACCCAGTGTCACAGAAACGGCTGCAGGCGGATGGTCGTAACCAAAGACGGTATCCGCGCTCATGATTTTGAGGCACTTCAAATACGTCTCTTTGGTAAAGCCAGCACCATCGACTTTTCTAAGCTCAAAGGGAGCGACATCCCAGTAAGGTCCCCCATCCGGTCCGCGATCGGCCAACCCGTTATCGATCAGCACATTTGCCAGCAGATCGGGTGTGCGAGGGATCGCGTTAACGCCCTGCGCGATGATTTCCTTTACGACGTCTTCCGCGCCCTGCTTCCAAACGATGAAGACACCATCCAAAGTGAGCCACACCCTTGAGCCTTTCTTGTTTACGGCCCAAGTCCCCATCGAAACCAGGCGCCTAATAGCATCGACTACAAGACGGTTAACCGGCACACCGGTACCACTCGATGTGGCTTCGCCGCCGTGGCGTTTCATGTCTTGCTCGACTGATGCCGAGTCGGAACGTATGACGATCCCGGTTAAAACACTATTGGGATCATCACCGCTGATCGCATTGACCATGGACGCATAGATGTCCTGGCCCGCGTTCATGATCCAGCCTCGGGTTTTGCGCGGAATTAGGGTGTCAACCATGGTCGCCGACAGGTGCTTGTGGACCTTGTGGCGATTCGAGTTCCAGTGCAGGTAGTACCGTGCCACGCTCTGACTATTGGCCCATTCAAGCAACGACTCCTCAACCGGCGCCCACACTTTTGCACCGGTTTCATCGGTTACCCGCAGGTCGGTCAGAGGCTTTCCCGCGTCATGGATGAGGCCAGCGCACATCGCAGCAACACGCCAGGGTTTTTCGCGCTTAGATTTTTCTTGGGGATACTTATCGTGATCAAAAACAGCGTTGTTTGACTTCAGAACCGCGAATGCTGCGACCTCGATGCCATGTCGCATTAACCCGCCAGGCCCACGGTGATGGTGTAGTTCTGAAGCTGGAAGGAGATGAACATAATCGGCATAGGCGCGCAGCACCGGCATCACCAACTCATCGAACTCCTCGGGACGAAGCCCCAAGGTGGTTTGGATTTTGGTTAGCTTGTCGGCGTGCAGCTTGAGCAGATCCCCACCACGGATCAGCGCGGGATAGCCGCTGATAAAGGGCGGGTATCGCAACATGTGTTCATCACCCTCCTTCAGTCCTTTGATGACCTCAGGAGAGAGCAGAACGTGAACAGGGTGTTTGGGCTCAGGAATCACTGGGCCTGCCTGGCGGCGGCCAAAAATCCTGGCGAGAGCGTTTCTGAACAATTCACAGCACCGATTCAGTTCTTGTGACTGAAAGGATGCCTACCGCTAAGAGGATCACGCAGGCCAATCGACCCCCTAAGTGGGGGCAGACCAATGCCGATGGCCAACTCGGTGCCATTTATTCTCACTGTCATCCACTGACAGAGACCTTCACCGTGAAGTATCAAACTTTAGCGATCGCAATAGCCCTGGGTATTGCCGTTAGCGGCTGCTCATCGAAACCTAAAAAGCAGGAAATTACCTACGTTGCCCCAACGACCGTGGAGGTCCCTGTACGCCACTGGGAGGAGTTTCGCGCGTCCTGGGGACATGAAGGCCGTGGGGGCGCGGCTCTGCGCAAACCAACCTATCAGCATGTGATAGCGTCCGAAGATGCGATTGTGATTCGTCCTGTCGTCCGGAATGAAGAGTCCGACCATGGAGCAGTCAAGATTTTTGCGCTGCGCGGGACACCGGAAGAATGGCAACGCTTAGCGTTGGCCCAAGGCGTCCCAGCTCCGTCGTCGCCCCAGGTAGCCCAACAAAAGCCATCCACTGTTGATATGGATTCTGAGCAGTACCTTCGGGCTTATCGAAAATTCTGTAAGGGGGCTACCAACGAAATGACTGAAGAAGAGTGGTCAATGGTCGCGCTGGGCGGGCCTAACCACATACCGCCTTCGCTACGTGGAAAATGCCTCACTCAGAAATAAACTGGGATAGTCATCTGTCCTCAAGAACTGTAAATGGCGCCGTTGCTGACTGGGCATATCCTGAACACCGGGCAGCTACGGTGTCTCTTTCAATCATTCCTGTTCTGCGGTAACTGCCATCACGCTCGCTACGATTTTCCACGAGAGCGCACCGAAAAATAGCCATCCAAATGTGGAAACCAGCAGCACTCCGGCACCCAGCGCCTGGTGCAGATTGCCTGCTGCTTTTGCCGCTGCCTGTATAACGACTCCCGCAGGCAAAACAATCAGAACTGGTAATAGCACTCGCTTGCCGGAAACCTTGACCAGACTGTTTACCTGGTCCGCGTTGCCTTCGGCAACCACCCCCAGTGAAAGACCAATATTGACCACGAAGTGATATATCCCCCCAAAAAGGATCAGCGGCGGAACGAGGATCATCTGCTGCTCGATAGTCGTGGAAAACAGGATGACGTAAAGCGCCGCTTGCTCAAAAAAACTTCGTTCCAGAACCGTTCCCTGGCCAGGGGAATGAGGGGGACTCGCAAAATATTGCGAATAAAGCATTAGGCCAATGAAGACGAAATGCATTCCAACCAAAAGTACGAGGATGGGTTTAGCAGATAACCGTGGCAGGTTCAGCCAGTACGAGCCCTTCGAGATCTGCCGATAGCAGGTTGCAGCAACGGGCGCCCCGGTGTCTTTGGCGAACGCTATCGCCACAATGATCAGGAAGAACGGTGAGCTGATGTTGAAAAGGTGATAAAGCGCCTTTCCCCCCATCAAGTAGATAGTCAACCCAAACCCACCAAACATCGAGGCGGCTAGCAGGTAGCACGGTAAGGCTTTGATAGAGAGAGCACCTGCACCAGCTAACCACTCCCCCCAGTTTTTCCAATAGAGCTTATGCGGTAGCGGTTCCACTCAGTGTCCAGGTCGTTAGTAAGTGAGGTACCCCAGCGGGACGCCGATAATGATCCCGGCACCAGAGTCGATGAACACGGCGATTATTGCAGACTTAGTCCAAAATTTTTCACTCGGTATGGACGCATCGAGATGATGAAGATCTTCCTCGATCGTGCGGTCGAAAGACGACCGTGGTTCAAAAGCTGCGAAATTGCAATGACTTGACCACCCAATTGCATTGCCACTGACCAGGCATTTGCATTCGTGTTGACCGCCCGTTTGCATGCGGCTTGACCAAAACACGCCGTAGTGGCGACCGGCTGCTACTATCACCAACTAGAGCAGAAGGCCATCTCGGTCTGACTCAAGCGGAGGGGCGTCCACAGAAACCGGGGCGTTTCAGGAGTCCTTTCAGTGTGGATGAATTAACTTCATCGGGGAGCCGATTATGCGAAGAATGATCAGACCACCTGCAGCGTTGCAACGTATGGCGCTCGCTCTGAGCGCTTTCTTAGTTGCGTCACCGGCCCTCTCTTGTGGCAGCGTCCTCGACGTGGAATGCAACTTGACACATGGCGGCCTTAGCCCTGAAAACATAGGTAATCAAACCGGCATAGTCATACAGCAAGGCTCAAACACGTTGCAGAAGGCGGGGCAAGATGTATCGAACGCACTGAATGAGCTACAGGCGAACCTTTTGACCGGACCGGTTCTGGAGCAAGCGATTCAATCATCGCGCGACACCGCGATAAACGGCTCCATGCCCATACCACCTCAGATCCGAAGGAATCTCACGGGGTATGCCAGCGAGGAATCAATGAACCAAGTCCGGTACAAGGTCGGAGATAACGGATTCGTGAATCTAGCGCGCCTTCTCGAACAAGGTGGTGCAGCGGCAGCGGTCACGTTGATCGATGTCGTGGTCTTCCGGGGGGAGTCTGACGCGGAAGATGAGGCGCTCTGGGCACACGAACTGACGCACGTCGACCAATACCGAAACTGGGGTGTTCGAAGCTTTGCGGTTCATTACGCTCGAAACGCCAATAGCGTTGAGGACGAAGCGTATGCAAAAGGGAATGGCTATCTCGCTTGGGCACAGCGATCAGGCCCAGCACCCACCCCAATGCCTGCCCCCATTCTTGTAAGAAATCCTCCTGGCCTGCCGAGTGGAACTGTCATGCAGGCGTGCGGCTGTTACGGGCCGACCACCGGCTTCAACCCGGACGCAAGATGTGCCAGCGGTGGCATCATGGCGACTGCCTGTCAAGGATTTTGCCCTGGTGGTGGCGTGCCGTATGGATGGGTGTGCCAATAGCGCAGGAGCGCAGCAGACCACTCCCACGGTCACTAAACCCCCAGAGCGCCAAGCCGGTAAGCTTATGACGGGTGGCCGTTCTCTGCCGATCATGGCCACGAAGCGTACTGGTCAAAACCGATGCAATCGGTGGTCAGAACGAATGCAAGCGGGTGGTCAAGTGGAGTGCAATTTTCCAAAAAGCCGACCGCGGCGTGTCATTCGCGATTCTTGCAATCTCATCAAGTGACTGCTGTTGCCTAAGCAGCAGGTCACCTGCTTGGATATTCTTCGCTTCTGGAAATGGACTGTGTGGACATCGTTTTCACCTCGACTTTAGGTGTCGAAACACTATCCGTGCAGCCTCTTCGCTTTATCGCCGATTCGCCCCTCTAGAGGGGGTTTGTCGTCTAACTGCCCCCTTGGACGGGGCTAATCAACCCTCCTCCCATGGCCTGCAACTTGTAGAGTTTGCCCACATCGGGTGAGCAGCGTCTGCAAAGAAACCGCTGCTGCCAGGCAAACGGTTCCCCTGAGCACCCTTGCATTATTTCGGGAACCCACAGAATCGAAACGAGTGAGGGCCAAGCCCCCCGTTCAATTCAATGAAGACGGCAGTAGCCGGTCACGGAGGAAGATTGTGAGTAACAACATTTCTAGCCTTAAGGCCCTGGCGGCCAGCATCACGCCAAAAAAAGAAGGCGACATTGGTGCCAAACGGGGAGATTTTTACTCATTCCCTTTGGACTTGTTCGAAGAGCAGCCAGGGTTCAACCCTAGGAACTACGACAATCCAAAAACCAAAGCCCACATTGAGAAACTCGCCCAGGCTTATATGGCAGGGCAAATGTTGCCGCCGTTGATAGTCCAGGTTGTTGACGGTCGCTTGATTGTTCGTGCGGGACATTGCCGACGCCTCGGCGCTCGACTTGCTAGAGAGCGCGGCGCACAAATTCTGCGCCTCAGCTGTATTGAAATGAAAGGTGACGTGAACGAGCAGGACGCTCTTTTGGTTACTTCTCAGGACAGTTTAGACCTCTCACCTATTCAGCGTGCCCGCGTCTACATGCGCTACATCAACCGCGGCATGTCTCCCGATGAAGCTGGCGTTTACGTCAACAAATCCGGCAAGCACATCAAGGAGGAGCTCGAACTGCTCGCCCTACCAGATGAACTCCAAGCCCTGGTCGAGGATGATGTCGTCAAACCATATCTCGCTCGAAAACTCTTCAAGGTTCACGGTGGTGAAAAGGCCCTAAATATGGTCCTGGCCCAGATCGCAGCTCTTGAAAGTGAAGACGAGAATGATCCACAACAGCCTCTTGTGCCTGGCGCAACTGCCACTCCAAAAAACCGAAGGGTCACCGAAAAGCAGTTCAAGAACGTCATGCCATTGACGATCAAGAAAAGTTTCGCTCAAACGATGTTCAACGGTTTTTCAAGCCTCCGGCAGCATGTGAAGGACGCCCAACCGGACGCAACAGACGGCACGATCCAACTAAAACTACCTGCTGATATCTTTGCCCAACTGGACACGATCCTGGCTGAGGTCGAGAAGCTCAAAGCGAAACAGTTGGCACCAAAAACAGACGGTACCGAAGAAGGCACAAACGACGACAACCAACAGCAGTTGGCCGTTTAAATCTGGAAAGGAAGAAGGGAAATCAAATGCTGATTCTTACTCGACGTAACGGTGAAGCTATCAATATCGGTGATGACATCATCATCCGTGTTCTTTCGGTTGACGGTGGCCAGGTCCGGATCGGGATCGATGCCCCCCAGGAAGTCCCAGTACATCGGGACGAAGTCTACGAGCGTATTCAGAAAGAGATTCCGCGCAAGCGCACTGCTTGATCCCTCACATCGTTGCGCAATGCTCTGCACTTAAGGAAAACCGCCGCTTACCCCGAATGGGGAGGCGGCGTTTTTTTGGCTTTCGTTGTAGGGCCTGAAATCAAAGCTGCATAATCGCTCAGATTGCTGGCTAAACACGAGGCTCCTTACCAGCTCCCGTAGGGGATTCCGTACTTTTCGACATAGCGTTTGGAGGCATCCTCCAAAGGGAAGTAATTCCCGCCGGATCTTCCAAGATCGGGTCCCAAGGGCACTATCTCAGCTTGGCCGCGTGCGACTTTAACTGGTCGTTGACACTGATCACGCACCCAAATTTGTACTATGCCGCCGGGGGCCAGACCTAGCTGAACAGAACCCCCTGCACGAATTTCCTTTAGTTCCGGATATTCTGGACAGTCCTTTGTTACCGCATCATGCATGATCTGCCGTGCGCTTTCCGGTATCTCAAACCACCCTTGATAGGATTGCGGCTCGACCAGAGATTGCCAACGCACGTAGATCCGAACAGGAATTTTAGCACCTACAACGGTTCTTTCGTTGCCACCAATCCCCTTACGCCAACCACGAGCCGCATCGGGACTGCTGTTTTTTCCGCCGGAAGCTACGCCGCTTCCGACCCGGCGATAAAAGACGCCATCAACATCAACAACAGCACTGTCTTCGACCCAAACACTCATAAGGTTGGGCTCGGTAAATCCCAGCTCCCAAGGTACTGAGTCTGGATCTGAGTGCCCCGTTGAAAGCCCCGTCGCTTGGCAGGCACTCAGCAACAAGATCCCCAACAAGATCCATAGTGTTCGCATGTTCGTGACTCCTAGTCGGGTACATGGGGATGTTGCACGCGAATCCCATCCGTCGTGGGTGCATTAAAATAGAGCAGCGCCACACTGGTACGCGGCGTTGAACCTTGCAGAATCGTCGGAGGGTTCCAGTTGGCTGAGGTGTGAATATACCTCAGCTTGAGCAGGCGCTCTTCGACTGGTGTCGTACTGTAGTCTCCCACGACAAAGCGATCACAAAGCGCTTGAAGCTCCGTCGGAATGACATAACTCGAATTCTGCACCTCGATTGCTTTGAAACGTACGCCCTTTTGCTTAGCCAACTCGTACATGACTCGCAGGTAAACCCGTGATAACTCGCCGCGTACCGGTCGCTTGAGCTGCAATGCCGCATAGACACGCTTGTAAGGGGTCAAACGGTCCTGCTCTGACGGTGGTAAGCCCCGAACATACGGTGTCACGACCTCCAGCATCTCTGCTGGCCAGCCATTGGCCTCCCACTTAGCCTTCATCTGTTGCGCGTCGCGATAGATCGACGTGTATTTCACGTCGGTCGTGACTGGAACATCCAGCGCCAGCATCGGGCTGACTAGCAGGCACTCTTTGCTCTCGGGAAAGTACCCGCCGCCAATGTCGGAATGGACACCAGGCAGCGTGTACTCGGGATGGTCGGCTTTAACGCGGGTCAGGGGGAAGTTGGCGCGAATTTCATCCCTGGCAGCCAACTGGACGACATTGGGGAACAAGCTGCGAGGCAGGTAAAGTTTAAGCCAGGGTGCTGTTTGGCTTCGCACATAGCCCAGATTCGCCAGACCACCCACCGACGCCACGGTATCAAACAACCCGACAAAGCCCATGCGGATATCGTGCTGGTATTCACCACTGAAGGTTTCATGGAAAGCTCGACGGAACATCTTGATGGTTTGCCCCAAGGGGCCTTGCTGACCTAGAGCCACTTCGTTGGCAAAGTGGCGTGCAGCTGCTGCGCCCCTACTGAAACCAAAGGCATCGAAAGTAAGACTGATGATTTTAGAGTCAGGATTGGTCTGGAAAAGTCGGAAAATTCTTTTTGAGATTTCACGAAAAGACTCCTCTACTTTGCCACTCACGCCCGTTGCGCCGCGTCCCATGCCAGCGCCCATCATGCTATCTGCTTGACCGGATGAAGTTCCTATCCCATCAACGTAAAGCATCCGGAACACTTCGCCTTGTAGCTTGGATTCTTCCGTTTCTTCGGTGGAGTAGTACAAATCGCTGAGTTTTTTTATGTTCGACTCATCATTTGCATAGCTGCTATCCGGGTCAGCCATATACGGCCTGCAGCTGGCGTCCAGGTCTTCAGGCTTGATGGCATGAGTTGCGCCGCACAATTGCCCCAGCGCGCTGTTGTTCGCGTTGTTCAACGTACCGTCGAAGAACACGCCGATGCGCAAGGTGATACCCACGGGCTTTTCTTCGTCCAGTTCCTCTTCTTCTTCCTCTTCTTCTAAAACCGAGTCGTCAGCGGCAGTGGCCGGTGTGCGCGCAGTTGCCGCACCAGGGGGTAGGTAGCTGGAAGGTTCAACCTGATGAACAGGCATCGGACTGACAGGGGCAACAGGTGCAGGAGTGAAGCTGTTGCCGATGATGATGGTCGACGACCCACCGGTGATGGTGTCGCCATGAGTGCCTTGCGAGCCAGTGACCAGGGCGGCCTGACCATTGATCTTCACCGAGGACATGGCCCCCATCGTCAGCACACTGCCGCAGGTGGTGCAGTCAGTTACGCGTGCTGCGGATAAACCATCGAAAAAGACATTAGGGGAACCTGAGTCGATTGCAGTTGCGCCACAGCGGGGACAACTGACGGTATCGGTCTTGCGGGCAGCGGGTTTGCCGGACATTGCCGACCTCCATATCAGCACATTGAAGGGCTTGGACCATGCCGACAACCAAAAGTCCCAACAATCAGATAATTCTGAAAATAACAAAACCGAGTGCAACAATTTGTTTCCGGCGTACTGCTTCGATCCACTCCTTAAGAATGTGCTCTGTGAACACTCCAAGCCCTGATAGTGGCGGTTTCGTGGTTGCAGCACTGAACTATTGATAACGAGGGCAGCGAGGCGCTTGATCGCAGGCTGCACAAACCTGAAGGACAGCTACCCTCGGGCTCGCAGCACCTCGACGGGTTTTCAGCTCCCAGTATCGATTCCAAAGCGCAACAACTTGTGTTGTCGCCAAGAGTTTTACCGGTAGATAGGTGGTAGCACCGTAGCCGGTGACTCTGATGTAACCGACGGGCGAAACTGGGCGCCGATAGCCCAAGAGTGTTTGTGATTCGCGCTCCAGGATCACCCTGTACACAGAGAGCTGAATAACATCGCGCATGTACGCCGCAGCCTTCTTGCGACGCTTCGTGTCAACAACAAACAGAAACCGGCCGTTATCGAAAACCTGATCGCAGCGCCCATGCAAAGGTACGGGCATGGTGGTACTGAGATCTCTCTCCGACATGACCACAGATGCGCTCCGCAGCTCAGCGGGCAGCGGCTCTCTCCAATTGGTCAGGCGTGAACTGTTTTCTTGTCTCATGCACCTATCATCCCACCCCCATGGACAATGCAAGCTTTCAAGGTCTAACACTTGGCTAGAACATTGGCAGGTAGTTGCGTTTTCCATGCAGATGCAATGATGAGGACGATTACCCACTGGATGGAACTGCTATGACCCAGACAAAACACCCACGCTCTGTATCAGCTACAAACCTATCGAAGCTTGGCCACTGCGAAATGCTCGTAGTCTTGGGTGAAGTCGCTGCACAGTCCGCAGCGTCTCGCGCTCGAACTCAAGCAGGTAACAAGGAGCACGATCGTTTCCATATTAGGGCCAGCGTGAACGCAGCCCCCCCTGTCAGGGGGCGGATTGGAGCGAAGAACATCGACTAGACGGGGCATCGTACCCTCCAAATTAGGAGGTGTACGTGACCCTGATGAACCTGTTGATCGTTGAAAGTCCGACCAAAGCGAAAAAGATAGAAAAGTTTATTGGCCCTGGCTGGATGGTCACGGCCTCCGCGGGGCACATTCGAGATCTGCCCTCGAACGAAATGGGCGTTTCAGCACCAGACTTCCAACCCGAATACGTCGTTTTGCCGGATAAGGTAAAGACCGTTGCATGGCTGCGAAAACTCGTCAAAGACGCTGGCACCGTTTATCTGGGTACCGACCTCGATCGCGAGGGCGAAGCGATAGCCTGGCACTTGCTTCAGGCACTCAAACCCAAGAAATATTGGCGAGTCACCTTCAACGAGATCACAAAAAAAGCGATCCTCGACGCTATCAAATCTCCCCGTGAAATCGACATCAACAGAGTCAAGGCCCAAGAAACCCGAAGGGTGCTTGACCGAATTTTCGGATACTACGTCTCCCCCTGGCTGACCAAAATCGCCGGGATTGGTAGGAGTCTTTCGTCAGGCCGCGTGCAGTCTTCTGCACTGCTGTTGATCGTGCTACGTGAAAGGGCCATTCGTGACCACGTCCAGATCGAGCATTACCGCCTCGACGTGAAGTTTCACATGAATCTCAGTGGGGCTCCCGGTGGATCATCTAAAACATGGACCGCGACATGGGAATACGGCCCCCTTTTCAAAATGCTCGAACAAGAACCACCGGCACACTTCACGGACAAAGCCTTCATCGACCGGTTGGCCATGGCCATTCAACAGCAACGAGGCTTTACCGTACAGAAAGTCGTTACTCGCAAGACTTACCGAAAGCCCCCTCCCCCATTTACGACGTCCACGCTGCAGCAGGCCGCATCCTCCCGGCTGAAAATGAATCCAGATGAAACCATGAAACTGGCACAGTCCCTGTTCGACTCCGGGGCGATCACCTATCACCGCACTGACAGTCTGAACCTCAGCGATGAAGCATTGGCCGCGATTCGCGATTTTTTAACGAGTTCTGGGCAAGCTATTCCCGACTCTCCAAATACTTGGGAGTCAAAGGAAAGTGCCCAAGAGGCGCACGAAGCGATCCGCCCCAGTGACATCGAAATGCGCCAGTTTGGTGATGATCCATACTCGCCCGACGCCCAGCTCTACCGCCTAATCTGGATGCGCGCTGTCGCTAGCCAGATGAACCCTGCTGTCTATGATTCGACAAAGGCTGTGCTGCTGAGCGATGTTGCGCTCAAGGGTCACCAACAACCGTTTCTGGCCAAGGGACGAGTTCTGCTTGATCCCGGCTGGATGGCCCTCACTAAAGGGGATGAGACAGAGGAGGAAGGTACCGTCCAGGACAATGAATCGACAGCGCCTCTTCCCGCGTTGGTCGATGGCCAGCGCTTGACGGCACTTTTACCATCAGTCGAAACGCAAAAAACACAGCCCCCTGCCCGCTTGTCCTTGGCCGGACTCGTTAAGGAGATGGAGCGCCTCGGTATCGGGCGGCCAGCTACCTACGCAGCCACCCAGGCAGTCCTTGAAAAAGGGGCTACATGGAAGTAAAGGCCAGGATGATCTACGCGACAGCACTTGGCGAAGCTGTCGCAGATGTCTTGCAAGACTACTTCTCTTTCATCGAGCTCAATTTTACGCGGCAAATGGAGGATGGCCTCGATCAGATCGCAGCGGGCAAAGCAGGTTACAAAGCTGTCGTGTCCTATCAGTACAACATCCTGCAGGCCGAGCTGGCAGCCGCCTCTAATGCTGGATCGACTCAGGCCTTTGTCGATATGCGCGCGGATCTCATCCCCTGTCCTGTGTGCTCCGATGGAGTGTTTGTTCGTAAGAAGGGCGGAACCGGCCACTTCTATTCCTGCAGCCGCTATCCCGACTGCAGCGCCACAGCACCTGAAGCCAAGGGGAAACGTGGTGAACCGCACAGCCCTGACTTGGACCGCCTGAAAACCGGAAATGAGCCCAAGGCAGAGGTGGTACTCAGCGAACAGAACTGCCCTAAATGCGACAAACACAAATTGGCCCTCAGAGAAGGGACTCGGGGGCCATTCTGGGGATGCACCGGTTTCAAATCACGCCCAGCGTGCAAAGCCATTGTCCAAGATCTGGATGGCATCCCAGATATCGAGAATTGGGTTGAGAAACCCAAGCAACCGCGCAGAACCTCAAGAGGTGCCGGACGTTGAAACTGGAGGTCGAGATTTGCCTTGAGGCTTCAAGCAGCGTCGGCATTGGAAAAAATGACATCGCTCGCAAGGCCACATCTCTCGGGGGCACAGTCCGAGAAGTCCTCGATCTCTGGGAGCGGCTGGAAAGGCGGTCGCTCGGACTGTCCATCATTCAGGCGATAGTAGGAAACCACCTGTACCTGATGGTCCCAGGCACAGGCTTGTCTATCGCCATGGATGGGGTTGGCATTCGGTTACCATCCCCGGAAGAGAGGGCTGCATTTGAGACGGCTCTCCAATTGGGACAGGTCCAGATCGCCGTGATCCATCACATGACACAGAGCCATCTGATCCTACACCAGGCAACGGGGATTCCTCTGGCAGGGATGGACGGGTTTAGCTCCGAACGGAGTTAACCAGCCAACTCCTGCCACTGGTAATTCTGCCAGTCCATTATTTGGCATCCCTGACCAGGTTGGTGGGATTCAGGGGCTGGAGACGCCTTCCAGAATCGACCTTTGTCATCCGCACGGTCAAATACGAACCGGACACGGCCACATTTCCCCATGGTCACGTAGGTATCACTCCAGCGTTTCAACTTCCCACCGCTTTTAGAGATGTCACCAGCAGCGACTCTCTGCCCCTGTCCGGATACGACGACAGCCTCTAGGACTACCGCCCCAGTCCCAATTTTGTCGAACCTCAAAAATGCCCCGTCACGCTGCGGAACATTAGGAGTCGGTTGAGTGCAACCTGCTATTGAAAATCCAATGGGGATCGCCAGAAGAATCTTCAGGTTCATCACTGCTCTCGTCAATGCGGAACAAAAGCGACCATGGTCGCCAGTATCCCAGGAGGTCGCAGTTTGAGTTGAACAACGATTCAAGAAGCACCGTAACTGCCCCTCTCAAGGGGGGAGCACCTCCAGGTCGGGGGGCGTTGCGCAGTTGCGTTTTTGAGGGCGCTGATAGGCTTTGAGTATTACGAGCTAATAGGCAGATGAACATGAAAAAGCAGATCACGCTGACCCAGGAACAAGCTGCAATCAGGGAGTATCGAGGTCGGCGCCTGCGCATCCGTGCCTTTGCCGGTGCTGCAAAGACCACGACCCTGGCTGAATATGCGGAGGCGAATCCGAGAGAGCGGATTCTCTATGTCGCTTACAACAGGGCGATCCGTGACGAAGCGGCAACCAAATTTCCAAAAGGGGTGGACTGTAAAACTGCCCACCAACTGGCGTACCACAGCATCGGTCGAAGCTATTCTGGAAAGCTGACCCAGAATCTCCGGCTGACGGACATCGCGAACGCCGTGGACACACGTAACTGGACAGCCGTCAAAGACATCCAGGAGACGCTGACCAACTACCTGAACAGTGCTGACCTCGATATCGGAGAGCAACATTTCAATCGCGTCGAAGCCGGTACTGAACTGTCCGGCAAAAAAGCACAGTACCGCTCCTCGGTAGTCGCTGGCGCCAGCATGTTGTGGCAGCGAATGATCGACCTCAACGACAAAGAAGTAAAAATAACCCGACGGGTATTTCAAGTTGTGGCAAACATCGTACCCAGACTTGTCCAATCGCTATACGACAATCCTCGTCGATGAAGGTCAGGACCTGAATGCGTGCTTGATTGATGTAATTTTCAGACAGAAAGCCAAGGTGATCATTTGCGGCGACTCGCACCAGCAAATCTATCGCTTTCGGGGTGCGGTAAACGCCCTGGACCACTCGGCGATGGATGGCGTTGACGAGATGTACTTGACCAGCTCTTTTCGCTTCGGCCCAGCCGTGGCTCATACCGCAAATATCATCCTCTCCTACAAAGGTGAGGAGCTCGAAATCTTCGGCGCGGGACCGGCCACCAAGGTGACGCGCAAACTTCCTGATGATATCGATCACCATGCCGTGCTGCACCGTACGGTGATGGGCGTTATCGAGAACGCCCTGATGCTTGCTGCCCATGGGCACAAAATATTCTGGGTTGGTGGCTTGGAAGCCTACAAGTTTTCCGAGCTCGAGGACCTCTATCGCTTTAGCAAGGGCGAGAACAGTGAGATTCGTCGGCGCCAACTGCTCGATGAGTACCGGGACTTCCAAGAGTACCGGGTCATTGCGGAGGAATCGAATGATCGCGAGATGGAGCGCTCGGTCAAACTCATCGACACCTACGACGATCTGCTTGAGCGCCTGGCTGAGCTTCGTCAATGCTCAGTAAAAGAAGAGTTCGACGCAACCGTCACCCTAACCACCGCTCACAAAGCGAAGGGCCTGGAGTGGGACGCTGTGAAACTGTACGAGGACTTTGCGGATCCGCTCGATCCAAAAATGGAACCCGAGGAGCGGGATGATGAGCTGAACTTGCTTTATGTGGCGATTACACGCGCCATGCAGATCCTGGCGCTCAATACCGTTGTGATCGGACTTATGGCGGATTTCGTTCAGAAAAGGGATCGACGAGCTCCTGTTGCTTCACTCGGGTAACCGGTTTTCGTATCCGCGATAATCTACCCCAAATGCAGGGCGGGTAATCCCGACATGTCTCTGCATATCAAACCTGGCCATAAAAACTCAGGGCTCCAGTAGACTAGAAACACTTGACCCTACGGAGCTTTAGAGTGGCGTCCTTACGACCTTCGCAACTGAGCTATGAAACACGGGCCGACGGCGGGCCCTTTCTTGATTTTCAGTTCTACACTGAGGACCAATTCCCGACAGAACATGCCGAGGAGGCGCACTCGGCTGATGTCTATTTTAGCGACCTAGCACCTTCCGATAACTCTTCACCTGATTCCTGGCATCGGATACTTACGGTGAACGCTGATACGGTTAGGATCTGGCCGATCCATCAACATGCTGGGTCGGCGAATTATGGCCTTCCGAAATACGGTTCTATCACAGAGATCTGGCTCACGAGACCGGTCGTTTCCCCCTACATCATCCCAACGTCAGAAGACACGCTAAACGCTCTTCTTGAAGCGCTACCTGAGGGGTTTTACCAGGATTGGCGCTCTGGGTTGGGGCTTCAGTGGGAATATCGATTTATCCTTGAGTCTATTGCCAGTATCCATGGTGTTACAGCTCTATGTATTCACGGGGGAAACGGACGAAGAGATGCAAAAATCGATGGAGTTTTCTACATCCTGGGTATTGAACGGTACCAGGATATTCGGCAGAAATTATCCCGTCTGACAAGGCGGTATCAGCGAGAAGCCCGTGAAAATAAGCAACTCGTTTGTTACGGCGGATTGGTTCACGCTGCGGATCCTACCAAGTACCCAGCAAAAGCTAAAAAGCTCCCCCCTGATCTACTAAGTGAGTTGCTAAACCAAGGGAATAGAGCTGTACCGCTGTCTGCAAAAGACCGGCAAACAGCGACTGCGTTAGTACGACATAACGCACGAGAGATTTCGAAATCCGAGCCGAGAGTACTTCTCCAGCTCCAAGCTGAGATTGAGCTAGTCACCCTTGGCGATCTGATTGAGCAGTTCAAGAGCCTCATGGCCACAAGACACATCGAGGGTAAGTGGCAACGCTTCCTTGGCGACAACCCATTCATACTGAATATGGCATTTGCCTATCCAATCAAAATAATCTGTGAGCGCCCCTACGTCGGAAACAAAAGCTTCAACGATAAGGGAGGAAACTACAGCGATTTCCTTATCGCAGCTCGCTCGACCGGGAATCTAGCTCTAATCGAAATAAAACGTCCCGATACGGATCTCTTAGCCGGAAAGCCTTATCGCGGAGGTGACACGTATGCACCATCAACTGAGCTAAGTGGTTCTGTGGCACAGATCATTGCCCAGCGCGCGAGCGCGCAGCGGGAAATCTTCCAGCTCAAGGATGGCCTCGAAGATGAGGTTCATGATCACTCCATTTCAGCAATCATCATCGTGGGCACTACCCCCGCCAAGAAGGTCGAGAGACGCTCATTTGAGCAATATCGGAATTGCCTAAGGGATGTGAGGATAGTGACATTCGATGAGCTGCAGCAGCGCCTGGTGGATGTACATAAGGCCCTAGCAGCGGAGAACCAGCATGCCCCAAGGACGTATCAGGAACACTTGCCGTTCTAACGCATACTTCTTGCCCGATCATTGACGATGAGAGTTATGGGGGAATCACATATGCAAGATGCAGCTGCCGCCTTTGTCAAAGCCAAAGACCTTTTCGATGAAGAGGGCCGAAAATACGTTCCAGGCAATTGGAGAGAACGGCTGATCAGAAAGCTGAAGGGGTTTGATCCTCCTCCCAGAAGATGGACAGCAGTGCACCCAGCAAAATTTGTCATGCAGGTACTCCCATTTTCTCTGACCTATTACGACTACGAGAGGATGCAGCCTAGGAACCTGAATCCGGACACAATTGTGAGCGGAACCTACAATGATTACTCCCCAAATGACCACTTCAGGCCAACACCACCCGACGAAGTCATGGACAAATCTGATGAGCTCGCCACTCTGGAGGAACGGCACCATCACAACTCGCCCAGGGTTTGCAGAGTCGGCACCCTCCCCCTTTTCATTGCTCTGGAGGGTAAAAATAGGGTTGAGCTGTTCAAGAACGCCGGGCGACAGATGAAGGCGCTAGTCACTGATGTTTTCTACCCGGCAGCTGACCAGCTTACGTTGCACCGTTCGTGGCCGTTTGGAATTTACAGCCTGAGCTACAAGGGTGAGCGCAAGGTCCTGCCGCTACCCGACGCCGTATTGCCACTTTTGGAAAAATATGGGGTAAATCCAGCACCGAAGCCACTGGTGTCGTTAAAGGATTATTTTGAATTAGTCGATGCGCGCCAAAATATCTGCCGTGATCAGATGTCAAATTGACTGCGATAGTGACGTTGCCGTTTCCCGATCTTGCTACTTGCTTTTCTTCACAAGCTTTATTTAGCCATGACAACATAAAAATGCGCCCTGGTATCGGCCAGAGCGCCTTACAGCTGTAAGCTGGATCCCTACAAGTTACTGACCGTTAGCCGAGGGCAAACCTGCCTCTACCGTCGCGGCTTGAGCACTAGCCGATGCACTTCCGGCTTCAGGCTGTGCGTCTGCCGAGCCCTCAACCGGTTGGGACTTACGCTGCTCGTGTGCATCGATCATTCCAGAGATCGTCGCAATAAGCTTCTGAATCGGCAATGCACCGGATACCAGTTTTTCCTCACCGGTCAGGCTGTCGATGATCAATGTTGCCGGTGTACCAGTCACCTTGTACTTCTCGGCCAGCTTCATATCCGCCTGGATCCGCTGGTCATACCGCCCACTTTTCAGGCAGTCCTGGAACTTGTCTGTATCGAGGCCAATCCCCGCGGCAAATTCGTCGACGTCAGGGATACCCTGACCGTTACCGCGCGTCTTGTTGAACATTTCTTCCGCGGCCACCCAGAAGCCCGCGGCCCCACGTTGCTCCGCTGCACACTCAGTCATCACCGCTTCGCGTGTGGCGGCTGGGTTATGGAAATCGAGAGGCATGTGCCGCCATTCCCACTTAACGTGGTCTGGAGCCTGATCGACTAACTTTTTCGGGGTCTCATGGTAGCGCTTGCAGTAAGGGCACTCGAAGTCGGAAAACTCCATGAGGGTAAAACGCGCATCGAGCTTTCCGTAGATCCGGCGCCCTTCCGGTGCGTCGTTTACGGCCAGGTCCTCGTATTTGGCGAGCTTCTTGTTGACCTCAGCGGCGAACTGATCAGCCCGATTGAGCTTGATACTCTTGGCCACCATTTCGTTGAATTGAGTCTGGTTGTTCGCGATGAACGGTGCAGTCGATTTCCAATAGAGAAAGGCGCAAGCAGCGGTAGACAACGAGATCACCACCGACACACATGCCGTTCCGAGAAGGGCTTTGAAGGTCATATCGAAAGATCCATGATTAGGTGCAGGAAGAGTAAGAGCCAGACTCCTGTTCCACTCAGGCAATTGACCCCCGCCGTGGGGGCAAACCGCCCTCTCCTGCCCAATTCACTGGGTACAATCAAAGGGGGCACAAAGCTGAGCGACCCATTTCGGGTAACTCACTCAGAGGAAGCGCGAATGAACAAAGCTGAACTGATCAATGCAATCGCACAAAGTGCGGACCTATCCAAAGCGGTGGCGGGTCGTGCGCTGGACGGACTGACCGAGACCATTACCAATGCCTTGAAGGCGGGCGATACCGTAACCCTGGTCGGATTTGGTTCGTTCCAGGTGAAAAGCCGCGCGGAACGAGAAGGCCGTAATCCAAGCACAGGTGAACCGATTACAATCGCTGCGGCACAAAAACCAAGCTTCAAAGCTGGCAAGGGCCTGAAAGACAGCGTCAACTGAATACCTGGGGGCCTTGATCAACCTGGGCCCCCGACCTATCGATCTACGCCACCCTCAAATGTTTCTCGCGCAGCTCCTGACGTTGTTTGGCTTCAATACACAGGGTAGCTGCAGGTCGAGCAAGCAGACGTTTAATCCCAATCGGCTCCCCGGACTCCTCGCAATAACCAAAGCTGCGATCATCGATCCTCTCCATTGCCTTGCGCAGCTTCGGAAGGTTCATGCGGTCACGATCGAGCATTCGAAGCATCTTTTGCCGCTCCTCCTCGACCGACGCCTGATCAACGTCATCAACAGGCTTCTCCAACGCAGATAGAGCCTTCAACCCACTGCTGACCCGCTCGTTACACTCCTGCAGCTGGGATTGGAGTAACGCCTTGAAAAAGACAAGGTGAGCGTCGTTCATGTAATTTGCCTCACCAGACGTCAATAGCTCTTCTCGTGTCATGACAGACTCCACACATGGAAAACCAGCACTGATCGTAGGGGGAAGCGATTCCTGGCCAGGTGTTGAATTGCCCCCAGGGAGGGGGACGTTTGAGCCGGTGGTCTTTGAGAAAGGTCGCGAACATTGGTGCATTGTTCGGGAAGGCTATTGGAGTCGTAATGGTGCTCAAAGCGAAGTTTGCAGTCGTCTGGCTGAGTGTTGCAGTGCTGGGAGGCTGTGCCTCATCCATCAAAAATTTCTCAACTGAAATTACCTTGGCAGGTGGCCGTGCGACAGTTCTGCAGACGTCCCCCTTCCCCCTTTTGGCGGCATTCAAAGAACATGCAGAAGAATCATCGACGCTCCGCGTCTACATCGAAGATAACGGCATCACGGCATCAGAATCAAAGAGAGCAATCAACCCTACCCCCAAAAGACTGATGCTGGTAAAGCTGGCCCTTACCGATCCAGCCCCCTCTGCGTATATCGCAAGACCCTGTCAGTACGTCTGGAGCGAACGTTGCGCACCAGCGGAATGGTCAGAAAGGCGCTTCAGCTCAAGCGTCATCACCAGCTACCAGGAAGCGCTGGAGTTTCTGAAAGGTATCCATCACAACCAAACATTCGAGCTGGTGGGCTATGGGGGAGGCGGGACTGTAGCGTTACTGCTGGCAGCGACCAGAACTGATGTGATCCGGGTCCAGACATTGGGGGGAAACCTTACTCCCACAACCTGGAGCAGGCTCCACCAGATGGCCCCTCTAAAGGGCTCTGTCGATCCGATAAAATTCGCGAAAAAGCTGCAGATCATCCCACAGCGCCATCTGGTGGGGAAAACCGACTTGGAAGTCCCCCAGGCGGTCGCTGAGGCCTACATGATTGCACTTCCGGAGGCGGACTGCCTGGACGTCACCTTGGTAGAAGCAGATCACTCTCAGGGGTGGGAAGAAGCTTGGGGACGATTCCGGGACCAGCCTATCAGATGCCTGAAGCCCGATTTCGTCCCTCCCACTGCTTCGGTGCCAGACCAGGAAAGCCAGGCCGATGAGGGTGAGCCCTTCAAGAGTGACCTCAGCTTCGAATGAGGATGGGGTCGCCATTCAGTGAGCGTAAAACTTCAGCTTTGGACGTTTTGGCAGTTGTCTTCGCAGTTTCGATGAGGCTCAAGCGGAACTTGTCGAATAGCCAGGTGGGAATCAACCCCGTCATGAAGGTACAAGCAACATTGAACTGCTCAATCAGCCTACCTTTGAGCACCTGACGTCCCGAAGGGGAGATAATTCGGCCTTCATCGGGATCGAAGACAAAGAAAGCGAAGCCCTCTTTGTTGGCGATCTCGAACCGTTCCTTGAACGCGTTCAGCGCGGCTTCAGCTGAATCCGCCGAATTGAGCCCCGCCTCGACCTGGGCTTGGTAGATACCCGGTACCAGCAAATCCTCTTCCATTGGCTCGCCAATCGGAAGTACCGCGATGTGCAGAGTCTTTTCCTTTCTTGCGTTCATATCCTTGACTACCTTTACGAGTTAATCGGACAGTTGCGATGGGTCTCAAACCTAGAATGACATCATCAAAAAAAACGCAAGCGAGATGATTCAAATGCCACAAAAAACCCCACTGTCAGAGTGTGACGGTGGGATTAAGTGCTTATTGTTTCGTTACGACGGCCTTTACTTTCACTGGCACATTTTCCCTCGCTTCGATCTTAAGCGGGGATCTGAGCGCTGGAACATCATTGATTGGGTTAACGGTAATCTGCACCGTCGCAGGGAGGGACCATCCGCCTTCTTTATCCATAGCCCGATATGACAAGGCCGTGGTTCCGTTCCAATCTTTATATGGCGTAAATGTCAAAATATCACCATCAATTTTACCAGTACCTTTCAATGTTGGTGATTGACTAACCATCTCAAATGTGAAAGGTGGCGAGCTATCAATATCTGTAGCAGTCAATTTCACTGTGCCTGGCGTGTCTTCATCAGTCGCCAGGAAAATATTATTTACTACAGGCACATCATTAACAGGTGTAACGGTAATAGTAACTGTTGCAACATTGGACTCTGCGCCTGCTCTATCTCTTATCTTATAGGTGAGATAGGTCGTACCAAACCAGTCAGGTGCTGGAGTAAAAGTTAATCTATCCCCAGTAATCGTCGCACTTCCGTGCGCAGAGTTTGGAGGCGTAACGATGTGCCAGGTGTGACTATCACCTTCAAAGCTAAGATCAACATCAGAAACAGGTAGGGTTATCGTTGCAGATGTATCCTCAAGCAGCGACATGGTTTGGTCGGACGCCGATGGAGCATCATTAACTGGTGAAACAGAGATAGGTATCGAGTAAGTTAGTGAACCCCCACCACCAGCATAAACAGCATTATAATTTAGGGAGGTTGAACCGTTCCAGTTCGCGTTAGGAGTAAACACTATGGAGCTGCCGCTCACGTATGCGCTGCCATTAGCTGGCTGCTGAGTAATCTGGTAAGTAAGCCCTGGGTAAGACCCAATATCTACTGCTTTAGGGGTGTCTTCTTGCGTGCTTAATGCTACTTGAGCTCCGACATAAACACTCACATACCCCATGTTTGCCGAAACCAAGAATGGGTAGTTGTCCCTTGTGCACGCATACGTAAACCCTGTTGTACCAATGAATGGTCCGTTTGGATTATATACTAACAAATTCGCCCAATATGAAGCAGAGCCAACGGAGGGCTGAGAGTAAACAGCAGCAACAGGAGTCCCTGGGGTATTTGCGCATAATGCACCGCCCCACCCTTGTTGTCCTTGGACTGTATAGATGTATGTATTGCTAGTTATCGGGTGTCCTGCCGGGTTCATTGAACCATTAATGCTGAAATTGTATGTTACCGGCCCAGATGCAGCACCGGTCGAGTCATAAGCTTGAACAACAATCGAGTCATTCCCGGTAAAGCCATGTAACGGGATATAATAAATTGAGCCTGCCAGGGCAGTAACCTTGCCATATGTTGGTCCCCTTAAAATCGATACATTATCTTGAATCGCACCTCCGTCTGGATCTCGAAATAGTGCTGGAACAGGGCCAACCCAGTTTTCAAACCGCCCCATCTGAATATTCGCCGGATTCCCGAGGGTGCTCACTGGTGGTTGGTTCGCAGACGCTTGTGAACTCAATGTCGAAACCAACAGTAAACCTAAAACAGAAAGCACGCCTAGCGGTTTCGATGCAGTTATAGGGTATTTGATCATAAGGCGAACCAATGGCTAGTTTAGGATTAAGTAAATTTCAGACGTTCATAAACATGATGATGAAGGCTCGCCTAACCAATTAGCGCCTGTGATTGCCCCCTCGACGGGGGTTAAAGCACCTCTAATCTATTACCGGTTCGGGTCAAGCTGCCTGCATCGGGCACCGTGATCGGAAGGTTTTCGATCCGGAGCAAAATAAATGAGGGGCCAAATGGTGAATAGCAAAAAAACCGAAATCTGGATTCACAGTTACAACGCAGAAGGTGGCCTCAGACACGCCTCAAAGGTTCATCCTCGCGCATTCAATTCTGTTAACACCAAGGATCTTCAATACCGTCGTTGGCTGCAGGAACTGTTGCGCGGAGCCCCTGAGTCCCCGTTGGCTCTGTACATAAAATGCACTCGGTTTGTTGATCTCGCGAAGACTGAACACCGTGAGAAGGCGCTGACTCCATTGCCGTTTGTTTTTCTGCACTACCTTCGGGAATCCAGAGGGTGGACCGTTCCTCAACCAGGCTTGCCAGTCCTTAATCTGATCGCGTTCGATTGGCAGACAGCCGGAGGAAGCCAGATGGTTATTCCTCACTCGGTTCAAAGCTCAAAAGCACTCGACCAAATTGAAGTGGCTGGCCTTTTGACCGAAATATTTGAAGATCTCAAAAGCGCTCGACCCGACTTATTACCGAAGACCCTCGCTGAAACCGCCTGACAAAGGCCCCTCATTCACCCTGCCTTGCGTTTTCCTCGCTCCGCGTACCTTGAGTCAGATTTCTCCCACCACTCCTGATCACCAATAGCCCCCGACACGGGGGCTAACAGATCGCTACGCAGGGGGGGATCGATATTCAGAATAAACATTGTCGGCTCTCCAGCAGTGTCACGCAGCCGAGCGACAGCAACCTCAAGTTCTACGGAAGCAATGCCTATGAGTGAGATCTTTTCGACACAGCGACCTGTCATGGCTGCCATGCATGCATTGCAGCAAATGACCAATGCCAGCGGTTGTTTCTCTATTTGCTCGGACCCGCAACGCCGCGGCGATTTTGAACAATCTCTCGGCACAATTTATACCGAGCTTGGGCATCTGTTTTTTGAGGAAACCGGTCCATCTGAACTCGGCCATTTCACAAACGAGACGATTCGCCAGGGCATTTGCAACCCAGGGATCTTGCTGACCGAACTGATCAGAAATTTCATGCTGGCCTACGCCGATAACGACCATCAGGGATCGGCACGGGCTGTATTCGAGGAGCTCGATGCCATTGCCCAGTCTGTCAGGGAACGTCGTGCCCCCGCTTTGAAAGTTGCGTTGTCCGAGTTGGACGATCGGCCACCGACGCCCCCCTCACCGACGGCAAAGATCCTGCCGTTTAAAACACGTCCAGTTGGGAGTTGAGCAGTTATGACGGTCCAAGAAATCGGTTTGCTTTTTACCATCGCAGTGCTTTCAGTCCTTTTGAGGCGTGTTTACAGCAGGTTGGTCGCGCAGAAGATGCTCTGCGATCAGTTCTCGCTCGAAAGACAGCACTTACGTGAACACCTGACCGAGATCGTTATGCACGTAGAGCGTTTCAACGGAGGAGTTCATTACCGAATTCACGAATGTCGTGAAACCACCGAGGCCGTACTCAAGCGCGCCCCGCATGTATTCCGCGAGGAAACAGGTTTGGTCCATTGGTTAAGTGCTGCTGACCAGTTCCTTACAGAACTTGACCGAATCGTGCTCATCGATGGCCCCCTGGCCTCTGATATCGCCAAACGGTCGGAGCTACCGACTGAAAGACACCCGGCGACGATTTACGACCGAATCAAATACGGACCCGCGCTCGTTGCCGGTGATCGGTAGCACTTGCGTTTTTTCAGCTGGATGGATGATCGCAGTGGTTCACTCCACCCACGCTAAAGGGACAATCTATGCCTATCAAACACGCTGTGATCCACCAGATCGACAAGAAACCAGATGGTACTCCGTCAGTGCTTCATGCTCGGCAAACTGAACTGCCTGAGTCCGCTGCAATGGAAAACCTGCTAGGTGATCTCAATCAAGCCTACAACGCCAAAACTGGTAAGGGATGGGGCTTCTTCCACGCAGAGTCGGGTGCATATCCATTTCGCTCCTGGCTCGCCGCCTACTTGGATGGACACTCGAACTTCATCGCTTTCAGCCGGCTAGCTGTAGAGCATCTACAAAAGCTCATGGAAGAGTCCAACCTGACGGTAGGTGGCCATGTGCTTTTTGCTCACTATCAACAGGGTATGACCGACTACCTGACCGTCGCGATTTTGCATAACCGCGAAAGCATGGCCATGACGGAAGTTCTCGACGTCACCGAAGTCCGACATGTCGATCTTGATCAGTTGCACCTCGCCAGCCGGATCAACCTGTCCGAGTGGCATAGCAACAATGAATCCAGACAGTACATTTCCTTCGTAAAGGGAAAAAAAGGCAGAAAAGTCTCCGAGTATTTTCGAGACTTCATCGGCTGCCAGGAAGGTATCGACTCACCTTCTGAAACTCGGACGCTGCTCAAGGCCGTTTCGGACTACGTCGTCAAACAGGAACTGTCAGCGGACGAGGTCAGTGAGATCACTCACACAGTCATCAACTACTCCAATAGCCAAAACAAGCTCAGCGAGCCCGTTTCCCTTTCTGAGCTATCACCGCTGATCAATGAATACGAACCCCAGGCATTTTCCGAGCACATCTCTACGGGTGACTACGGCCTGTCACAACAGATCCCCGTCGACAAGAAGACACTGGACAAATATGCCCGCTTCGCTGGCCGCGCTGGCGGACTCTCGATTGCGTTCGAATCTTCCATGCTGGGCAACCAAGTCGAATTTGACCCAGAACAAAACACCCTACTGATACGAAAGCTCCCCAGCGCCCTCGCTGACCAGCTTCGACGCAGTACCTCAAAAAAATAACGCTTTAAAATTTCCATCAATCGCCAAGAGAGATCATCAATGGCTACTAAAGTGCCTCAAACTCAACTGTTTCAGCATCGCAAGCAGCAACTTTACGTTCCTAGTTTGATTTACCTCTTGGGCACTGCAGGTGCCCTGGCTGCCACCTGGTTGCTGAAGCATCACCTCGAATCGGTTCTACCAATTATTCCGTTCTTCCTGGCGCTATTTATCCAGCAGAGCGGAGCTCGTGAGGATCTGACACTGAAGGCGCGGGTCGGAAACGCCATCGCGCTTACTATTCTGGCAATTGCCTGTGAGATTTTTTACCAGGCAGCAATCGGTGTCGATACACCCACTGCATACTTTTTTTACCCCTTCCTCTGTGCAATTGGGCTTCTTGGTGACACCGCATGCCGCTGGATCGACCAGGCTGAACAAAACGACAGTCCATTTGTAAAGATACTCGGCATCGCCATCTTTCTGACTGGAATCGGGATTGGCCTATACGCGCTGTACCTGAAAAACGTCTGAATCTGAGCTAACGACATAAGAGGGCCTTCGGGCCCTCTTGCGCTTTCTGCATGCCCAATATGCTTTCTCACGAAGATCCACATACAGAGAACAGACGGCAGCCATGAACGACATCATTAAGCCTCAGCAACCCAAGGATGCCTTTGAGCGCCTGGAGAAATTTCAGTCTCTGTCGGCTGGCCAGTTCTGGCGGGCATTGATGGGTATACCGAAGTACGCAATTCAGCAAGACATGGTCCTGCTGATCGAATCGATCGCCTGGGTAGACAATCAGCCTCATACCATTTCTGTCCGTGCGCATCCTGATCAGTACGGTCAGCATGTGAAAGTGGAGTGGACTGATGAGCAGGGTCAAAATCGCCAAGGCTACGTCACATGTGAAACTCATGAGTTTCGCATATCGAGCTTCCTTCAAAAGTTTGAATTCGAACCAGCCCACGAGCAGATTCGCCAGCGAGAGTTAGCCGCCGCACAAGGTCGCGTTTTCGCTCTGCAGCAGGATCTGGTGGACACGCAGTCGAGCCCGGAAAAGATGGCAAAACTCATCGCTGCAGGGCTTGAGGAGTCCGCGCGCAAATCTGCAAATTCAAACCCTGCAGGTCAACTACCTATCGCAATTGACCATACCGCTCGTGTTCCACAGAACCTCTCCAGCTTCCTCTCCTCCGGCATCACTGAAAGCTCGATCGCAGTAATGAAGGCTCAGGCTGAAAGGTCCCACGCGATTGCAACGATTCAGGGGAACTGGATCACTACCAAAACAAAAGAAATCGAGCAGGCCATCAAGCGCATGACCCCGTACTTTGATGAGTATGGGGCCGCTGCGCTGGCCCACACTGAAGAAGTGAGGGTCTACGTCGACAAAATCATGGCAGGCATCAAGAGCCTCGATCTGTACATTGGCAAAGACGTTGAAGTGACGACTCTTCGCAAAGGCGCCAGCGCCTGTAGTTCGAATCCTCTGACCATCATGCAACGAAAGCTGATCATGGTTGAAGAAATAGCCGTATTCACCCACGTCGATGAAAGCTCTGATCACCGAGACTTCAAAGGCATGAGCCTGCTGCTGGGGTCTAATCCTGAATTTGTGGCTCAGATCTTTCCCACCGAACGCTGCATCGTCTGTATGTGCAGCACCCGACGTGATGTCTATTACGAAAACACCTACGAGAGCCTGCAGCGCAATCGCACCAACCACGAGGTTTTTCTTCTGGTCAGGGATGGCGAAAACATTCATTGCGTGGACTCCCCGGTAACGACACATCTTGGTGCCTCACGGCTGTTCCCATCGAAAAATGAAATTGATGGGCTGTTCACGGGCGTGGGAGGTGAACAGATCACCTTCGACTCGCTGAAATACACTAAATCGCTCAGTGCATTCGAAGCTCAATCGCTCCACTACAAACGGTTCCTGATCCTGATGGCGGGACTGGATCACCGGCTGCAGCTGTTTGGTCAGTTTTATTCCGAGCCTCAGGGCCTGGATTTCGTGACCCTTCCCTTCCAGGAAAAGTATCTACGGTTCATTCACGACGAAGATGGGGAGTCCATGCTGCCTCGTGAGCGCCTGCAGCACGTCTCCAAGTGGATCGAGGAGATGAACAGTTACCTCGCGCCGGGTTCACGGGTTTTCTGTCTCTGGTGGCGCTTGAGAGACGAGGAGGCTTCCCCTGGCCTGCATCACTTTAAGGCCGATCCTGTGCGTCGCAGGGGGATTGCGTTGGCATATGGCGATGGGAATGACATCTGCGTCGATGTCGACGCCAAGAGGTCAAGCTGGCACGACAACCAAAACGTATTTCAATCGAAGGTTTTTCTGACCCGAACCGGCAGTCTCACTCCGGGCGCGGAGCCCTATCTGGTTCTTGATGCGGTACAACCCGATCAGCTTCGCCGCTACATCTACGATCGAGAGTCTCGCGTACATTCCGTCGAGTACATCGAGCTGTTCAAACAAACTCTCAAATTTGTACAGCAGGAAAGGGCGTTTGAAGAACCCATGCGTTCGCGGATGCGCCAGGCCCTCATTGAGGGCGGCATTAGTGGGGAGTCTGAAGCTGACACCCTGGTCGATAAAGCAGTCATTCGCTGGAGGGCTGCGAACAAAGGTGCATCACTACCTAGGTTCCAGGGCTCTACCCCACCCGAAGAATGGTCAGTCTTGCTCAATCTACTGTTCATGCTGCAGCACGGCTCCGCAGCGAGGCAGCACGCAATCGGGTCCTTTGCCCAAGACCGATGCTACAGCCCTCTTCGACTGGTCCTGACGGGGAAATCCCAGTTAGTACTCTACGCCGCTCCCTCCACCGCAGAGCGCGATGATCGAGTCTGCCCTTTTGTGTGGGTTCATCGAATTGTTCTGCGTGTAGGAAAGCGCTCGATCGGTGAACTTTCGCGTAAATGGGTGCTGCTCCAAAAGAAAAGCGCAGCGGAACTTGTCCAGTATGAGTGGCCAGAATCGAAAGAATGGGAGTCCCTCGAATCTCCCTTTAAAAGCCCCCAGGCCAAGGTAGATGTCTTCAACCAGTTGACCTTAAACGCTGACCTGTTCAACGAAATTCTCGGAAGCGAGAACGCTTTTGCCGAGGTTTCGAAAGCCTGGCGCCGCGAACATCGCCTGTCCAATGCAGGTCCACAGCGCACAATCTATCGCCCGTCGTTCTTCCTTCCCATCGGGTTGATTGGCCGTGGCTCGACCTTGAATTACCTGGGGTTCGGATGCCAGAACGGCGCATTCGCCCTGGCGAATTGCTCCGCTGCGCCAGAAATGTGGGCTGAGGTGGTTTCGGAGTATTTGCGTTTGAACAATTCGGCGCACATCGACAATGAATTGCGCTCTCACCGCAATGGACGAAGGGACTTGAGCGTTTTTCGAATTCATGAGATGCCGGTAACGTCATCGCCGCACTGTTCGTTACCACTCTTTCTGGGACGCAATAGCCCCCAGGAACATCAAGAAGCGCAACCTCGGACCTCGGTGGCAAACCCAGTGTCGTTTGATCAACGACTCCGCGCGCTTTACCCAAAGGACGACACAGGGCGATCCCGATTGGTCTGGATAGCCCCACCGCTTCGTGCCGGAGGAGAATCTTCCGAAGACTCCTCCAATGTGCGCGTGGATGAATGGCTGGGGCTTGAGAAAGTATTGGCAACCGTTGCGATGAAGACCATCGTCACCGTGACATTCAGAAGCGAAGACGCCAGCTTTCCTTACAAGAGGATGATGTGGGCATTTGACGGCAAGGTCGATACGTCTTCGGCGTCACTGTATGACTTTAAAGGTTGGAGCGGAGCTTCTACGTGCCACGAGTTCTATCGGTACCAGGACGAATACGACGCGGCACTTCAGAAACTGAAACATCAAGCGATACCAATGGATAACGCTCCTCCCGAATACCCTCAGCCGAAGAGACCAGACAAGCTTTTAGCCTGCTTGTATGTGCCTGTCTGAAGCGTCCTTCCCACTGAAACGAGACACCTGAAAATGAAAGTAAACCCGCTTTTTGCCCTATCAGCGCCAGCCGTGATTATTGGCGCTTTCGTGCTGTGGCGCGTATTCCATCACGATGTAAGTGATCTCGCTGCCGTCGACGCACAACCGCCTGGAAAATACTTCCTACTGCTGAAGGAAACAGGATCCGGACAACACGACGCGGCAATTGTCGTTAAGAGTGCAGACGGCAAACAAACCATTCTCCCTGGTGTTGCAAAGGGCGATATCAACAGCCCGGTCGGAAACCAACGACTGATCACCTATTCGCCAACGAGTAAAGGTTGTGAAGGGATTGTCATCGAGCTGCTGCAGTTTGGCGGTTCAGTCAAAGCCATGGGGTTAGGCCGCATCGATCCAGGTTGCGCCCTGAATCAAGAGTTGACCGAAGGTACCGTTCTGAAAAAACTGTAAGCAGCTGCCCACAATGTTTACCCATGACAGCCCAAAACGGAACCTCAATGTCAGACCAAAAAACTAAGTCGTCCGGACCATCATGGGTGATGGTCCTGGTGATCATTCCCGTTGCCGCCTATTTCCTATTGGGACCATTCACACATGATTGGTTTTTACGACAGGAAGCATCGCCATCAGGCTACGCGATCGTGGCAAAACACTACCCCCACCTTTCTCCTCAAGCTCAGGAAACTATCTCAAGCAGGATCGCCAAGGGCTACCTGTCGAATGAGGACTTGGACCGTCTGATGTCGGTGATGGTGCAAGAGACACCAGGCGGGATCCAGACCTCACCAGCTCCTGATTTTGGGGATGAGCGTGAATCAGCACTCGCTCAAACAATACGAAACCTGTGGGGGCAGCCGAGGGAGTCAAAAGCAAAAGATATGCTGCTGAGCCTTACCAGTCGTTAACCCACCATCCCTCTCAGCGTCTCCCCCGCTAATTCAAGTGGGGGTATGCGAACCAAGACGTTTCGCAACATACGTTTCAGCCTTTCGGCAAAGCGCCTTAATTCGCTCGTCAGACTCCTTGTATGCTCGATCAACTGCCTCGAGACCATGTGTGGCAATTGCATCTTTACGAGCCTGTATAACCACAGGGTGATCCTTGAGCCGGGACATGTCCATGACAGGCATCACCATGTCGGCAGGGGCCGGGGTAGAGGACATTTGGACCTGACTGTTTCGCGCCGTCTCTACTTTGAACCCCATCCGCTCATAAAGCGGAACGCTCTCTACAAAGCAGGTCAGTGTGGCTGAGGGGTATCGTCGAAGCATATGGTGGATCAATGCGGAATAGACGCCCCTACCTCGGAACCCCTCATGAACCGCACCGTAGTTGACCCCACAGTGCTCTTGAGAACCGGTAAGCGGCATGTAGAGCAGAAACCCAATTAGTAAGCCAGGATGCTCATCCTCATCAAACGCTACCAGCACCTCCCCATTCCCACCACCAGGCTGGCCGATCGCACTTAGGTATGCGTGAATTTCGAATTGCAGGTAGATCTGTGAGATCAGGTAGAGCAGATGGTCGGGCGGGCACGCATCCATGGCGAGGTCAGTCGCGTAACGAGCCGACGTGCCGATAATTTGTTGTGCAAGAGCCTCTGGTACCGCGTCGTTATAAAGACCAATCCGAATCATGAAAAGTGCCTGTCAGAGACGTGTGAGTTTTTTGCTTGAGTCGGTCGAGTATACCGTCGGGAGAATGTTGCTTCGATACAACCAGTGGTTGAAGTTCACCGTTGCCGCCACATCGTTACCTGAGTAGCGAGATTCACGTTCACCTCGTACAACCGCAAAAAAATAGGGGCCGCAAATTAGCGGCCCCTATTTGTTGTTCACAGCATGATCCCTGGTACCCGCTGAACCATGTTCACCGCAGGCTGGGAAACGCGTTTTTCTTCAAGTGGCGCTATCCAGTTACAGACCGATGCCTCACCAACCATCTGGCAGTTAGGTACGACTCGGGGTAGCGGGAGAGGCGCGTAAGCCTGATCAGTACTCGCAGAGCGGTCGGGGTGCCCAGAGCATCCCAAAAGAACCACGAACACCAGATAAAGGCCGATATCACGTGCATTGATTGCAAAGGTCATGTGTGTCTCCAAGCAGAGGAGGCACGACTACCCCGACGGGGCAATAGCGCCCCGTATAGGTAAGGATTGGTGGGTGTTTGTTTTGAGTGATCACCGGTCACTATCAAACGATCAGTCTCAAGACTGAACGCAAGAATCTGCTTTCGTCGGCGCCGACGCCGCGGAAGAAGACTCGGAAATCAGTGTAGCAAAAAACCTTATCGCCACTACGCGATCGGTTGAAAAATTCCGTCGAGAATTCGGCCCCAGTTTGCGTTTTTCTGGCGACTGGCATGATGGATTTCAAGAGGCAGGCGTAACCCAAGGTTAATGACCGGCCAATAAATCCAGACGTCCAGAAGGCGGTCCCTGCCACAAGTGGGATAGAGCCTGCAGAAGGTGCTCTCGGTGTTGATGCCGGTAAAACAGCTGCAGTCTGTGATGGTTCGCGGACCTGTATCACCGGAATTGGGTTTTCCCCTACGAGGGTACGAGCAGGTCACCTCCAGCAGGTCGATTCGGTTTCATCCGGTAGATCTGTCCTGACGCTACTTGTAGCGTTGGCCCCAACGGGAGAACCAGGCATAACCGTAGCCCCGCGTTAAGGGGTACCTATTCAATGGCCTAGCAATGCTGGGCCTTTTCTTTTACGGATTCGAAACGCTCTTGTTCGTCGGAAACGCCCACACCAGCCCAATCAGCCGGTGACGACGCAAGCAGTATGTGAATTGGGCCTTTGTCTTGCTCGTAGAGCTAGCAACTTCAAAGGTGAACTGATCTCCTGGCCGAGCCATCCTTTGCCCCTTGCAAGGGCCGTCGATGACCGGCAATTTCACTGCAACGTCGCGTTCGAGCATCAATCCTTCCTACTTAATCCGTAATCTCTATGTGGTCCATACTGCCTTTCCAGCGCGCCCCGGTGTCTTTTTCTAGCACGGTTACAACATCCTGGGCTTCGTGAACCTCAATGACTTGACCTTCACCATAGCTGGTATGGTCAGTCTGGAAATAAACGGACTTACCAATCAGGTCATGTGCTTCCGTAACTAATTTCATGGGTTACAGATCCTTCTTAACTGGCGTTATGCGCTTCGCACGCCTCGGTATGTTCGGAACGGTCGGGTTGCTCAAGTACGAATTCGTGATAATCCATCAACCCGACCTCAGACACATAACTGTCAAAACGAGCACTCATTGCTAAGCGCGTCTCGTATAGGTGCTGGAAGACAACTGCCAGCGACGCATCACCAAACGCCTTAGCGATTGAATCAACCTGGGCAAGATGCTCGCGGTAGCGCTGGGTAAAGGTATGGCCGTTCGAAGCACAATATGAGTCGGAATGCAGAGTTATGCGGTACTCGGCATTGATAACCGGTAGCGAACCACCACGCCAATGCATCACGGCAAGAGTAGCTAGGCCATCTTCGACCAGCACGTTTGGGAATTGCGGGAATCCAGCACGAGGCGCCACGACCAACACGCTGCCATAAAACGCAACGTAGTTTTCTAGAGTCACGGTGCGCTCAAGAAAGGCCCTTACCACTGCTCGATCTCTTACATAAACGCTACGCAACGCAAAGGCTTGATGACGTTCTAGAGCCTTGAACAACGTGGCTATGAACAAACCTGACACGCTGTCGTCTGCATCCATCATACAAACGTGGCTCCCGGTAGCTCGCGCCAAGGCTCGATTGCGTGCGGCGGCAGGACCAGTGTGCAGCCCCGGAGCGGCGTAAACGACCCTTGGATCATCAGGCAGAATACTGCTGTAGTCGAAACCATCATCAGAGCTGACGACAATCTGGATGGGGGTAAGGTCAGAACACTGGTCAAGTAACCGCACTACCAGCGGGGGCAAACATTTATGAGCGCTATGGGCCGGCACTAGCAGCGACAGCATATGCAAGGTGATTATCCTTTTGGCTTTTCGTGGATACGGAACTGTGCCACTTCCATTGATCCTGCCCCGCATCTGAGCGAGGCTTGGGGTTGAACCTGGGGCGTGTTTGCCTTTCAGTACCACCGCCCCTGCGGACCCGGCTGAATGATTTTGAGTGGTACAAAACCGTCACCAGCACAGGTCGAGCAAACCGGCTCAGAAATTATTACTGGTCGTCCTTGGCAGCTTGGGCAGTCACCAAATGGCGACGCATTGACCCAGGCGCGGAGAACCGTGGCGAGCTTCTGCTGACCGCTGGCTTCTGCTTTCACGCAAGCCCCCAAGGTGGCCCGGTAAACGTCGATTTCGGTGATTGGTTCCGTCTTCATGCCGCATTTCCTTGATTATGTAGTCGCATTGGAAGAGCGCTCACCGACTGTTCCCTGACACCTGTTGCAAGCAAATGGGCAATGAGCGCTCTACCAATACAGCCCAGGTCCACTGGGCTACGAATTTCCCGTTAACTCCGGAAAGCAGAGCAGTTGTGCCGCGTTGATACCTGCGAAGCACCATTGTTCTGTTTGTACAACTCACAGACTTTCTATGTCGAAACAGTTTCCACGGTGCAACTCACAAAGGTGCTGAGGTGCTGGTACTCGGCTGGGATCTGGTCACGAGAGGTGATTTCGCCACTGGCGATCCGATAAAGCAGCTCAGTGGCCACGGCTGGCCCAACTCCCAGTCCAGGGTATTGGGCCTTCGCTGCAGTAATTGACACCTGACAAAAGGGGTTCAGATCTTTAAATGTGGGGCTGATAGTCATGACTCCTCCTACTGATTCCTCGGACGCCGCTTAAACCCCATTCATGGGTCGGTGGTGGTCATTAGCTTTCCGCCAAAGACCAGAATGATCTTCCCACGAAGATATAAACTGCGAGCTTGAAGACTGCCCCCACATAGGGAGCAACTAACGCGCAAGAAGATCCCCCATTTATTGCAGCCGAATCCCAGAAACCCCAACTATCTGCGAAAGCTCGTTCGCAACCGACGCACCAAGCTTGCTTGCAAATCGATCAAATGGATTTTCCTTGCGTGTAAAATCGACGACTTTTTCCTGCTGAATCACATCGCGCGCCACCAGGTCGGTATCGCCCAGTTGATCAATCAGTCCCAGCTGCAAAGCCTGTTCACCAGTCCAGATTAAACCGGAGAACAGCTCAGGGTGTTCTGCTGACTTAAGCCGATCGCCCCGGCCATTTTTCACCGCTGTGATGAACTGCTGATGGGTCGTACCGAGAACGCCTTGCCAAAACAATGTCTCCCCCTCATTTCTGGGCTGGAACTGATCCAGAAACGCCTTGTGTTCTCCTGAAGTGTACGCACGTCGCTCGACACCTAGCTTGCTCATCAGATCGACGAACCCAAAGGTCGCCGCCGTTACACCGATTGAGCCGACCAGACTGGCCTTGTCCGCGTAAATCTGGTCGGCAGCACTCGCGATGTAGTACGCCCCTGATGCCCCTAGGTCACCAATAACGGCATACACCTTGATGTCAGGATGAAGCGCTCGTTGTCGTTTTATTTCATCGTAAATGAGCCCCGCGGCCACGGGGCTCCCCCCTGGGCTATTGATTTCAAGTACGACACCACGGGTTTTGGTGTCTTTGAAGGCGGCGGCTAGGCTTCGCTTCACATTGTCAGCACTGGCCCCAGATCTATCCCCAATTGGTCCGTTCAACTCGATCTTGGCGGTTTGGGCACGACCATCACTCTCCCCTACCAGGTCTAACGGACTGTTCAGCACCAAGGCGCCCACAACCACTGCTAAGGTCATGAAGCGAAAGGCAATCTTCCAGCGCCTGGTACGACGCTGTTCTGTAACCGATGCCAGAAGCGCGCGCTCCAGGACTTCCATCTTATCCATTGTTCACCTTGAGGTAAGTCAGACCAAAATGAGGTCGGGAAACATCCACGCCGCACACAACAGGCTGGAGATGTTGAGGATCACCACCAAGGCGAACCTGTTACGAAATCCATTTTTGAGGGAGCTGTACCCGACAAACCCTCTCGCGATCAGACCGCCACTCCATCCGCCAAATGCATCGAAACTGAGCAGTTGCCACTCAGGGAGCCGCTTAAGCCCCGCTATAGCTTTCCGCTTGTCCAACACGTGAATCGTGAAAGATGCCGCGCTCGCTAGCAGTATGTAGAGCAGCAGGCCATGGTTCGTTTTCACCAGAACCCAGTTGATAAAGAAGGCGCTGGCTAAGGCCATCACCCCCAGGAAGATTCGATTCAGTCTCGTCATGCACAGGCTCCAGACACTGTTCTTTTCCCGGAAGAATCTTCTGCCGTCACTCTGGAACAGGCAGCCGGAAGGTAGGTAAAGCGTAAATGGCGGGCTGCTTTCATATGACTCCAATCTGCCCCCCGCCCAGGGGGAATCAATTGATGCTCATCCGCTCACAAACGCTGGCTAGTCGGTTTGCAGTGGTGCTCTGCACGCGCCACTAATCGTCGCTATCAAATCCCGTAATTGCCCCCTGATAGGGGGTGGATTCGACGCTCCCTTCCGGGGATCGGATGAAACCATCTCACCATCACTCGAATGGCAGGGATGACAACTTTATGAAACCCGCAACCCACCTCCTCCACGCTTTTTCTCCAGCGAACACACCACTTGGGTTGTTCTGCACCCACACCTAACCCCTTGCATTTTCCAAGGGTCAGGAAAACTGGAAACGCAGAACCCGAATCGAAACGCTCGCAGCCAATACCAGCGAGCCACCTTTAGCACCGTGGCCGTTGCTGAGAAATCTCAGCGAAAGGTATTCGAGAATGCTATCGACGATCTCGATTACAAAATAATCCAGGAAATGAGCGTTAGCCGCGACCAACAAAGCATGGCTATACGGTATTTGGTTGCTCAGATGTCTGTAGTCATCGCGTTGAGGGACGCTGGTAAGGGGGATGCAACGGCTAAACGTGATCAAGCAAAGTCTGACGTCGCTAACCTATTTGCCGTCGATAAAGGGGTTTTCAAGGACCTCGACGCCAAATCACAGGTTCTCTATGCGCTGGACTCATTCGCTCACGACAAGGCGATCAGTCCACGAGCTCAAGCGTACGAGGCAGATCGGCTGTCCGCAGTTGCGGCTGCCGAATCTGTACGGAAGCTCAGCACAAGCACCACCTGGTCGTTAGCCGGATTGGCCACGGTTCTTATGGCGATAGCGAGTTACCTGGGTGCCCGAGTACGACGAATCAAGTATCTACTTGAACCAGGCAGCTTCGATGATCGTCCAGGAAAGACGTCAAAACGCTGGATCCCAATGAAATGAAAACAAACCCCAGCCTCGAGTCTGGGGCTTTTCGTTTCGCCCCCCCTCAGTTTGTAGACGCCACCGTCAGATGCTTACCGCAGTACCCAATGACCACCACGCCATCAATAATCTCGAAGTAGATACGCATTCCACGAGCAGAACCAGTGCAGTTTCCAATGCCGAGGTGCTTTTCAAAATACAGCGACTCACCGTCGACCTGGAACATTCTTTCTGAACGCATCGAAGGCACCAAGCTGACACTCTGTGATTCCTTGGCGCTGTACGCTGATCCAAGAATGTTCCTCGCCTCCGAGTCAGGTCGCCCACTTCTTAGCGCATCGCAATAGTCAAATACAAGCTTGTCCAGCAGCTCCAACATCCGCGCTGAATACTCAAACCTTTCCGACTCTTTGGCAGATCTCCAAGCTGAAGGCAGGACTCTTAATCTGCCCTGCGCCAGCGTAGAAAAGCAGGTCAGAATCTCAGTGGGTGTGAGTTGTTCAGGATCGTTTATCAGCTTGCGTATTATCGCGGTCGGGATCTGAGCAATCCCATCATTTGCCCGTCCTTCATCCACTGCCAGGTGAGCAGCCTTTACTCGAACATGGTGAGTATCGCGCTTGAGCTTCTTCAGCTCGGCGCTCAACGCTGAAACCTCCTGCAGAGCCAGCTCCAGTACTTGGGTGTCCTCGTCTCCCCCCGGTTGCTTGTTATCCAGGTGAAATCCACTGATGAGATGCGTCCAGCCCGCCATCACCGAGGAAAGCAATTCAGAAGGGCCGGACAACTTGCGAGCCGCTTCCGTTATCAGACGCTCAATGTCGTGTGTCCCGGCAGAAACCAACAATGCCTCACTCGAAATCGCCTGAACATCCAGGTGAGTTTTCTGCGAAAGGCTCAAGATGCTTGCACGCCTCTGTACGATTTCCCGCGAGCGCTCTTCGATAATGGCGACTTGCGTTTCCAGATCCTTAAAGTAGGTGGCGAAATCAAATTTGGACCACAGAGGTGACAGCACCGCAACATGCGCCTCAACCAATGGTCCCTTATGCTCCTGGAGCTTGAACTCGTCGACTAATGACAACAACTCCAAGTCCTGTCGGTCACCTTGAAAAGATGCACTCTCTGCCTTTTCGAGTCGTCCGAATAAATCTTTGAGCTTTGGCAAAAGGTAAGCATTGGCGACCTCCTCCACGGCGATCGTGAAGCCGGCTTTTCCATCACCCCACATTGCGTGAAGCCTCGCCATCACACGAAGCAGATCCGTAGGGTCAGACCAGTCTACGTCGAGTCGTCGGGTCTGGGCCCCCAACGCTCCTCTCAAAGAGCTTGCCGACGTTAATGGCAGACCGCCTTCAGCTCGACGCTGCTTCTCAATGGACAGCTTGTGGGCCAACACACCATTCAGTGCATTTCCTACCTTTTCGCTGGCATTCAGTTGCGCAAGTGGAACATGGGTTTCAATCAGTTCCGACATACAAGCATATGCCGCGAAGCAGGCTTGGTAAAAACGCTCACCCTCTTCCGACTCGATCAGCTCTAGGACGTCCGGTAGCACCATCAGGGGGCTATAGAGTGAATCGCTCCAGCCAAAGCTGAAGGCATACCGCGAAGCCGGAAAACGCTTGCAAATCGCAGCCTCCACTGCAGACGGATTGCCGCTGTTCAGAACCGACAGCTGCAGCTCTGATTTCTCCTGCCCTATCAGGTTTTCAATGAAGGACGTGACGATCGACATTGGGTGGAACTGGTGAAGTTGCTGCAGAGGCAGTTGCTTGGCTAACTGATTTAACAGGTCAGGCTCTGAAAAATAGGCCGTAAGAACATGCGCGTCCTCCTGGATCTTCATCTGTTTTCTGCTGACCCAGGTACTTCGGATTTTCACTTTACGGAGTTTATCCGCAAGGTCCTTTACCCGCTTATGCGAGCCCAAGACAGCTGCCCAAGCTTCTGCAGCATCGTCCGTGACAAAGCACAACGGTAATGGGGGAACATCCAGTGATACCGCTGAAGGGGGCGCAAGATTTTCTGTAAAACCTGACTGCCAAAAAGGAGAGGTACGGCCGCCAGTGGCAGCGTCCTGTACAGAAATTGCCATATAAATCATTGCTCCATGTCTGGGTGGTTACGAACGCCGCCCACCTTACAATTCAAGCTTCCATTCCAAACTTCTAGTTTGCCCCTTGTCGAGGGGCTCACTTTTATCGGCATATACACAGGTATCTAAACCCCACGTCCTACTCCATCCACAAAGTTGCATTTTCCAGAGGCGCTGGATACTCCCTTTATCGAAATGGGAGTTCTCCATGATGAGCATTACGAAAGAAATCCGAAGCGTCCCCTGCGGCCTGCAGTGGTCAGTTAGAAACCTCGACATGACGCGTCAACTCCGCTGGGGATTCAGCGTTTCACTGGAACGCAGCGAGGATCAAACCTCTGGTGGACGCAGTCTCCTGAGGGTGTACTTGCAAGCTGAGATTCATGGGGAATGCCAACAGGTTCTCGACACTCACCTCTTTGGCCAGGACAGCTATTGGGAGGCCTGCTGTCAGGCGAAGGCATTCATTCGAAACAATGTGAAGCCCCTTATTCCGGAGCTCATCGCTAACCTGTTTATACCACCTGACGATGTAAACGCCCGAGCTGTAGACACCCCCGTTCCTCCCTGCACGGCGATTTGCCTGCAATGACTTTTTCCAGCTCAGGAGCTTCCTCAGTGGACATCCTCTACCCCAACATTCCATGGGCGCTTCGGTGGGAAGCGATCAAGAGAGCTTTGCAGGACGCCAACACATCGCTTGAGCGGATTGCACGCGAAACCGGCGTTACAGCGCCCGCCATGGTGAAAACTAAACACTACCCCTCCGGACAACAAGCCATCGCCGACGCGCTGGGAGTGGCACCTGAAACGCTGTTTCCGGAGCGTTACAAAACCGTCTGGAGTGACCACCACCAGCAGCAGATCAATCGGGTGATGGGGCCATTGTTAGGTCTAAGTGTGGGTGAATCTCAGAGCCAGTTCCGGGACACGATAGAAGCTTGGTCAAGCCATCCAGTGGATGTCAGTACGATGCCGACAGAAGCTAAGGCGAAATGGGCCTGGATAAAGGACCACCTCAAAAAACGTGGCTTGGGAATCAAACAGCTGGCCAACGAGTTGAGCCTGCGCCGTAGCGCAATTTACAATCTCGCGCATCACGCTTACAAAAAACCTCAGACGCTTATTGCCAAGTGCCTGGGTGTTGCACCCCGGTTGATATGGCCTGATCGCTATAACGCGGACGGTACCCCCCTAAAAGCCCGTGGCGGCAACCCTGCCTTTGCAACGCAACGAATAATTGACCCGCGGCATATGCTCGATCTCGTTGAAGGGCTTTGGCTACCCATCAAAACGATTGAAGGGCTTCCCGGCATCGCGTCAAGGAAGGAGTATGTGAGCACTCAAGCTGAGCGCGAGAACTGGAATCTTCGAGAGCGAGAAGGTCTCATCGAGGTGGCCTTTGAAAGCCTTCCCAACCTGACCAAGCTGCACCTGACCAGAGGTTGGACGCCAAAGGCTTTGGAAACGTCGGCCCCTGATGTCGCCCAATCAGGGAGCCCCTTGTATCGCAGCGTGGAACTGAGCCGCGATCCACCGACTGATCGTCATTTCGTGTTGAGGATGGCGACCTTTGGCCCCAACACTCTCGCCGAACTTTCTCTCACCTGCTTGAGGTCGAGTACCGGCGAGGTTTTGAATGGGCTGACAAGCGTCGTGTCCGCCAATAGCCTGAGTGAACTTTCCAGGATCCTGAACGACGCGAGCGGACTTGTGGATCGGTAAGGTGGTCAGCTTCACTCTTTCGCTTCAAGATCCACAAAGCTGCTCTTGAACTGGCCGATAGCGACACCTAGCTCCGCGCTTGTGCCTTCGGTGTAGTCAGGCCACGGCACAAACGGGGCACCGCGGAACTGGTTCATGATAAACCCGTTCGGACAACGGTATTGGGTGGGCTGGCCTTCAATATATTTAGCCAGAATCAGGTCACTGCCACACTTCATGTCAGTGACTGATTCTCTGAAAAATCCGAAATTCACCATGCCAGAATTATTATCGACAAAGCTTAATTGTTTTATCGCCGCAATCACGCCTACCCCACCTAAAACAGTACTCAGGACCAAAGCGCCCATCGACCAGAACCTAATCTGCTTTTTAAGCATTAGGGGCTTGAGAAGGCCATACAGAGCCTGAATCACTACCAGCATCGCGCCGATCAGAGATAGTGCTACGACAAGACCTCCCTGGGAAGGCTTGACCCCAGCGCCGGATCTGTACATAGCAGCGTCATAGAAGGTGGTGATTACTGGTGCAGCCATCAACAACGGAGCCGCAAGCCAAAAGAACGTTCGGATGCTCGACCGAAAATCGCTGGTACAGAGCACCCTGATGTGATTCGCCATTGCAAAAAGAAGGAGCGCCGTGCAGGCCAATACAAACATGTCGATTCCATTGTCAAAAAAGGTTGCCAGATTTTATCTGGTCCAAGGTGTGCGGCAAGCCAAAAGACCTATGGAAATTTCAGTAACGCATCGCATCGACGTCCCAATAGGTCGCTTAAAAACTCAGCGTCATTGGCGACGTCAACAGGATCACGAACCAGGGCTGTCTGCAGGGCAGCTCGAAGCCAATGGCTGGTCGACGGGGACGCAACCAGGACGCGGATTTCCTCATCCAGTTTTGCCAAACCGTTTTGTTCACTTGGCATCTCAGACCTCACCATCAATTGAAGAACGTGGCCTCATTATCCTTTGCGTGTCTGCTGGTCTCGCCAATGATTAACCCCTGGCCAGGGGACGGTTATAGGCCCTCACAGGACTCCTTGCCGCCCCGCGCGACAATGCCACTGGTTCGAAGACTACTATCAGCCCCCGTGCAGGGGCTCAACGCGGGATCAATCCAATCGATCATCATGGAAGAATCTGTCCTGTCTGCCAGACCATTCCTCCCCCGCGGCAATTTCAAAGCTCGGGCAACTCAACATCAAGGAACTGAGCCCCATGCATAGCTCATCACGGATCAACAAACAGTGGTCGACAGGTATTTCAGGGCACAATTGGGTCGGTGAAACCGACGTGATCAAAACCGCAACTATTGGCGGTCAGCAAATGACGGCGATGCAATGGTCGGAGGATGGATCTGAGTACGCTCTGATCTACCTGGGACAGACGTCTACCGGGTTTGGATCTCTCAGTGCTGCACAGGGGGTTGCATCCAGCTTCGCAATTTCGGTGCTTGCAAAGATGAGCGCCTCAATCTCAGCCGTAGCTTGATCCCCGGCGCCATTCTACAATCAGGCTTTGCCCGGACCCGGAAGCCTCATGCCCCACCTCGACCCTTCAGCTCTATTCACGCTTGGTGACTTCAAAGCTGACATCACTAAGCTTTTACAATCGTCTCCCGTCATCTACGTCTGCGAACAAAGCCCCGAAGGGGTCTACGTTGTCCAGTTGGATAAAGCCAAACACCTTGTCGTCGACGACAAACAGGGGCTGGCAGTATCTCTCGGGGATCTGACCGCAAAGGTTAAACCAACACGGGATGGCGGACGCATAGAACTACGGTTTCGCGCAGTGGAGCTAGACGTGTATGGAAGTGGTGACCACGCACAGGTGAGCTCGGAGCATGGTAAGGGGATCGTTTTTAAAGAAGGCGTCAAGGTCGTGCTGATTTTTGGTGCCGAAACCCCTATCGAGTCTGGCCTGACTACCGTGCTGAAAAGCGCAATCGGTAGTGTTGCGAAATGGCGAGGCGGTGTCCTGAAATTTAAAGCGGCATAACAGGGTTGCCCCCAGTTCCGAGAGAAGAATCTTCCAGGCACCAAGTAATTGCCTCCACCGGCAGGACCGATCGCTATGCCTCCATTCTGCTGAGTTAGCCCCGCAACCGGGGCATGTAGTCCAGTTAGGATTTCTGGCTTTGGTAGCCTTCAACAAGTTCAAGCTTACCTGCCCCTGCAAGACGTTCACCAAACAGCCTGTTCGCAATCGACCGTGGTCCGCGAAGGACCTGGGCCCCATGACGCACAAGATCCAGCAGCCGGAACACCTCGGCGTCGGGATCTGCCTCACCTGCTGATACAACCTCAAGCGCATGCGTGAGTTGTTCCAACTGACCCAAGGTGAGGGGTGGCAATTGATAGCGCGGCTCGTTCATGGTCGATTCATCCTTTGTGTCGTTGCTGCATTGGAAAGCGCTCAATGACTGTCCCTGGCCAGCTTGATTGGGCAATGAACGCTTTCCGGTGCAGCCCCGAGGGGCTGGTCGGAATTTCCTGGAACAGATGGATCGTTGTTGGAGGTCGGGTTACTAGCCCCCAGCGCCGTCCGAGATGGCCCGCAAGAAGGCTTCGGCGCGGGCGATCACCGGATTGACCGTGGCCGAAACGTCCACCTCGGATCTGATGCTGACAAATCGACCGGGATAGTCAGGTTCCCCGCTGGCATCCGTCAGATACGTGATGATGTCCAGCAAGTCGCTCACAAGCTCGCCGGCAGCCGCCGTATTATCTAGTTCAGCGGCGACCACTTCGGCGCCGCACTGGGAACAACCCGTCCTGATTTCCGACGCAGATCCGTCCAGATGCACCTGACCGGTGTGGCCGCATATGGCACAGTCGTATACATACAGCGCGGTCTGATTGCTTCGTGTCGACATGGTGAATTTCCTAGTCGGGCTGGTTGCCGCCGAGAACTATGGTGTGGCGTGCCTCAGAAACATCCACCGTTCCAAGGCGCCCATCCTGATAACGCACATCAACATTGATGGGCGGGGATGATTCGCTCTCTGCTGGCCATGGCACAGCGGCTGCGTGTTCAGCCTCGATTTCCAGCAGTTCGGCTTTCGCCTCGGTTCCAATACCACTGTCGGAAATGTGGCCAAGCTCAAGCAACGCGAAAAGAGCCCCATGATCGCCCATGTAATCGGCCTCGGCCTCTTCGCTATTATCCCCTGCACTGTGCGCTTCGTAGTAACTGAGCACAGAGTTCAGGTGCGAACGCGCCAGATTGATGAGAGTGTTTTCCAGCTTGGTCATGCTCATTGGGTAATTTCCGAGGTCAATTACTGGTGGAAGATGGACGCTGCTCACCAACAAGCGGTTGCCAACTCAGTACCCGAAAGTTGGAACAGCCAAACGTGTTGCTGTGCTGCTCGGCCAGCCATTGCTCGATACCTTCCAGATCGCTGGCATACTCGATTTCCACCGGAAACCCAATGGTGATGCGGGCATGACGCTCGACTGTCTTGAGGCTTTCGCTGGCCATTACACTTTCAATTGTTCCCGGCCCAGGGACGATCACGTCAAAGCAATAGTGCAGACTGTAGTGGGGCATGGCATTCACTCCTTAGTTTCTTTGTAGACGCGACAACCGCGCTTCACCTACGGCCTTAGCCCGCGACGGCGGGCTTGAGGGTGCAGCGAATTCCTCGAAGATTTCCCGTTACATCTTCACTGCGCAAATGAATTGGCCCGTTTTGTAGGTAGTCGAGGCGGGGTCTAAAGGTTTCATATCCTTGAGCGTCCAGATTTGCTTGGTGCGATCAAAATCCCCGACGGATGTCATAAGCGGGACCATATCACTGTCAAAAATCATCTGACTTGCGGTTCCCCAACTGAGGTCGTTGCAATTGACCATAACGTCAGAAACTGTCGATGCTGCGGAGCGTCCATCCCCTAACGGAACCGGAGGCGTAAAGGTCGTCTTCACGAACGCGGTCCGGTAGTTCCCCCTAATCAACTTAATGCTATTTTTCACCACATACTCAGTTGTAATCGCTGCCTCGAAACCGTCCGAATCGTCTTTCCCGGTGGACGTTTGAGTCCAAGAGCCAGCGGCGCTGGCGAACGAGGTGATGCCGCACAACACAGCGATTGCCAAAACATTCTTAGAAAACATCGGTACGCTCATGAGATTCGGCATCTGTCTTCGCGGACGCGAAAATCGCGCCGCTCCTACTGCCTCGGCCCAGCAATGGCTGGGCTTGGGCGTTCCTTGGATTTTCCTTGAGAGATTGATGCTCCGGCTTACTTGTCGTAATCAACCATTACGGAGGCGGGGAAAGCGACGTTATGAGCAAGGTCACAGAGGTAGCGCTTCCATTCCTGCCAGCCGGGTGTACCGCCGCCAGACTGGATGATCAGATCTGCTTCATGGTGACAAGTCTTACCATCAATGCTGCCTTTGTGGACATGTAGGGTCTTCACACGCTCTCCATTTGGACGGAAGCTTTCAAATACGACGGCTGCTTTGCCAGCGTCTTCAATGCGTTCGCCGCATACGTCACAAAACAGCATCGGTGTGCTGTGACCGTCCACCATTTGAATTTCGACCATCGTATGAGTCCTCCGGCTACCGGCCGTATCGGTGACACCACCGGGCGCCTACTTTCCTACCAGTCCGAACGGTTTAGGCGGTACGTGCCTGGAAGGGAGTCTTTAGCGTTCCGCAATTTAGCCTCGGCCTCTTCTTGGTCATCCGCTCGGTCAATGGCAAGCCAGTCACCATTCAGTTGACGCTCTTCAACAAACCAGACCGGCTCGACTGCTTGAGCATTTTTGCCCGAAGTCGATTTTCCATCGCCGCCCTTGGGGTAAAGCCGTTCCAACTGCGTTACGTCCTGAGTGATTATCACAAGACGCGGCGGAAACTTTTTGAGTACCAGTGCCGCTGCTTCGGCAAATGCGTCTTTAGGAGCGACCTGGTTATGTTCGATGGACGCCTTGATATCGACGCACGCGTTCTCGTTGATTACCCACACAGGCAACTCCATCAAAGCAAGTAGACCTGCCTCGCTTTCCTTGGCCCACGCCAGCACATCGTCGATGGTTTTCAGGTGCCCACCTTCGATGGCCATTTTCAGATCGCACGCCTCGTACATACGGCCTGCCATTTCGCTCTTGTCGTCCGCCTCTGGCGTTCTCAATTTCATCACTTTTTCCTTTGACTCGTAGCTGCATTGGTAGAGCGGTCTGGTCTGACGTTTGATTTCCATCTGACGGCGTGGCCATCGCTGGCAATCGGTACTCCAGACCGCTCTCCAATGCAGCCCCGTGGGGCTGGTCGGATTTTCCATGATTACGCAGGAGTTTTAGAGAATGCCGAAATCCAAGAATGAGCGATGAGCCAGACAAGGAGAACGGCAACGGTTCCGGCAATCAAACCGGCGATCATCTTGCTTTTGAAGACCCGCCATTCTTCATGCTGCACCTGCTTGTCCATCAGTTCCCGGCAAAGCCGTATTTCATCACCCGTAGCCTCACCCTGCCGCCACTTCTCGCGTAACTCTGGAATCTGCAAAAATAGGTCCTGATGTACTCGTTTCATGTTCGCCATATATTTCCTCGATCAAGTCAGGGTGACGACAGGACCACCCATACGGTCGATCAGAACCGCACTATCCGAGGCTGTTACGGATGCAACCGGGCCAGCCATTTCATCCTGGGAGTGGTCGTGGTCCTGAATGACGACTTCAGCGTCAGGGTTCATCTTTTTCAGCTTGCCGATCAACTCTTTGACTTTCATGTGGCCTACCTTTCCCATCAATGCGAGATACGGGAAATAATCGCTTCCCAACCGGGCCAATCACTGGTGCCAAAATCTCCGCTGCCAGTGACATTTGTTTTTTCCCACTCGGCCAACGCGACTTTTTCCTGCTTGCTCATGACCGTAGCCGCCTTAATGATTCGCTCAAAACGTGCTATCTGAGCGTCGATGCTTTCGTTTGTCATGCTGAAATTCCCTCAACTTTTGAGTGCGAACATAGGGTGCAAAATTTCGCGCATACCGCTCGCGTCACAAGCACGAATGTAGCCGTCATGCTTGAAAAGCTCTGAGCGGCGCGCTGCATCCAACACCGCTTTGATCTTGTTCAACGGATGCATTACTCGACCCGCTGACCGCTGATAGGCAGAGATACACAAGTCAGGATCACCCGCCCAAGCGCTGTTTGCCTTGCGCTCTAGCATTTCATCCCGTAGGTGTTCGGCTAGGGTCAATTTCTTTGCCATGGCACGTTTCCTATTTATTTTGACTGCCGCTCCATAGCGCGCCGATTCAGGTCAATCCGAGAGCAATAGTCCAGCAAGTCGCTGGCCTGCTGGTAAGTCAGTTCGTCGCGTTGCCCTGCCGCCTCAATGAATCCTCGGCATCGCCCAAACCGGTAATTACGATCCGTTCCCGCTGTGGCAAGACGGTGCAACTCCATCGCCAGACCATCAGCGCAGCGCTCGGACAAGCTTTCAACAAGAGAACGCGCCTCTGCGGTCAAACTGGCCCACGCGATGACAAGTTCGGAGCGGTAGTTTTTAGAAGAAGGGGTCATGTTTTCCATTGCGCGTTTCCTATGACTGAGGATGATCAGCGCGGGCTACCGCGTTGAAACCGTACACCTCATGCCCAATGTCATCGCTTACGGCATGCAACCACTGAAAGGCACCTTCGTCCCAAAGCAAATCGCCTGACTGCACCTTTGCATTTTTGTCGTCTTCACCGACAAGGGTGAATCCGGCAGGGGCATCTACATTCATGTTCGATTTTCCTACATCAATTTGAGTTCACGCGCAGCCTCGGCCCAGGCCCAAGATTCGCGCTGTCCCCAACCAGTAACCTTGCGCGAATTGGGTGTAATCAAAATCTTGTATCGCACCTTCCCACCCGCAAATGTCCCAGTCTCTTTCACCGCTGTTGCTTCGGGATATTCACGAATGACCAAATCCTTCGCTTTCATGCGGATTTTCCTATGCGTCTGGAGTCGTGTTGCGAACCTGCGCTGCGAGCCACTGCTTGCGCTTTTTCAGCGCATCCCCGCCGATCACCAAGGCATCCCATTTGTAACCCGCGCTCGATGCCCATGCAGCGGTGCAGGAGCCTTCAAGAATCATCTGTTCAATCGTTACCGGCGTTTTCATGGCGCTTTTCCCTGTTATTCAAAGAGTGCTTGGACGCGGGCCAGCACATCGTCAATCACCACCTCGGGAACAGACTCAACGCGCTTGGCGCCTCGTGCCTCAAGGTCAACGGTGCGGATCTGGTTACACAGAACAACGCCCTGTGTCTCGGTGCCTGAACCGCTCAACGGCACCGCAAAACCGGCATACCGGGCAAAGTCGCCGCCCTGTGTGATCGGTGCAATCACTGCGAGCCCCGAGGCGTTGTAGGCCGCAGTCGTGAGAATCAGCGCCGGACGAAAATCGCCCTGCTGCTCACGGCCAGCAGTTGGATTCAGGTTCAGGCGCACAATGTCGGCCCGGTTGAATTTGGCTCGCTTCACGCTTCACGACCTACAGGCTGCATTGCATTCCAGGCAGCCAGATCAGCGGGTTCCGGTGCGGTTAAATCGCACTGCGCCATCAGGTCGGCCAGCCGGTAATGCGGCTTTGCTTTCGCAAGCTTGAGAATCAAGGACTCGGTAGCAGCATCAACATCAAGAACCAGAACATCGCCACTGACCAAGCTCATTTGCTTGAGCACTGCGGACGGCAGACGGATAGCTGCGCTGTTGCCCCACTGCTGAATTTTGACTTGCATGAACACCTCCAGAACGTAGAAACATTGTAGATACTTGCAATGTGGTGCGCAAGTGATTTGTATAAACATAGTATCTACAATGCCAGTTCATAGGCCCGCCGTATAGTGCCCTGATCCACGGTTAGATAAGGCTTGCTGTGATCGAGCTTCGTGTCCGAGAATGGTCTGTACTGTCTCAACGTCGCCGGTTGCGGCCAGGACTTTTGCAGCAAGCGAGCGCCTACCACTGTGAGACGATCCCAGCTTGATGCCGGCCTGCCTGTAGAGCCTGCTGATGGTCTGTTGGAGCGAATCGCACGCCCGGTAAACCTCCGGCCCACTGTCCAGCTCGCGGTGCTTGAACGCCAGTTCAAAGGCCTGGCCCTTGTGTGTGGTGACCAGCTTTGAACCTGGGCGCAGGCCCCGGTATTCGTCAGCGCCGGAAAGGCCCCAGCGGCGCTGCAAGCGAACCTCGATCCAGCCGTCCAGGGCGGCAAGGCATCGAGCATGGGTCAGGTAAACATTGGCGGCAGCCCTTTGTGATGTCTGCACGTAGATACACCTCGGGCTTGATGGCTCCGCTGGGGTACAGCACGTCTGCAACCTCCAGCAAGGCCAGCTCGGTGACGCGAATGCCCGTGGTGTGTGTGAGCCACAACAGCATCACGTCGCGCTCTGGCAGACGGCCAGTGACGGATGCAACGCGGATCAGGTGCTTGAATTGTCCAGGGCGAAGGGATGTTGCGCGGCGGATGGAGGCAGTCATGGGGCTCTCTGTCAGGATTGGTGACGAATCGCGGACGATCCTGAGAGAGGGGGCAGCGGGCCTCCTGAATAGCTTACAGGCCCGCGTGCCGTGGTGTTCACGGAAAATCGCATAGGGCGTGGTTAGTCGATCCGTGAGGGGCAGTTTTTGACTTATGAAACTGGGGTGTCTTCTGCGCCCCCTAAATACAGACGATGCGATTTCGCGATTTCATCAATCATCCTGGGATTTACACCAACCGATTCAGCGATCTCAGGCCAGCGCTTCACTGCCTCGTAAACCTCAGAAATCATCTTCTTCGCATCGAGCCCTCGGACCTGAGTGGCCACCTCTTCCAGATCCAAAACCTCAAACTTGTCTCGCTTACCGTTTATCGTCATCTGGTGACTGCCAAACCAAGGCGGGCTTTAGACATCACTGTGAGCGACGATATTCCCAAGGTGCAGTTGGATTATGGTCTCGCCACAAACCAAGCTGATCCCGACGAGCCTTCTCCTCCAATGCTGGAAGTTTGCTGTCACGGTTGTACCGCGTATACACCCAGGCGAGCCCAGCCTTGACCTGCTCAGCGTTCACGTCCAAGCCGTCAACAGAAATCGTACCTACCGTTCGACCGTACTGGTCACGGCCTTGATCAATGACTTCCACTGACTTTCCAGCGACCATTGCGGCCAAATTCTGTTTGGCTTTTTGGCCGTACGCCTGGCTTTTCTCGGGCGCATCGATACCCGCCAAACGAACACGTATTTTCTCATGCTGATCCGTGAGCACTTCGACAGTGTCCCCATCGAGCACCGCTACAGTCAGGCCGTGGAAATTGTCCCCGGCCCAGCCAACCAAAGGACTGCCAAGAGAGGTGCAGAACATCAGGATTGCAAGAGAACGCTTAAAGATCATGGCGAAGGCCTTGAGACTTTGGTCGTGTTGGAAAATGAGCCTGAGGTGCCAAGCATTCTAGGTTGACGCTGGTTCGAACAATGGACGCCGACTCTCCCAGAACTGGGCGTAATCTGGCTCTGATAAATCTCGAACCCAAGGGTTGGACCCAAGACGCTGACTGATTTTTCTTAAAGTCGACTCGAACTGGTCGTAATTTTCAGAGCAGATCCTAACCTTCACAGCGGACAAGATGCCTGGAGAGACATACCGGCGTTGTAAAACCTCAGCCCTACCCAAGAGTTCATCAAACCATTCTTCGGGCATACCCGCGGCTGGAAACTCTGCCGAGAAGGAGAGACGCTCAGGATCGCCCGTCAAATCTTCAAACCAGATGCCAAGTTCCCTAACACTGCGCGCTTGTTCCTGGAAATCAGGCAACGGTGCACTGGTTATCGGGATAATTTTCACCGACATCGCCCCTGCAACAAATCCAGCCTTCTCCAGCGTTTCAGTTTCTAAGAGAGTCAGGCTGCATCCATCAGGTCGCCGAGCGATGATTTCAATCGCAGGGCGGATAGTGAGGGAACTACTACGTTGTAGATGATTGAGCACATGGATCAGATGGGTACTTAATGCCTCCGCATCCGCAATAAGGTCCTTCCCCCAAGAGAAAGGTGGCAGCAAAGACGTGTCAATAATCTCGGAATTACCCGTAATCTTGTTCGCCTCGATCTCTATCTTGATGGGGTTATTCACTTGCCTGCGGAAAATGAACGGGCCGACGAACCCCATGCCAAGAGATAAAAAAAGGAGTACTGCGAACAGCAGATTATTAGCGCTGTGCAAAACCTCCTGCCCCATGAACTGCATGGGAAAAATCAGGTGAGTAAAATTGTTATCAATGATCCCGGCCAGGGAAATCAGCATCAACAAAGCAGCACTATATTTCCCCATCTTTGGGATCCCCTTTGGCAGGTAGTTTGTGTGTTATGGCAACTTTCACAGGCAGTTCGAGAGGGACGCAGAAAAGGCCCCAGGCAATCAACCGCTGGAGTGACCGTCTTACCCAATCCCTCTTCGGACGGTTGTCTTCAACCATCACCGCATACGCCCCAGACGCTATCAATCGGGCAGACCAGTACCGGGACCAAACGCGCGGAAGGTACATGAAAAACCAGCGGTTCATTGCAGACGGTTGATCACCATCCGCAGCTACTGATATGAGGTCAGCGCCCTCCTCAGTACTCACTTCGAATCTCGCCCAAGAGAACATCTGGTTGGCGCAAAGGCACCCGCTCTAAAATCCGATCGATGATTTCAGAAAGCGGCACTTTCGGTTGACTGGCGCAAATTTCAAGTTCAGAGAGTCGGCGTGCTACGCGCGATTTCCTGTGTTCCGTTGACGGGATCTGGGCATGTATCAGGCTCGGGTTGTAAAAAACCAAGCTGTAGTCATCCCAAGACACCACGCTATAGATCAGTCCAGCAGCACCTGGTGCGGTACGACCTGGCAACGCGGAGTCCCACGCCTCTTGGCGCGAAACCCATTCATCCTCGGAAATATCTTCTGGTCGATCAGTGGAGTTCTGGTAGTGGTAGTCCTTGAAGCCGACGCTAAGCAGTGCTTCGCGGTAACCAAGATCCGACTCAACGGAGTAGATCGCCAGGACGTTACCGTTCGCAGGGATCAAGCAAACATCGAACGTGAAATCCCACTCGGTATTACGTACGCCTTTACCGAGCACAGACACCTTGGGCAAGTCGAATTTTTCGATGAGCTTCCATGTTCTATACGGTTGGATCTTTTCGCCCAGTACGCAGAAGTTTGCAGCCAGATCGACTGAGAAGGTCATCTCACGGGCACACACCTTGGCAGCTGCTTTCTCGGCAGCATCGACACACCGTGGCTTGATGGAAACGAGATGCTTCAGCGCTTGCTCAATAGAGCTGTCTTGGAGAATCAACCCGTTGTAGATCTTGGTGCTCATAGCCGGATTCCTTAGTCGATGCATGTCAGTTGCAGTGCCTCGACTCATGGTTTCATGCGAAACCTGATTCGTTGCACGGGGTTCAACCCCGTTGAGGGGGCAGTTTGTTAAATTCGTGATGATCAGTAAGCCGTGGCCACGCAATGGCCGTGACTCATGCGGTATTCCCTGACTCGCTCATCCGACCAGTCCCCGAACTTTGCCGCGGCTTCCTGAATCTTATTGGGGCAGCAGGTCCAGACCAAACACGCCATAGTTCCGATTGGCCACCTTCGAGCCGTGTTTAGTGGTGACAATCACGCTCTCCTGGTTTCGGTGTTTTTCGATTTTTGCAGCTTCAAGATTGACCCACATATCCAGGTGCTTTGGTTCAAAGCGTCTCAAGTATTCAAGCTCCTCCAGGCTGAGCCAGGGGCAGCTGCGGCAGTTAGACGGAGGGGGAACGGCCTGGCCCGAACTGACGATGTACTGCTGACACGCTGTACGGTCCATACCGAGCTCAATCAAGGGGTACAGGTTCGAAATGCTTTCTCGGTACCAGCGACTGGGGTTGCGATCAGGCAATGCGACCCGGCGCTCTTCGCCCTTGGCAATGCCAAGCATTACCTGGATTTTTCCGTAGCACGCGGCGAACTCGCGAATACCCTGCTTCCTGTTGCAGACAACCCCATACCTTTTACTCAGCCACTGTTCGAGAAACCGGTAGATCGGTTGGATTTTCAGTCGGTCAGTACAGGTCTTCGGATAGGCCTTGCTGCCGATCGTCCCTTTTGTCCGGTAAAAGTGCGTGAGTGATCGCCAACTCTCGGAATGAAAGCCCATATCTGCGGTGAGAAAGTGAAACTCGATACCGTGACTCAGGCATCGACGCCGAACATTTTCGACATGCAGGTAGGTCTCTGGATACTCGTCGCCTGTGTCACTCATGACCACCATGAAGTCGCGCGGCGCATACTTTTTACGAAAAGCAGTATCCTGAATGTACAACTCAAGGAGCGCGGTCGAATCCTGCCCTCCTCCAAAGCTGAGCACTGTGAGGCGGGACTCACTGGGTTGGAACAGGTCAAGGTTCAGAGGGGTCTTCATTTCGCAGGCACCGGATATTTAGATCCAGTCTCCTACGCCCCCAGAAAATGCAACCGCTCATGCGCACTCAGCTTGCGGGTGGGGTATGGCCCAACAATGACGCCAACTCCTGCTGCTTCGAGGTCAACGCAGGCCAAAACGTATGGACATGGCTTGTGACCATTTCCCTCAATTCTTCCTGAAGCTGCACGGACTTGAGGTTCACTTTGAACGCAGTGGGGTTGTGGTCAATTCGATGGCTGCGCAAGCGCCAGAAAATACTGTAAGCATGCTTGGGGGAAAGCATGTTGTGCTGTCTGTAGTATTCCAGCGCCAGCTGCAGAATGGAGCTTCCTTCAGACCCAGCCAGTCTCTGCAGCGCCGCCAGACATGAATCCATCTGCATTTTTTTCATCAGATGATTCAGGTGTTTTTTGGCGTCGACATCCGAGACTGCGTTTCCTTGCTCGAAGATGGGGACCTGGTATTTGAGTATGCACTGCGAGCCCACCCAGAGCGTTTTCTGAGTAAACCGATTGCGAATTTCAAAGTGGTACCGGAGCGACTCCTGTTCGCAAAGCTCACAGGTTTTTGTAGGTTTTCCGTAGTCGTAAGCGCGCTCCGTAAACATCCACTCAGTAAAAACCTCAGGGAGCGTGTCCCCTACGGAAAGCGGCAGAATATTGTCTTGAACTCGTTGCGGGAAGGAAGCCATCTCATTTGTTCTCTGGCCAGGGGCTTCATCAGACTTTGGCACTCGACAGCTCGTAAGCGGCCCGGATCTACCCCCTTCATGGTGGTCCCGGAGGCAGAACAATCTACTGCTCGCACCAACAGATCTTAAAAATTCGACAACTGGAATCTAGCGTTCTTCCAGCTGCAATTACGTGAGCTGAAATTCCTCTTCACTTTTTCCCCTAACCAGGTTTGAAGTACAGCTCTATTGGTCTTGAGCATCAGGACGACGTGGCCACCTATCGAACCCTTTGCCCCCTCCTGAGGAGGCAACTGAAGCCCGGAATTTGTAGTCGAAAGGTCTCTTAGTCCAGCATTGGTGTCGCAGTCAGAATAACCACTGACACAGTGGACCCGCAAACTCGTTGGCGTACACCTGCGACCATTCCAGATTGAAGCCAGGCAGTAAGTTTTTGCCTTTGGCGCTTGCAGGAAGAATTGCCACGAGTCGGCCCTTTCGGGTGAGCATTGTTGACGCGTGCTCAAGATGGGCCTGCCAGCGTGACTCGCTATACGGAGGATTCATCGCAATGCGATCGAACATTCCGAACACTGGTTTCCACTTCAGAAAATCAGCCTGTTCAACCCGGTAGCCCTTCGCCTTGAGGATCTGGCAATGAAGGGGGCTGATCTCGATGCAGAACGTCCTTTCCTTCGGCATGAGGTCAGCTAAGCCACCCTGCCCTGCTTCTGGCTCAAACCAACTCATTTCCGGCTCGGCGTCGACCATAGCCTGAGCGATCGCCGCCTCACCCACATTGACAGGGGTCGGATAGAACTGGTGAGACTTCTGGTCAGGGATACAGCCGGAGCAAACGACCTGGTCAAGGACATCACCAGGGTTATAGTCGAACTGCCAATAGTGTTTCTCTCGAACGCCGCCGATCGCAGTCAGTACCCTCTCACCTTCTGCCAGTACCGCCTTGTCGTGGTCACCATAGTCGAACTTTCGCGCCATCGGTATCGAGCGGTAACGCTCGGGCCATGACGGCTCGATGCGCACACTCACCTCTCGCATACCTGCGAGCAGAGCAATGACCGCGAAGGGCAGTGGCCGATCAAAGAGCTCAAAGTCTTTAAGCTTCTTCTTGGTCTTGGGTCTTTCACGAAAGGCAGCAGGAATCGCTGCTGGGTGCATGCTGGCGAGTATTGCGTTTAATCGCCACGCCATTTCTGGGTGCACTTGCAGGTGAGCAGTACCAACCCCACCGTAGACACGAATCCGAAGCGCGCCGCCATCAACTGCCATCCACTCGCCATTCTGGCGACTTGCTGCTTTGATGACTGGGCCCGTGGCGCTGTGTTTGGGCTCATCCCGCCCCATAAATTTTGCGATCACACATCGCAAATCATTGATTACACCTTCGGTGTGAGATCCGAAAACCCCTTGAATAATAAGCTTTTTTCGAAATCCTTGAGGTTGATTTGTAACATGATCGCGGCTCAGGGATCGGAAAATGCCGTCGACTCGCTCACCGAGAAACCTCGCCCTGCTAGCGAGTAAACTCCCCAAAGTTGAGCGCACAGTGTCATCTTCGAAATCAGGGAGAGCCTCTATCTCCCACTCATCCGGTTCGTTTCGATTCCAGCTATTTCTCGGTTTTTTCTTACCAAGGGGATTCCGGATCTGCTCAAACCACTCTTCCCGCCGCTTTTGGGGCATGTAGTCGAGCACATCGGTCAACCTCAAGGCCTTGTTCCAGAATTGAGCGTTGAGTTGTGCAACCGCACCGTCCACCTGGAACAACCCGGCGACGGTGCTGGGCATGCTGTGACGCTGCTCCTTCACGTTGCCTTCAACAAAGTAGTGCAAAACACACGAAAATTGCTCAGCGTTCATTGCTGCAGCAAGGGCATGAATTCGAACGCGGATTGCGTTGTATTCGCCGACGAGACTGTCCACTAGGTCTGATGCCATCGGAGCAAAAAATTCGCCCGCATCTTCGACCAGGACACACCCGCTTGTATCGATTTCCAAGGCTTGCATTGTTGACCTCAATCACATGACTACAGGGGAAAGCCCCTACACACGATTGAATTTTCCAACGGCCAGAAATAATGCAAGCCCTGTCGAGATCGCTTCAAGAATCCAAAATCTTCACCAGAAGAATGTTCTTCATCGTTGGTCAAAACTGAATTGATACCGTCAAATGCAGACAATGAGGAGCAGCGTCTATCAGCGTTCATTCGCAAGTGTTTACTTGCGTTCCTGCGTTTGCGTGATGACCTGATGGGTCACAACGGGTACTCAGCGCCCTGGTCTAAGATCGATATCGTCCAGTTCTTCAAGAGTATGAACGACATCCTCGACCCACTCGGCGTCGAAGTCGTCCCGATCCGCCTCTTCGTGAGTCCCCTTGTTCAGGTAGGTCCAAACGAGATTGGTCGCCGGTATGCCGAGAATTCGGCGAAAGGCGACCAACAGCGGGGTCTTGTTCGCATGGTTGAATGTCGCCGCTTCGTTGAGTTTCTTAAACAGGGCATCGCAGAGGTTGCGCAGGCTGGGTTCAGCACCGACACCGGGGAGTTGCAAACCGATCATGCCGAGATCATGGCTGGCGAGCCAGCGCCACATTTTCTCTGACAGCATTTCGAGCGCCTGGCGCGCCGATGCCAAGGCCGCACGATCATCCAGCTCGTCCTTTGCCGCTCGCGCCTTGACGATGTAATTCTTGGTGGGAATGTTGCCTCTGACCCTGGGCTGGTAGTCGCCGGTATGATGACGGAACAGATAGACCGTACAGTCACCGCGCCGCTTCGGAGGAAGATGCTGCTGAATGTCCTTAATGAACTCGTTGCTATGGCAGGTGACGATGAGTTGCATCTGAAGGAAGTTGTCGCTCTCGAAAATCGCTTCTCGGATACCGCCGCGATGATCGTGGTCGATCGCGTTGATGGCATCGTCAAAGACGACCAATGGGCTTTCAATGCTTTGGGCCTTGGCAAGTAGGATCGCCAACCCCAAGCATCGGATGTGGCCCTCACTCAGGATATGCAAGGCATCGACGCGCGCCTCAGGATTGCCCCGGAAAGCAATCTCGATCTTTTCATCACCAGTCAGGGGCAGATGCAGCGCCGCGAGCTTGTCGACGTCAAGATCATTCCGGTTGAACTCGTTGTAGAGGTTCATGGCTGTCTCGTTAAGACCGGCCAAGAGGCTGCCAGGCAACTTGTCGCGATAGTCTCTGAGCTCGGTCAAGAAGAGGTCATAAGCAGCCTTAATGGGGGCGTCGCGTTCTATGTTCCGCTTTTCCTGCGCGACTTGCTCGATCAGCTCGGCATTGGTGACATCAAAGGCTGCGATCCTGGTTCTCGCTTCCGCGATACTGTCGACGCATTGTTGTCGCTTCAGATCATGGGCTTGGATCAGGAGTTGGAATCGATTCAGGCCATCTCGCTCTTCGATATGTTTCTGCCGTTCCTGTTGCGCGAGCAGCGAAGCGGCGTCTTGCTCGGCCACACGATCGGCGACAATAAGAAGATGTTCGAGTACGAACGCTTCTGGATTAGGATCGAGCTGCGCCGGGTAAAGGTTCGTCCACCAATCGCCAGCGGGCTCTATGGCCAAGTCAGCAAGGTAGCGGCCCACAGAGGTGTCCTGTTCCTGCAGAGCCACGATGAACTTGCTCATGTCCGCGAGTAGCTGTCGAAGTTCGCGTGAAGCGGTTGCCGCTTCTGACTGCCTGGTCCTCAAGCTCTCTTGGAGATCGCCAAGATCCTTCAGTTGCGCGAGACCTGCCTTCGCCTTTTCGTAAGGGTTGGTAACGACATGGATCGGCCCCTCAAGGGGCGTGTTGCAGGCAGGGCAATGGTCTCCTTCGGCTTCCTGGAGTGCGCTTACAGAGGTGTATAGATCCTTGAACGACACCTGACTGCTTCGCTCCGCGAGCGCCGCCGAAACTTCACCAACCAGCCCGTGTAACTTGTGAACCTTCTCGAAGGCTTGCAGCAGACCAGGACGTGTCAGGCCAATGTTCCCAGGGGGGACAGCGTTTAGAATGCCCTCCAGTTCCTGTAGTCGGCAAGGAGCGTCGGCGCTGCCGATTAGTTGCTTCAGGCCCGCATAGGTCATTTCTGCTGAATGCGTCTGGCCAAGTTGGACTTCTTCGTTCACCAGGTCCTGAAGCGCCTTCGCTTCACCATCAACCGTCACCTGATCGGTCGCCAGCGCATCGCGACGCGCCGTCAAGACAACCTGCTTGTCTACTTCTAGCACGAGTTGACGGTCAACGGTCTCATTGAAGTGAGCTACGAACTCATTGAACTGGTCCATACCAAACAAGGTGGCAATGAGTTCAGATCGCTGGCCCGCGGGCCTGGCCGCGATACGGGAAAAGGCATCGATGCGATTCTTCTCGATGAAACAGAATCGATAGGTCTCTGCATTCGAGACCACATCCACTTCGCGACCCTGTTGGTCAGTTGCCTTCAGGATGGGCGGTACAAATCGCTGTGCATGGGAATTGGTGAGATAGGTTTTCGCATCGATGCGCTTGCTACCAGCCTCTTCGACCTCGCCTAGAAGGGCGTACTCCAAGCTTTCGCAAAAGCTGGTTTTACCGCTGCCATTTGGTCCGTAGAACAAAATGATAGGCTTCTGGAGATCAAACGGTTCGGGGTTACGAAAGCCCCGGAACGGTCCCAAGGTTAAATGTCGCAACCTTTTCCAAGGCCAGGCCCCATTGGCAGCTACAGCTTGAAAGGCGGGTGGCGCGTCCGACGTTAGCGCCAGCGTTGCTCGAATTAGGTCGACCAGATAGATCGACCGCTGACTTCGATTGCGGGAGGTCGCAGCCAGGGAGTCAAAATTGGCCAATGAGAGATTCGCCAGCCGCCGCACCTCCGATGGAATGTTCTTCTCCTGCAGATGGAGCCATTCAACGAACCGTTCGAAATCTTGCTTGGCTGACGCCATATCTCCCCCAATTGTCAGGTCGCTTGTCATCCCCCAGTTCCTTTTCGCACAGGCTGAAGCGACGACACGCACCACTTGTCAATTTTCTAAATAAACCCCGAACTATCCAATGCTGGGCGCATGGCCCCCGCTTGCGAAGCGGTTCAAAGACGAAGATCGCCTTCAAGCGGAAATCTTGGGCTTGTCGGTCTTGGTGATAATGATCATGGCCATAGGCATTCCGTCCTGACCGGACGCGATATGCATTCTCGAGCGACCAGCATGGTTCATCATCTGCATCTAAGCAATCTGTCCGTACCATTGCTCAACAGTCCATCCAAGGGCTTTCGCCATCTCAATATCGCAGAAGGCCGACGCGCATTCGGCTTGTGACGGAAAACACGGCTCTGGTGCTTGAAATGCTCTGGGCGAAAGGATGTAAGTCAAATGTCCACTGCGCTCCCTCTGTCAGGGTTGAACTGTGATCGTTCTCGATCCCGAAAGAAGGCGCCCTAGACATTTGAAGGACCTATCGGAAGACCCTGCGTGTCGTGCATAGAAGATTCTTCCACAACGCATCTCACCTAAAACAACCATTTGGGGCCAGATGCAAAGCTTGCATTTTCCCGGCGTGCGTAAGACTGGGTGCAAGTCAGTGCTGTTTAGCAGCTACCGGCCATCTGCAGACCGATCGCCACCTCGGGCCAATGTTCGCCCCAAGAAACCGATCCGGTACCGCACCCTTCACTCCAGAACTACAGGTGACTCCAATGGCTCTTACCCCCCGCTCTTTCAACAAGGTGATGTTCCGGATCGTGGAAGTAATCAGCTACGTGCCGATGAGCATCGAGGCGCTTCATGAGTCCTGCGCCGTGTCCTTCAAGAGCATCACCGTCGAAGACATTAAAGAGGTGCTAGACGGAATGATCAGAATCGGGGCCGTTTCGATCGATCCTTGTGGCATGTACTTCGACTGTACCGCCTACACCCTTGGCGACATCCACCGCGGAAAGCGAGCAGCTGTTTAAACTCACATACCAAATTAAAAAGCCCCGATTTTCGGGGCGAACTCAGTAGAATCACGTACATTTCGCGTCGGCGAAACCAATTCAAAAGTCTGAGAAAGTTATGAAAGTTAAACCTATGGCGTTAGCCGGTGTGCTACTCGCCACCACTGCGATTGGGTCAATGGCAGATCGCATTCATTGGGCGGGGCAGATTGTTGGCAGCATCAATCTGACGAATGTTTCAATCAGCGACGCCAACTGCGGTCCCAACGACTGGATGGAAGTTGCAGGAGGAAAAGGCAAAACAAACGTCATGCGGTACCGCTGCGGCATGCTGTTTTGGCCTTTTTACAAGTCGGGTGAGTCAGCGCTTGCGGCAACCTATTTCAGCAACAAACCGGCCAGCACCAACTGATTAGATAATGGAACGGATGACACATTCACGCCTGGCCCTGACTCGGCCATCGGCGGTTTGTCACAAGGACTGAATCAATGAAATTAATCAAAACCATATCAATTCTGACGGTGCCAATCGTTCTCTCCGGGTGTGAAGAAGCTCAAAAATCCATGCTTGTACTCAATGAGAACAAGCAAGCAACGGTGATTTCGAACAGCGGCTATCACACCGTCACGGTTTCAGGAACCTATACAATTCAGACTGCAGATCCACAGGGTCATTATTTTTTAGTAGATGCCCCATGCGGGAGGCTTAGTTTTTCTTATCCAAGTTCAAACGTCCTTCGATATGAGAACGGTCACGCCCTCAGCAGCAACACAGCGGAGTGTGGTCTTCATTCACAGGCTGCAGATCAAGAATGGCACCTGGTCTTGAAGTCAGTAACAGGGTTCACCGCGCGCCCACCTAACGACTGGCCCTACTAGTCACCCTTCTGGTCAAGAACGCACACAGGCCAGTAGCACAGCAGCCGAAGATCTCGGCGCCTGTCGGCCATCACTAGAAGAATTAGAGAAAATTCGATGAGCAGTAGTAAAAATTGGGAAATTGAGTTCTTGCGGGGTGCCGCCATTCTGATGACGTTGGTGACCCACGTGAATCAGATGCTGCCTTTCCACGCTGAGTTTTTGGCCAAAGTTTTTAACGTCTACTCGCCTTGGTCTGGGGTGGACCTGTTCTTTTGCATTTCTGGATTTGTCGTTAGCAAAAGCTATTTGGACTATTTCGATAAACATCGTACGCAGGGCAATTTCGGTATCGCTGCGATTTCGTTCTGGATCCGCCGTGCTTATCGACTTTTGCCGACTGCCTGGCTGTGGATACTAATCCCGCTGGTCTTCTCGATTCTTTTTAACCAGTCGAATGCATTTGACTCCTGGTACAACAACCTACGCAGCTTTACGGCTGTAGCTACCTTCAGTGGCAACCTTGCAAATCAGTTTGGTGTGCTTCTGGGCCCCAACTCTGTGTACTGGAGCTTGGCCTTGGAGGAGCAATTTTACTTCATATTCCCCCTTTTCCTGCTGCTGGTGACTTCGCCGAAGTGGAGAGTAATCGCTCTGCTGTTGCTAATCGCAGCCCAGTTCGGCTTCGACCGTAACGCCTTCGCTCCTCCCCCTGCAGGTCTACTATTTTCCTTCCGACTGGATGCGATGATGTGGGGAGTTCTGCTGTGCATTTTTACTCGAACGGACCTCTACAAGCAGGTTGAGCCAACGACGCTTAATGATAGTCTTCTCCCAAGGATCCTGGTCACGCTGTTCCTGCTTTACATGCTCGGGGCCATAGCTGGACAACTGATTCTGACCCCAATAGCCGTGGGATTAATCGCAATCGTCTCTGCTCTCATTGTGTGGCTCGCGAGCTACCAAAAAGGCTACATCTTCTGCCCGTTATTTCTGACCGGACCGCTTAAGTGGTTAGGCTCAAGGTCGTACGCCCTTTATGTCATCCATATGTTCGCTTATCACTTGAGCACCGAGATCTGGAGCCGCGTGGCAGCTGGAAACGACTCTACCCTCACAAGCAGCTACACAACTGAGCTGCTACTGACCTCCGCAGTCATCATGCTCGTAATGAGTGAACTCAATTATCGATATGTCGAGCAACCGTTGCGAAAGCGCGGGGCCGAAATCGCCAAACGGAAACTGGCTCAGGTAGGAGAGAACAAAACCGAGCTGGCAGGCTCTCCAGCCGAACTGATTGGTGTTCCAGATAGTGCTAAATGACGCTGGGTTAGTGGTCTAGCCTCCCTTGGGGATAATCGCAGCTTGTCTCGACAGGCAAGCTGCTCCCCCCTCTGCATTCCCTCTCGAACGACAAGGAAGAACCCATGAAGGACACCCTGATACCAGATCACTACTCCACCCTTTTCGCGCGGCGCCTCCTGAACTTCACCCTGGAGTCGACCAAGGCACATTTTGAGGAGAATCCACCCACTCAAGGCCAGATCCTCATCTTGTCAATGCAGCAGCACAACATGAACCGCTACCGGTTGGTAAAGGTGATCAATCCGGCGAGCGGGCGCCGACGGAGGATCATTATCAGTCATGGGGAGGCGTTCGGTGGAGCGTCCTACTACCGTAGCGGAAAGAGCTGTTTCGCCCCAACGGGACAGACGAAACTCCTCCCGCCGGTACCGGCTGTTGCAGAACGACTGTCTTTTGACCATGACACCACGTTGTCAGATGAGGACCTTGCGGAGCTACTGGCTTCTGGCTAAACCACTATCCCCCTTTATTCGAGCCAACTCAGTTCGTTGCGCCGACAAGAGTCGGTTCAGCTCTTCAGCCTTTCGAACCTCAAAAGGACTAAACCAGAAAGAATTCCCTGGTAAGGGAAGGATGTCTGGCGTAGGCAATTTATTTCGAACCTCCGCATACCACGGCGCCCAGTATCCATTCTTTCTCATAGCATCTTGATACATGGACGGTGCATCGGTTGAGTCCAGGCCAAGCATCTGTCTGCATTCTCGCCCCTCAAAACTGAAGCAACCTATCCTGGCGACACCGTCTAACGCAGCGCTACGAAACATTGCCTCCGAATCGGTAAACACGAGTAAGCAAATGCCGATTGGCAGGTGAATGATGAGAGGCTTGAAGCTCTCTTGCATCAGGACTATAAGGAGCCCCAGTGCGACGAGCATTCCACCAATCATCTTTGGCATGAAGTAGCCGAAATATTGATATGTCGTGGCGCTTAACCATGATGATGATCGAAGATCATCACTAGATACCGGGACTGCTCGGGCGAGCTTTATGCTGGAGTAAGCACACACACCGAGGTAAGTCCAAAGCGCTGCAACCCCAAAAATGAAGACGACAATCGGCAAAAGTGTCGTAATTGAACGGTCATGCGGGGGCGTTGTTTTGTCTACGTTTGAAAGGGACATCGCGTAAATCCTTTAGCTGTTACCAATGCCCTCATGCTGAATGGTCCATGCTGCATGACGTACTACAAATTACCCCCTCTCAAGGGGGCATATCCAACGATCACGCTTGCATTATGAGCAGACGCTCCTCAGATCGATGCTCGATACGCTCAAGCCAGGCGATATCCTTCTGGGTGATGCCTATTACGCCACTTATTTTCTGCTCTACGAATTACAGCGCAGAGGCGTGGACGGTGTGTTTGAGCAGTACGGTATACGTCGGCGCAGTACGGACTTTCGACTGGGCCAGAGTTTGGGTACAGAAGATCACCTGATCGAATATCAAAAACCTGTACGCCGACCTGTGTGGATGAGCCAGCAGTATTTTGAACAGGCCCCGCAGCGATTGCAGATTCGGGAACTTAGAGTGGGTGGAAAAACCTTGGCAACCACACTGAAGTGCCCCAAGCAGGTGCCCAAGATGGCGCTCAAGTCGCTGTACAGTAAGCGTCCGCTTAACACACCTTGCGTGATTAAACGGGCACCCACCTGTGCGGCAACAGCTCGGTAATCTCACTCGCCCGCTGCGTCGGCAGGCGTGTAAGAACATCCTTCAAATAAGCATACGGATCATGCCCGTTGAGCCGCGCCGACTGGATCAAACTCATGATCGCCGCCGCACGTTTACCGCTGCGTAATGAACCCGCGAATAGCCAGTTCGAGCGTCCAAGAGCCCACGGGCGGATTTGGTTGTCGGGTAGTCAGACGCGGTTACCCGCGTCCAACCCCCTAAGAACCGTGCATGCGAGTTTCCCAGCACACGGCTCAAGCCTCTACAAAGGCACTGTTAAGTACCCGGCTATACCTCTTTAACATTGGCGTACTGCTGATCTCTGGGGCAACGCAGATGATAGATCTCAAGATTGACTGCGGCGTCCGTTCCGCCGTCGGCCAACTTTACGATGTGACGGCTATGCCACGGCGTATCTTTGGTAACGGGCTTATGACAAACAGAACATAGGCCGCCTTGCTGTCGCCAGACGCGATACAGCTTCGCTCGTCCCTTCGTTGATTTGAGCATTTTCTTGCCCCATCGGAACTCAAAATACTCATCCCAATTGGGGTCGTGCGGGTTGGCAGCAGCCTTGATCTTGATGTGCCGCACTATCGGCGTGTCCGATTCCTTCAGTAAGGTGTATTCCCTTGCCTTACCGTCTGCGTATTTTTCAACGGTGGAGAACACCCACCGGCGCGATCCTCGGACTTTAAAATACCTGTCCTTGACCCACCGGATTCCTTTGCGCGGATGCCGCCTCACCGCCCAGCGCCAGAGCATTATCCAGACTTCGCTGTCTACCTGATTGAAGACTTTTTTGGCGACCACGTGGCTATGATAGTTCGCCCATCCCCGTAAAATCGGGTTGAGCAGCCCAATCAAATTGACCTGTTTAATCGACTTGTTGGTCTTGATCACTTCCCGGAGCTTGGCAAGGTGAGCCCTAATGTTCGCTTTCGATGGCTTGATCAGGAGCTTGCCGTTGTACTTGCGCAAGTTCCATCCGAGGAAGTCGAACCCGTCCCCTATGTGCGTTATTTTGGTTTTTTCCGGAGAGAGGACAAGTCCACGCTCTGCTAGAAAATCAACCACAGCGGGCCTGACTTCATTCTCCAGCCACTCTTTCGAACAGCCAGTGATGATGAAGTCATCTGCATAACGCACCATCTGCATTTTTCGGGCTGTCCACTTTGCATTGGGAAACCTCTTCGCCAGCATCGCTTCCAACCCGTCCAGCGCCATGTTCGCCAACACCGGGGATATGATGCCTCCCTGCGGGGTTCCGGCGTGGCTGGGGAATAGCTCATTCCGGTAGACGTAGCCGGCTTTGAGCCATTTCTGCAAAATCGCCTTATCCATAGGGATGTGGGCGATCAACCAGCCATGGCTGATATTGTCGAAACAGCCTTGAATGTCGCCCTCTAACACCCACTCCGCGTTTGCTTTTCGTGACAGCACACCAAAGCACTGTGCGGCGGCATCCGCAGTTGAGCGTTCCGGCCTGAATCCATAAGAGTTCGGATCGGCGGTGGTTTCCGCTATCGGTTCCAGAGCCAGCAAATGGAGCGCCTGCATGGCCCGGCATTTCATCGCGGGAATTCCGAGAGGTCTCGTCTTGCCGTTTTTCTTCGGAATAAGCACTCTCCGAAGCGGAAGCGGCGAGTAGCCTCGCCGCCTCAATGACGCAATCGCACCGATCTTGGCCCTCGGTGTATTCCAAGTGACCTTGTCCACACCGGGGGTATTCTTGCCTTTGTTTTCAGACACCCGTTTCACGGCTAAAGCTTTGCCGCTAAACGAGTGAGTCAGCAGCCATTGCAAGGCTTTCGCCTTATTATGCCTGCCGTCTTGTACAGCCTTCACAATACGCGCTTGCAGCCCTCTTACTCGACGTTGAGCGTCGGCCCAATTGATGCCGTCCCACGACGTGCCGGAAGGTGCACACGCCAATGCTGCTGCGTTCATTTGCCCTCCCTCCGTTGAAAGGGTTCTACCTACTCTCTTGTGAAGAGAGACCATGAGGACGTCTGCCCGCTTTCGCGTGAAGTGATGTTTCAACTTCTATCCAGCCCGTTACAGGCTGGCGTTCGCTTTTTCCTCGTTCCTTCGCCCGCACCGCCATGGGCCGTTTTTGCAAATGGCTGTCCCCGAGGGGAGCGATACGGGATTTCCACGTTCCGCTTACTGAAGTACGTCGGGTTAGGTGCCTGCTATCGACCGGGAGGCATGTGGGTCACGAACGCGCGTGCAGAAAAACGCTGTTCCCACCTCCGCTACCTTTTGGTTCGAGCGTATAAGCCATTTCCGCTCGTTCAATTTAACGATCTTTACGCAGGTTCACATGTGTTCACCATACCGACTATCTAGCCCTTGTCCGGCCATGGCTGCCAGAAGAGTACGCCTCTCACGATTAGTACCCCACACCTTGCGGTGCCTCGTCACATTGTCGAAAGCGCTCTTGATTCAGCCTTCTAGATTCACCCGGTGACACGGGTGGTTCCCTCAAAGGGGAACAACTTCTGTAAGCGACTTCGTGTCGCACTTCAACCCAATTGTTGTCGATGGGCACAGCGCCGTCATCGAGATAGCGCGTCAGCGCTATCCAGCGTTTGAGGCTGTAATCCAACGCCTTGGCGATGGCCGATCCCTCAGGCACAAGCTGCCTCTGGGCGATCATCCAGGTATGAAGTGCGTCGATAATCGGCGCTGCTTTTTCCTGCCGTATTCGCTGCCGATCACACGGATCCAGCTCGCGGACTTCTCGCTCAACTTCGTACAATGCCGCGATGTAGTGCAGCGCTTTTTCGGCGATCTGGCTTTTGTTGGTCGCGTGCAAGTCGAAGAACTTGCGGCGTGCATGGGCCATGCAGCCGATCTCCGTGACGCCCAGTTCAAAGCCTGCCTTGTACCCGCCATTATGTGCTCCAACACATAATGGCGGTTATGTTGCGGCCTGAGTTATGTGATCCCGACCGGCCGAATAGGCAGTTTCTCTGTTGTCGATAGGTGATTGACGCAACATAAATTGCAGCGCCTTGGTAGACCTTCATCACCTGGAGTGTCTGCCATGTTCGAGAATATCTACTCTTCAAACGCTGCCTGTAAACGCCATCATGCGGGATCGCTGGCCGCTGAACGCGAGCGATACCTACAGCACTGTGCTGAGCAGGGCTGTACGCATGCCTCCCTTTACTTGAAGGCGTGCTGCTTGCTTTGGATTGCCGAGCGGGTGCAGCCAAGCGACCTCAATGCAATCAATTCGTCACGGCTGCGCCAGATCATTCACGAAGGGCCATTGCCGGCCAATTCTCCTGCAACTGCTACGACGTTGATAAACACCGCAAGACCTTGGTTTAAGTTCCTAGGCTGGTGGCAAGAGCCAACGGAGACAACTCCATTCGAGGAGAATCTTGAGCTTTTCGTCTCGTGGATGCGGGATGAACGCGGCTTGACACCATGTACCATCAGTCAATGGCGCAGTCGAGCGGCAACCTTTTTGCGTTGGTGCTTCAACACAGGCCGCAGATTTTCGACGCTTAGCCCCGAGGATATTGATGCCTACTTCATCACCTACGGTGCGCAACGGTGGTCGCGAATTTCGGCAGGGCACATCGCAACAATGTTGCGGGCATTCCTGCGCTACGCGGCAACGCAGGGAGCATGCAGCAGTACATTGGCCGACTCGATCCGCTCCCCGCGACATTACGCCCTAGAGTCACTTCCCTATGCACTGAGCTGGGAGGATGTTCAGCGAGTACTCGCAACTACAAATTCAAGCTCTGAACGCGATGTGCGAGATCGAGCCATCCTGATGCTTCTCGCCGTCTACGGTTTACGCCGGGGAGAAGTTGCCTCACTCCGGTTGGATCAGATCGACTGGGCTGCTGGCCAATTGCGTATTTGGCGATTGAAGCGCCGTCAGCCGCAGGTTTATCCATTGGCGTTCACAGTGGCTGAGGCATTAGCACAATACGTCGACACAGTGCGTCCGAAGGTACTGCACCCTGAGATATTCATCCGAACTCGGGCGCCGCGAATCCCCATCTCCGCTGCTGGTCTATACAACATCGTCAGCGGCAGATTGCATCTGCTCAACATACAAGCTGCACATTTGGGGCCGCACGCGCTTCGACACGCATGCGCGGCCAGGCTGCTCGCCAATGGGCTGAGCCTCAAGGAGATTGGCGACCACCTTGGCCACCGCAGCACATCGGCGACAATGACGTACACAAAGGTTGATCTGGTCTCGTTACGTGAAGTCGGTGACTTCGACCTGGGAGACCTGCTGTGAGAACCTTGGACGTAGTCAATGCCTACGTGGCAGTCCGTCGTGCCCAAGGCGTGGGCCTGAATAGCAGTGCTAGAGTGCTGCGTCAGTTTGCACGTGAGACTGGAAACCTACCGCTCCCCGAAGTTACTCCAGAGGCAGTGGCCGCATTTCTGCACGGGCACGGTGAGCTAAGTGCTACGTGGAAGACGAAGCGAGGATTACTTGTTAGCTTTTATCGCTTCGCAATCGCACGTGGCCACGCAACGATCTCGCCCCTGCCGGAACGACCACCACAGCTTCCACCGGCACAGACTCCCTATGTCTATGCGACCGCAGAAATACAGCACCTGTTAGATGCCACCGTCATACTGAGTACCTCGCTCAGTCGCCTTCAAGCTGCGACATACAGAACCCTCCTGCTGATCCTTTACGGTGCCGGGTTGCGCGTCGGAGAGGCGATCAGACTAAACCTCTGTGACGTCGACCTCGAGCAGCGAATCATCACCGTTCGTGACACAAAGTTTTATAAGACAAGGCTGGTGCCGATTGGGCCCAGGCTGGCATCGAAACTGCGAGTCTATCTACGACAACGTTGCGCGCTAGCACTTCCACTAGGCCAAGACTCTGCCCTACTGTGCACTCGTACTGGTCATCGCCTGAACTACCAATACGTCATAACTCTCTTCCAACGCGTTCGTTTGGCTGCGGGCATTACTCGCCCAACTGGCGAGCTACGGCCTCCGCGCCTCCATGATCTGCGGCATACAGCCGCCGTTCATCGTGTACTGGGATGGTATCGCGCCGGTAAGGATGTACAGCGGCTATTGCCGCAATTAGCAACGTATTTGGGGCATGTCGACATAAGGTCGACCCAGCGCTATCTGCGTATGACTCCCGAACTGTTGTACGAAGCGAGCCGCCGATTTGCCATTTATTCAGGCCAGGAGATTGATCATGAATGACCGCAATCGCCTCGGGGCATGGGTACGTCGCTTCTTGTTGGAGTATCTGGTCGCCGAGCGTAACCTTTCTCACAACACCCAGATCAGTTACCGCGACACGCTGACACTCCTGCTTCCATTTGTCAGTCGAAGAGCCTCGGTGGCAATCGACCATTTGTCGGTGCTCGACATATCGCCCGCCATCGTGCGCGCATTCCTTGAACACGTCGAACACGAGCGCGGTTGTGGCATCGTCACGCGCAACCAGCGGCTCTGCGCGATTCATTCATTAGGGCGTTTCATCGCTATGCGATCGCCAGAGCATTTGGCGTGGTGCACAGAGATCCGTTCTATCCCGTTCAAAAAAACTACCCAGGCAGTCATCCACTACCTCGACAAGCCAGAAGTGGAGGCTCTGCTCCGGACACCTAATCGGGCTACGAGCCAGGGTGCACGGGACTATGCGATTTTGCTTTTTCTATACAACACTGGCGCCCGCGCTGACGAAGCTGCCTGCCTCAACGTTGGTAATTTGCAACTTGGGACTTCACCCTCCGTGCGCATTCTGGGTAAGGGAAACAAATGGCGCGTCTGCCCCCTGTGGCCAGTAACAGCTACAGCGCTGCGGCCACTCATCGTCGAACGCAGAACAGAGGATCGCGTATTCATAGGTCGTACCGGGAATCCCATGACTCGATTCGGCATGTATCGCGTTGTGTCGGTGTATGGACGAGCAGCCGGCAAGCGGGTTAATTCCATGCAAGGCAGGCGCATCAGCCCGCACACTATTCGACACACGACCGCCGTTCACTTGTTAAGAGCCGGGGTCGATATCAATACAATTCGGGCCTGGCTAGGGCATGTCTCCTTGGACACGACCCACATCTACGCGGAAGTCGATCTCGAAATGAAGGCCAAGGCTCTTGCATGTTTGGACGTCACAAATGTGCCTGAGGCTGTGCGCCTGCGACCGAATTCAGCATCTCTCATGGCGTTCATGCGAGGGCTGTAGCATGAATTTATGTGCCACTTTTTGCGCCGAACTCCCGATTGGGAGGCGGCGCCTGTTACCACCGCAACATAACTCAGGCCGCAACATAACCAGCGAAGTCGTCGCAGACCAGCTTGCCATTCCAGTTGCCCAGAAAGGCTCGGGCATGTTCGCCAGCACGGCTCGGACTGAAGTCATAAACGACCGCAGCCATATCGGAGAACTGGCTGGTGGCGTAGGCCCAGACATAAGCGCGATGGGTTTTCTTCGCGCCAGGTGTCAGCATTTGTACCGGCGTCTCGTCGGCGTGGACGACGCCGTGCGTCAGCACGGCTTCGCGCAGCGCATCAACCAGCGGCTGTAATTGCACGCCGCAGTTGCCCACCCACTGCGCCAAGGTAGAGCGAGCAATCGACAGTCCGGCGCGGCCAAAGATTTTCTCTTGGCGATACAGCGGCAGATGGTCGGCGAACTTGGCTACCATGACGTGGGCCAGCAAGCCCGCTGTCGGGATGCCTTTGTCGATGACGTGCGCCGGTACCGGCGCCTGGATCAGTGTTTCGCACTGCTCGCACGCCCATTTTCCACGGATATGACGCTCGACAGTGAAGACGCCCGGTGTGTAGTCGAGTTTTTCGCTGGCATCTTCGCCAATACGTTTGAGGGCACAGCCACATTGGCAGTGGCTGTTGTCCGGCTCGTGATGGATCAGCGTGCGTGGAAATTGCGGTGGCAGTGGTGCGCGCTTGGGTTGCTGACGAACTTTGGTTTCGACAGCTGCTGGTTGCAGCGCCTCAAGCTCCGCTTCGATAGCAGCGATATCGGTGTCGATCAAATCGTCGAGCAAGCTGGCCTGATCCGGACTTAGCTGCTCGCTGCGCTTGGCAAATTTGAAGCGCTTGAGCAGCGCGATCTCGTGAGCCAGTTTCTCGTTAACCGACTTGTGATGGGTGATTTGCTTGTCCATTGTCTCGACGCGCAGGATCAACTGCGCCGCCAGGGCACGCAGTTGTTCAGGGTCTAATTGGTCGAGATTTGGATGCGAAGTCATGCCGCCAATTTTGCCAGAGAGGGCACATGGCTGCGACAGACTGATGGGCCAATTGCGCTGGCAAGCACGCCATGGCAGGAGTTAAAGCATCGAGATGATTCCGCCTGCACCGACGCGCTGCCAAGGTAAACCGAGCACAAGGGCGGCGTTTTTCAAGGTAGTTGTCGCGTCAACCGTTTTTCTATGCCGCTTTTCTAACGGCCTGCTGTTCCCGATCCGGGTTCAGCAGCACCGTTCCTATCGGCTCCCAGTTGCGTGTTTGTCCAGACCACCGCTCAGGAGTTTTCTGACGTGCCTGCTCATACAGCTCGCGTCGTCGTGTCAGGATCTGATGATCTTGCCCGAGATGGCGCTCTGACGGTGTGACGAAGCGGATCCGGCTGTGCCTGTGTTCGTTGTTATACCAGCGCATAAAATCCCTCACCCAACCCCGCGCTACGTCCAAGCTGGCGAAGCCTTCAAGGGGCCATTGCGGGCAATACTTGAGCGTTCTAAACAGTGACCTCACACGCGGTCGGCCACGAGATGGTGTGATGCCCAGCTCGTACATCTTGCTTAACAGCGTCAGCGATTTCATCGGTGCTCCGTTATCAGAGTGCAACACCAACGGCTTACGCAGGCACTTCTCGCTGATCACGCTGCGTTGCAGCAGAGCAGCTGCTTTCTCTCCGCTCTCTTCTTCATAAACTTCCCAACCCACTGCCTTGCGGCTGTGAATATCCAAGATCAAATACAGGTAGTAATACTTGCTGCGTATGGGCGCCGGAAGGTAGGTGATGTCCCACGACCACACCTGGTTGGGCTCCCGAGCCGCATGTGTTGTTGGCATTACAACCCGCTGAGGTCGTCGACTGCGGCCTCTATGGTGCTGTTGGCCGGCTGCTCGCAAGACGCGATAAAACGTCGCTTCCGACGCCAGATACCGCGCCTCGTCTGCCAAACGTGGAACGATCTGGCTCGGAGGCAAATGCGCGTACGTCGGGCTGTTGCACAGCGCCACGATGGCGTGTCGCTCGATTTCGCTCAGAGCATTACGCGGTTTTGGCCGCACGGTGGTGCTGCGCGCATCGGCTTGCAGCTCCGGCGGTTGGGTCCAGCGCTGCAAGGTTCTGAGCGATAGTCCGACTTCTTGGCAGGCCCGTATTTTTCGCGCTCCCGCTACGATCGCTTCGATCAACCAACCGACCAATAACTGCCGTTCCGGCAAAGAAGTCAGTTGTCCTCGTCGTCGGTCCCCCAGTAATCGTTGAGCTTTTTTCGCAGCACTAACAACGCTGCGGTTTCGGCCAAGGCAGCATCTTTACGGCGCAGTTCACGCTCCAGTTCCAGGATGCGTTTCTTGTCTTTGCGCGTCTGTTCATGATCAGCCATCTTTTGCGCCTGCACCGCTTCTTGACCGCTGATGCAGGCCTGACGCCAGGCATTAAGCTGTTCAGGGTACAGGCCGTTTCGACGGCAATATTCGCCCAACTCAAGCTGCGTCAGACTAGCCGTTTCAAGGACGGCAGCAAACCGGGCTTCAGCAGACCATTTATCAGAAAGCAGTAGGTCGTCTGGCACTTTACTTCCTTGGTTGGCCAACTTGCGCCAGAGGTACATCGATACATCACTGACTCCTTCCCGGCGACAAACCTCAGCCACGGTCAGGCTCAGCGGGGGAAGCAACATCTTCAGCAATGCGGCTTTACGTTCGGGTGAATAGTACGTCACAACCTGTCTCTTTCCGCCCTCGGTGTGCTTTTGGGGGTAAATCCAGAGAGGCGACAACTATCCTGACACCGGGGGAGGGCCTGAAGTTGCTCGGCATCCAACTCAACTTCGGAGCCGTGTCGCACACTCGGCCAGAAGAAGCGTCCTTGATTCAAACGCCGGGCGGCAAGCCAAACCCCCACGCCGTCATGCACCAGCACTTTCATGCGATTGGCACGGCGGTTGGCGAACAGATAGGCACAGTGCGGCTTCGCCGCACCGAACACCGCAACAACTCGCGCCAGCGCGGTTTCAGTGCCGGCGCGCATGTCCATGGGCTCGGTGGCGAGCCAGATGGAATCGACGCGGATCATCGCAGCAGGTCTCGTAGGAAAGCGGAACACGACGCTGCATTTTCTGTCGGCCAACTCACCACAACTACGCCTTTAGAATGAGGCACCTCAATCCGGATCGTAGCGGGAAGAGCTTGATGCGCTGCTATCGACGGCGCGGCTTTAACCGGGATAAAGGCAGTTTGCAGTGCCAGGTTTTTCTGCGCATGCACCCGAATCCATTTATGGACGAGGTTGGCATTGAGATTGTGGGTCAAGGCGATATTGGCAATCGAGGTGTCAGGCTGTGCGCATTCGGCGATGACCTGAGCCTTGAAGGACTTTGAATAGGAACGGCGTTCTTGTGGCATGGGCGTCCGCTTAAATAGGCTAAAAATGGTGTCCACTTAAATTTAGGTGGACACCATCGCCCTAAGCGATGGCATCAGGAAGGTGTGTTGCCCGGACGGTTACGCTGTACAAAAGCCGTTGGCATGTGGAACTGGACTTACGCAATCTCAAGACGACGCTGGGGTTGGGGCAACTGAGCTGCAAGACGCCGGATATGGCCATCAAGGAGTTGTGGGTTTATTTACTGGCGCACAACCTGATCCGAATGATCATGGTGCAGTCGGCCGCGCTGGCAGACTGTTTACCACGAGAGCTGAGCTTCAAACACAGCCTCCAGCTTTGGCTGGCGATGAGGCAATACGGCGCCCCCGAAAGAGACGATTTTTCAACATTGCTGAGACTGATTGCCCAACGACGTGTTGGAAATCGCCCAAGCCGCATCGAGCCGCGTGCTATTAAACGACGACCCCAAACCTACCCTTTAATGACCAAACCACGTTCGCAGGCAAGGGCTGAGGTAAAGGCGAACGGTCATCCGAAACACGTTAAGTAAGTGCCATTCGGTACAGATCCCTAACGATATAGCGTTTTAAACAGCGCTGAACTTCTTTGGAAGACAAACCTTGTACACTACGCCGGGCGACATAACTTTGGGTTTTGGGGGCACCATTGCAGTGGTCCACAGGGCGTTGTTCGCAGACCGATTCCCTCCTCGGCTTGAACGATGTAGCACCGTTTTACCCGAGGATGCTGGTAAAGGACTGAACCCACAGAGAGCGGCGAGAGCAGCTTCACTTTTTAAGCGCTCCGGGTTATCGCCTGCTGTCGAAATCAGCACGGCTGCCGTTTGCGAGCCTACGCCGAATTGTTTACGTAAACGGCGAGCATGTTGGCGAGTCAGGTTGTCCAGAATGGCGTCGAGTTTTTCAACTTCGTCTGCCAATGCCAGCCAGCGTTTGGCCAATAAGCACAGGGAAGTTGTTAAAATGCTCAGGAATGCAGTCGCGCACAATGAGACGATGGACATGGTGAATGGAATACCCTTGGCGGCGGTTGTGGCGGCTTGCACTTCGCCACGACGGGCGTACATACCGGTCAATCCGACGGGGGCAAGCGCGACAGGCATGGCCAAAGTCTCGCCAAGCAACTGGGATTCCAGACTCAATTGCGACATGCCACGCAGCACCCGCTGGCGCAGCGCTATATCGGCCAGGTCGCTGACATTACGGCGCAATGTGCGCGTGCGCGTGCGCGTTCCGCGTTAGCGCCTCCATCAATGTAATGAAACAAGAACGGGGGCAATTTTCGTTGGGCGGCGGCGCGGTAATCAGTAGACGCAGAAATAATCATGAAGTTCACCCTAATTCAGTAAGTCATGTAGTCGTCCAGCAGAGAGGTGCGGTCAACAGCTAGGGCGTAAGTTCGCGCCCCGCACTATTTGTGGGGCGCGAGTGGTGGTTCTGTTTAGTCACTCATAAGCGGGTCGGTAAGACCGAGTCCGTAAACTGCGAACAAAGTGATTAGCCCCGTAAATAGCACGTAATACAATGTTGGCCAGACAGTCTTACGCAAAATACTGCCCTCTCGGCCGAGCAACCCTACAGTCGCAGAGGCTGCGACCACGTTGTGAATGGCAATCATGCTTCCAGCAGCAGCGCCTATAGCTTGTACAGCAACGATCAAGGCGCTGGAAATACCTAAATTGGTGGCCACGCCAAACTGGAACTGACTGAGTATCATATTACTGACGGTGTTGGAGCCGGCGATAAAGGCCCCCAAAGCGCCGATGCTCGGGGCAAACAGTGGATAGATACTGCCTACACTGTCGGCTACAAAGCGTGCCATGGTGATCGGCATGCTCGCTAGCTCTGCAGAGTTGACGCCGGAGTTGATCAAGATGCGCACCATCGGCACGGTAAATAGCAACACAAAACCTGCGCCAAGCAGTACACGGGTTGATTCCCCGAAAGCGGCGCTTAACTGACGCACCTTCATACGGTGCAGTATGAAGGTTGCCAGTACAACCGCGACGAGGATACCGCCGGGGAGGTACAGAGGCATGAAGTCTGCCTTGATACCGCTTTCACCTAGAATGTTGGGAAACACCAAAACTACGGATTTAAGCGCGGCGCCAACTTCCTGGAATACCCGGCTGATCACCAGTAATGCCCCAACCAATACATACGGTAGCCATGCGCGCAGGGTACTCATAGGTTTAGCAGTGAGGTTATCGAGTTTCATCTCGATGCTACCCAGCCACTCGCTTGGCCACTCGCTAGCCGGAGCAAAGTCCCAGGTCTTTTTGGGTACTAAGAAACCGACTTTAACGGCGAGAGTAACAATAGCCAGACCAATCAGGCCACCCAATAATGAGGGAAACTCTGGACCGAGAAAAACACCTGTGATGGCGTACGGCAGCGTAAAAGCCAGACCGGCAAACAGGGCAAACAGGGCAAACGGCAGTACAGCGAAACCAGCCTTCCAGCTTTTTTCACGGCCGAATACTCGAGTTAACATCAGCACCATGATCAGCGGCATCACGGTACCAACAATGGCATGGATGATGACCACCTCACTGGTAATCAACTGAAGGAAACTATTCCAATTGGAACCTTTGGCTACCAGTTCAGTACCGATAGCAGCGCTATCCAGACCGCTATTGATCCCGATGATGATTGGTGTGCCAACAGCGCCAAAGGACACAGGGGTACTTTGTACCAGCATGCCAAGGATCACTGCCGCAAGAGCAGGGAACCCTATCGCTACCAGCAAGGGGGCCGCGATCGCAGCAGGTGTGCCAAAGCCTGACGCTCCCTCGATAAAGCAGCCGAACAGCCATGCGATAATGATCGCCTGAATACGTCGGTCTGGGCTCAAGGTGGCAAAGCCGGCACGAATAGTTCGTGATCGCACCCGAATGCTTGAGGGTGTTAAGCAGCAAGATGGCGCCGAAGATAATCCACAGCACGCCAGCAGTAATGATCAAACCTTGCAGAGTTGAGGCTAGTACACGATTGAAACTCATGTCCCAAACGGTCAAGGCAATGCCTGCGGTGAGAAGATAGACCAGTGGCATAGCCCTTTTGGCCGGCCAGCGAAGGCCAATAAGTAACATCGCGGCGAGAAGGCGAGTAGAGCGAGGAGTCCGGGTGACATACTGAGTCCTTCTCTTAGTGCAGTGTGGTGCGCGGAGGAGTAGAGGAGTCCAGTAGTGCGGTATGACAATCGGGCAGAAGAAACATGAGAGCGATCTCGGGAATTATTAGAATTGTTATAGCTTCACTATGGTAAATTGGTAAGATCAATATTTTATGCTGCCCGATCAGCCTAAAAGCACGGTTATGGTCTGTCAATTTCACACTGGATGAATTTGTTTCAAGTTATTTTGGTTGGCTCGGCCTAGGGTGAACCGCTTCAGCTCGTCCAATGCAACTGGAACTGTCGGCACACCTGCAATTGCGCATCGAACTGCTGGCCAATTGCAGCAGCTACGGAGCGGACAGTATGTCCATTGATCGTACAGCCCAACTCACACCCTACAGCTGCATGACATGACCAGTACCTGGCGCGAGCTGCTTGCCGAAACACCGACACCAACACTGCGACATTTTCGAAACCGGCAATGATTCGTTTTGCTTAAAACAGCGCAAGGAATAGATGAAAACCGCGTAGCCAACTGGAAACTATTGGACGCTGATTGACATCACACACACGCAAATAGAGCGGACGAGGAAAAAACCTTATGTTTTGCATGGTTAATTTTGCTTCGGTGCTAGCCTTGGTCTTTTCCAATTCAACGTCATTACTGCGTTTGGCCACACTGCTGCGAAAAAACGGAACCCAATTCGGTTATCACAAAAACTAAAGCACGCTTGGTTGAACCCATATGTATCTGCCAAACCTGCAGTGCGTTTGGGCAGACTGATTGACCGCGGGATGACACGCGTCATCAGTCACGATGAGTCGCATGCCTTGCCCCTCAGACAAACGCCTCTCAAATGAGACTCTCATGACCTTACGAGAACTACGTTATCTCGTCGCATTGGCGGATCACCGTCATTTCGGACGCGCCGCCGACGCCTGTCACGTCACTCAATCCACATTGTCCACTCAATTGCGCAAGCTGGAGGACTACCTCTGTCAGGTGCTGGTCGACCGTCAGAGCAAGCACTTCACACTCACCCCCACAGGCGAGCAAATTGTCAAGCGCGCGCGACACATTTTGGCTGAAACCGATACCATTCTGGCGTTGACACGCGCGCGTCGCGATCCACTGGAGGGCGTGCTCACGCTTGGCATCATCCCGACCTTGGCGCCTTATTACCTGCCCCATCTGCTGCGGGCAGTGGAAGCCGCTCATCCCAAGTTGCAGTTGGTGATTCAGGAAGGCTTGACTGCCGATTTATGCGAGCGACTGAACACTCAATCCATCGATACCGTTCTGCTGGCATTACCGCGACCTCTCGCACAAACAATGTCGCGGTCTGCCGAATGCCTACGGTGTGAAGCCGCCGTACAGGGGTTGCCGCATTTGCTTGATCTGGAAGCCCACGATGAACGGGTGTTGTTCGACGAGCCGTTCTGGGTAGCACTACCTCTGGGGCACGCAGCGGCCGCCCAAGCCGATGTAGCGATTGAAGCGCTCGGCGACCTCAAATTGTTGTTGCTCACCGATGGTCATTGCCTGCGCGGGCAAGCCCTGGAAGCCTGCGGGCGCAGTGAATTTCAGGTTGAAGATTCAGCGGACTGCCGCGCCACCAGTCTGGAAACGCTGCAACATTTGGTCGCTGCAGGGCGCGGCTGTACGTTGTTGCCAGCGCTGGCGACCCATTACGCAGACACCACCCGACTGAGCATAAAACCGCTGCGAGGAGATGAGCACCGCCGTATTGGGCTGGTGTGGCGCCGCTCGCATCCACGCGCGCATGAATTCGATCTGCTGGCCACCACGCTACGACGCACTGCGCCCGTAGGAACCGAGCCTTGGCGATCCTGAAAACATTGGCTGCCACGGTGTGAACAGGCAGACCCTAGCCATCGCAAGCATTTCACCGTCGGCATCCGCCAGTCAGGTTATCAATCGCGCCCATTGGCAACGTGAATTGTCTGAGAAATGAGGTGGACTTAGAGTCCGAGTCTGATTTGAGACACGTTTTAGGCCCAGTTATCGCTTGGCTCGGTCCATCTCAATTACAAGGATAAGCCCCCATGCGCATAAAAAAACTGCCCTTGGCGATCGCCCTGATAGTTGGTTTTTCTCCTCTCGTACACGCGGACAACACCGGTGCAGCCTCCATGGCTGACAAGCAGGAGCAAATGACCAACAAGGATTGGTGGCCCAACCGTCTCGATCTTTCTTTGTTGCGACAACACAACCCGTCTTCCAGTCCCGCAGACGCCAATTTCAACTATGCCAAGGCGTTCAACAGCCTTGACTTGGAAGCAGTGAAAAAAGACATCAAGGCCACGCTGACCCAGTCACAAGACTGGTGGCCTGCGGATTACGGCAATTACGGCCCATTCTTTATCCGCATGGCGTGGCACAGCGCAGGCACCTACCGCACGATGGATGGTCGTGGCGGTTCTGATGGTGCTCAGCAGCGCTTTGATCCGCTCAACAATTGGCCGGACAACGTGAGTCTCGACAAAGCACGTCGTCTGTTATGGCCTATCAAAGAGAAATACGGTGCCAAGATTTCTTGGGGCGACCTGATGGTGCTCACGGGCACCGTGGCGATGGAATCGATGGGCATGAAAACCTACGGTTTCGGTGGCGGTCGCGCGGATGACTGGGAACCCGATCTCGTTTATTGGGGGCCTGAAAGCAACTGGCTCGGTGATGAGCGTTACCACGGCGACCGTAAGCTGAAGAAACCACTGGCCGCGGTGCAGATGGGCCTGATTTATGTAAACCCGGAAGGTCCAAACGGCAAACCCGATCCAATCGCTGCCGCGCACGACATACGCGACACCTTTGCACGTATGGGAATGAATGACGAAGAAACCGTTGCACTGATCGCTGGCGGCCACACCTTCGGTAAATCCCACGGTGCGCACAAGCCCGAAGGCTGCCTGGGCGCTGATCCTGCAAGCGCCCCGACCGAACAACAAGGCTTGGGTTGGAAAAACACCTGTGGCAAAGGTAACGCCGAAGACACCATCACCAGCGGGCTGGAAGGTGCCTGGACGTCAAGCCCAGCAGCGTTCACCAATCAATACCTGTCCAACCTCTTCGGCTGGACATGGGTTCAGACCAAGAGCCCGGCAGGTGCGACGCAATGGATTCCGTCAGACCCGTCGGCTGCAGCGATGGTGCCTGACGCTCACATCAAAGATAAGCGCCACGCCCCTATTATGTTCACCACTGACCTTGCGCTGCGTTTCGACCCTGCTTACGAGAAAGTAGCCCGTCACTTCCTTGAGAACCCGAAAGCATTCGAACTCGCCTACGCCAAAGCGTGGTTCAAGCTTACTCACCGTGACCTTGGTCCACGCACCCACTACCTTGGCGCTGATGTGCCAAAAGAGGAACTGATCTGGCAAGACCCGATTCCAGCACTCGACCACAAACTGATCGATGCCAAGGACATCGCATCACTCAAGGCCGGTGCGCTCGCCTCGGGTCTGAGCACGGGTGAACTCGTGCGTACGGCGTGGGCATCGGCCTCCACGTTCCGTGGCTCCGACATGCGCGGTGGCGCCAACGGCGCCCGTTTGCGCCTTGCTCCGCAAAAAGACTGGAGCGCCAACAACCCGACTGAATTGACGAAAGTGCTCGCCAAGCTGGAAACCATCCAGAAGAACTTTAACGCCAGCCAGAAAGGTGGAAAAAAAGTTTCACTCGCCGACTTGATCGTAATTGCAGGTTCCGGCGCCGTCGAATCTGCCGCAAAAAAAGGCGGCTACGCCATTCAAATACCAGTCACGCTCGGGCGTATGGACACCACGCAAGACAAGACGGATATCAACTCATTTGCCGTACTAGAGCCCAAGGCTGACGGTTTCCGTAACTACTACAGCGCAGACGCTCGCCTCTCTCCGACCAAAATGTTGGTCGAAAAAGCCAACCTGTTAACACTGACCACGCCAGAAATGACGGTACTGGTCGGGGGGATGCGAACGCTTGGAGCGAACACTGACGGCACCAAAAATGGCGTCCTCACTACCCGTCCGGGCGCATTATCCAACGACTTCTTCGTCAACCTGATAGACATGTCGACTGTTTGGTCCAAATCATCGGATGAAGGCGTTTACGAAGGTCGCGACCGCAAGACCGGTGATATCAAGTGGGTAGCCACACCGGTTGACCTGGTATTTGGCTCCAACTCGGAACTGCGCGCAGTCTCTGAGTTCTATGCGGCAAGTGATGCCAAGGAAAAGTTCGTCAAGGACTTCGCCAAAGCCTGGACCAAAGTCATGAACCTCGATCGTTTCGATATTTAATCGAATGAGCGTGAGCCGCCCGTCACCGTACAACGCCCTGCCCACTGTCCGAGCAGGGCGCTTATCCCAGGAGACTTTTTCGTGTCTAACGCTTTATCGGATAGCCCGCCGCGTGCGGGCTTTTCTAGCCCTGCTGTCCACGCGTGACTCAGACTACCGGCGCTGGCTAAAGCAAGCCCACACACGCTGATGTTTTAGCCAACAGGAAGTAGAGAACACCCGCCACCGCCAGATAAGTGCGGGCACCCAGGCGTACTACTTCGTCAGGTATTGAATCACCACAACGCGATGTCATAAGTCAGGTACAGGCGATAATTATCTCGATCGCTGGCGTAGGTAGAACGATAAGTGGCTTTGCGCACTTCGATGCCTACGCCTTTGAACGCGCTGCTCTGTATGACATATCGCAGATTCGTATCGGATTCCCACTCCCGGGCTTCGCGTCCTTTGTAGTCCCCGTTCTCGCCCTTGTAGTAACGGGTCATCAGGCTTAGGCCGGGCACAAACGCAGCGAAGTCATAGTCGTAACGCAGCATCCAGGTCTGCTCACCGGCCTGGATGAACTTTCCGACGCCGGCATTGGAGAACGAATAGACCGTCGACACGCTGGTGTAGGGCAATGCCGTATCGCCGCTGACCTTCTGATAACCCAGACCAAGTGCATGGCCGCCGAGACGATAAGTGAAAAGGCCGCTGAACATATCGGCATCCACCGCACCATTGCGCGCCTCACCTGCATCGTCGCTGATGAAGTAGCGCAAATCGCTGGTCAGGCTGCCACTGCCCATCGGTAGTTTGTGCACAAGACCGAAAAACTGCTGCCGGTAGAACTCGCGCATCTCCCCGTAATACCAGGTGCCGCTGAGGGTTGGCGTGAACTTGTAAGTGGCGCCGGCAAAATCAAAGCCAGTGCCTTTGCCGCCGTTGTAGCCCTGTGGATAGATATCGACGCTGTCGGTGGAGTTGCGCTGCTTGAACCTGTCCAGATGACCGCTGTGCAAGTACAGATCGCGGATGCCGCTGTACTCGATTTGCGTACCGCGAAAGGTTTGCGGCAACAGGCGCCCATCGTTGTAGACCAGCACCGGAATCTTCGGCATCAGGTTACCGGTCTTGATCACGGCTTCGCCGATACGCATTTTTGCAGTGATACCCAGGCTGGAAAAACCATCCGCTGCATGGCCATCGTCGTGCACCGGCAGCAAACCGGTGCCAGCGTGCGTCGGACTGGAGTCGAGCTTCAGGCCAGCCAGGCCCAACGCATCCAGACCGAACCCCACCGTACCCTCGGTGTAGCCCGATTGCAGGTTGAGCAAGAAACCCTGCGCCCACTCTTTGCGGTCCTCACCACCGTCGCGATAACCATCGTTGAAGTAATAATTGCGCAAGGTCAGTTTACCTTGAGAATCCTCGAAAAATCCTTGTGCCATCAGTTCTGGCGACAGACCCACCAGCAATCCTGCGGACACAATGCCGCCTCTCGTCAACAGTCCACGCATGGTATTTTCCTCAGCCCCGCATTTATCGGCTTTATGGGCAGTCGCAAAGGTCCCGCAATCGGGATGGGTTTCGATTTTGTTGGTCTGCGAAGCTGGACTCAGCGGCGCATTGCGGCGGACACTAACGACTCGACAGCGCGCCCACAACGTTATGCGAGAAGCGCATCAGGCTATGCGAAAGCTTCCGCAGGCGTGCACCGTTGCAAAAACAGGGGGAATCGGCAGCGTGAATATTAAGCAACTCGAGGCTTTCAAAGCCATCATGACCACCGGTTCAACCATCGGCGCCGCCACTCGCATGGGGCTATCCCAATCGGCAGTCAGCCGCTTGCTGACGCAGTTGGAAGAGGCATTGGGCTTCGCCTTGTTCTTGCGTAAAAAGGGCCGTTTGATGGCTACGCCGGAAGCCGAAGATCTGCTCGTCGAGGTCACCGGCCTGGTGGATGGCATGCAGCGTATTCAACGCATGGCCGATGAACTGCGTATCGGTCGCTCGCGCAAAAGCCTGCTCAAGGTGGGTGTGCCGACCAGCATGACCCAGGAGCTGCTGCCGAAAATCGTTGCCGAATTTCTCAAGAGTCACGACGACATCGTCATCGAGTTGCTCACTGGCTCCTACGACACCATCGAGCGCGCCGTGCTCGACCGATCTGCCGATCTCGGTTTCGTGCGTTTGCCTACAGAGATGTCCGACTTCAACATTGAACCGGTACTGGAAACCGAAGGCGTCTGCGTCATGCCCGCGGATCATCTGCTGACCCGTCATGCAGTGATCGAAGTGCAGCATCTGCGCAACGTGCCGCTGGTGTTGCTGGGCCGGCAGCGGGCCCTGCGCACGGAACTCAATCAGGTGTTTCGCGCCGTCAACTTGACACCGCAAGTGCGCATCGAAGTGCATTCGGTCGGCGCCGCCTGCAGCTTTGTCGCCGAGGGCCTGGGGGTATCGATCGTCAATGGATTGCTGGCCAGTCACTTCACTCACTTGCCCATCGCCACCCGACCTTTTCGCCCGGCACTGCGCTACGAATTCGGTCTGGCGTTCCGTCAGGACGAGCAGCGTCCACCGATAGTGAGTGCCTTTGCCGCCCATCTTAAACAGCGTCTGAACGAGTCGATGAATACCGTCCACGCATCAAAAAACGCATAGTCCGACCCGATCCACGCATAACGTTGTAGCCCCTTGGCGTTTGCCCTAGTGTCTGCCTCATCGAAGTACTGACACTCAAAACAATAACACCCAAGGGTTCACCGCCATGTCCCAGATCAACCTCACACAAACGGGCGCTGCCGAAAGTCAGACGCAACCCGTCAAGCCGACTGTACGCAAAACCATCAATCCGGCCATCATCCTACTGAGCATCGTGTTGCTCGCGATCGGGTTCACTTATGCAGTCAACTCCGGCACCTTCCAGCGCCAGAACGGACTGGTGGTACCGGGCTCTTATCAAGTCATGGAAAAGAGTCATTCCCTCACTGATCTGTTTGCTGTCGAACCACGCACAGCCTAGGATGCGGTAGCCCGCCCGGTATCGCTGATCGAAGGTTTCATGGCGATCCCGCAAGGTATCGAAAAACGCGCGGGTCTGATTTTCATGGTGCTGTTCATCGGCGGCATGTTCGGCGTGCTGAACAAGGCCGGGGTAATCGACGCCGGGCTCGAACGCTTACTAGGCATGACCCGCGGCAACATTTATGTGCTGGTGCCGATGCTGATGCTGGTGTTCTCCGCCGGCGGCACCTTCATGGGGCTGGCCAAGGAATTCATCCTGATCGTGCCGCTGATGGTCGCGATGGCCAATCGACTGGGGCTTTCGAACCTGATTGGTCTGGCCATCGTCTGTATTTCAGTGAAGATTGGTTATCTGGCATCGATCACCAATCCGGTCGCGCTGTCCGTGGCGCAACCGATGGTCGGGTTGCCGATTTTCAGCGGCATGAGTATGCGCATTGCTGCTTACGCATTGTTCCTCGCCGTTGGCATTGTCTTCGTGCTGTGGAGCATTCGTCGCCACGGCTATGACACCAGCGCCGTCATTATTTTCGAAAGCCAACCGCTGCCGTTGCGCCATCTACTCAACCTACTGGCACTGGCCTTCGGCGTGGCCTTTATGGTGTTTGCGTCAAACCGCTGGGGCTGGAAGTACCACGAACTGTCGGCGTTCTATCTGCTGCTGAGCGTGATCTTCGCAGCAATCCACGGCATGGGCGCCAGCACTGCCGCCAGTGCTTTTGTCGAAGGCATGAAAAAAGTCCTGATCGCAGGTGTGTTGATCGGTCTGGCGACCGCGGTGGAAATCATCCTTAGCACTGGTCAGGTGCTCGACACCATCGTCAACGGTCTGGCCAGCGTGGTCAGCGATCACGGTCCAGTGGTTTCAGCCTTCGCGATGTTCTTCTCGCAACTGGGCCTGGATGTACTGATTCCGTCCACCTCAGGCCAGGCGGCCGTGACCATGCCGATCTTCGGCCCGCTCGGCCAACTCTCCGGCGTCAGCCCGCAAACCACGGTGTATGCGTTTTTGCTCGGCAATGGCCTGACTAACATGATCACCCCGACCTCCAGCGGTCTGCTGGTGCTGCTCGCCACTGCGCAAGTCGGCTGGGGTCAGTGGGCGCGCTACATCCTGCCGTTGTTCCTGATCTATACCGTGCTGGCGATGGCGCTGCTGGCGGTCGCAGTGACCACCGGTTACTGAGTTCCAAGGCGTCCACCCGCAATGGAACGGACGCCGGTTTTCACAAGGTTCTGATATGACTTCGCTGAATGAACAGGTGTTGCCCGTCATGCGCTTGCTGCGTGACCAGATGATCCGTCTGCGTGATGGCGTCCACCTCGCTACCGATATTTACCTGCCAACCGATAGCGCAGGGCCGTGGCCGGTGGTGATTGAGCGCACGCCCTACAACAAGAGCAGCCCCTCGCGCTCGGAAAAACAACTCGACGCCCAGCACATCTCCCGTGGGGCCATGGCCGCGCGTTTCACCGCGCAAGGCTTCGTGGCGATTTTTCAGGATTGTCGCGGGCGTTACGCCTCCGAAGGCGTGTTCACCAAATACACTTCGGAAGGCGAAGACGGTTTTGACACCCTCGCCTGGATCGTCGAGCAACCCTGGTGCAACGGACGGATCGGCAGCATGGGTTTGTCCTACGCGGCCCATACACAATTGGCGATGGCCTGCCTGCATCCACAGGGACTGAAAAGCATGGTGCTCGACTCCGGCGGCTTTGCGAACGCGTTCCAGTGCGGCATTCGTCAGGGTGGCGCGTTCGAATTGAAACAGGCGACGTGGGCCTGGCGGCAGGCCAAGGAGAGTCCCGCCGCGATAGCCAACCCAAAGATCCGCGAAGCCCTCGAGCAAGAAGACATTCACCAGTGGTTCGCCCGCATGCCGTGGCAGACCGGACACTCACCGATTCGCCATGTGCCAGAGTACGAAGCTTATCTACTGGAACAATGGGCGCAGGGTTCTTTCAGCGATTACTGGCGAAAACCCGGCATCTATGCCGAAGGACATTACGACAACCTGCCAGATATTCCGGTGCTGTTCATGTCCAGTTGGTACGACGCGTATGTCAGTTCAACGCTGGCCAACTACCGTGCCTTCAGCCGCCACAACCGCAGCGCCCAGCATTTGATCATGGGACCGTGGCTGCACGGCGATCGCAATATCAGTCACAGCGGCGATGCCGAGTTCGGTGTGGCGGCCAACTTCGATGGCAACGTCGCACGCACCTGGCTGGATTGTCGACTGGACTGGTTTGAATGCTCGCTTAAGGATCAGTCCCGCAAGTCAGCGGTCACGGCGCCGGTGCAGGTCTTTCTGATGGGGGGGCGACAGTTCAAAGGATCAGCACGGCCGACTGCAACATGGCGGGCGCTGGTTGAAGAGCTCGCAGTGGCCGCTTCCGGGCAGCCAGCCCCTGAGCCTGTATCTGAACGATCAGCGGCAACTGAGCACGGATCAGCCTTCGGCAAAGGTGTCGAGCCTGAGCTATCGCGCCGATCCCGATCATCCGGTGCCGACCGTCGGCGGCGCGCTGACCTCCGGCGCTCCGGTATTCGTCGGTGGCGCGTTCGATCAACGTGAGCGAGCGGATTTCTTCGGTACCCAAGGTAATGACCAGCCATTGGCCGAACGTGTCGATGTGCTGAGCTTCCAGACCCTGCCATTGACCGAGGATCTGATCGCCGCCGGCCCGCTAAGCATTGAACTGTGGGTGGAAAGCGACGGCCTCGACACCGACTTCACCGCCAAACTGGTGGACGTGTATCCAGATGGCTATGCGATGAACATCACCGACGGAATCGTGCGTTGCCGTTACCGCGACTCGTGGGAGAAGCCGCAGCTACTGACTCCGGGGCAACGCGTAAAAGTCGTGATCAAGCCGTTTGCCACCTGCAACCTGTTCAAACGCGGGCACCGTGTGCGGCTGGACATCGCCAGCAGCAATTTCCCGCACTTCGACGTCAATCCCAACAGTGGCGAGGCCGAGGGCCAGTCCCTGCACAAGCGCATCGCGACCAACACGGTTCATATGTGCGCAGACTTTGCCTCACGCCTGGTGCTGACCACCCTTGCACCCGCAGTGCTGGCGGATCTAAATCATCAGGCCACCGATTCAGACTGACGCAGGGCGGCCGGTGTTGCGGATTTGCGCCGCATCGGCAACGCCAACCGCGCCTGCCCATAAAACGCCAGCACCGTCAGCAAACACGCCAGCCACACAAAGATTCCGCCCCTGAACGTGTGGGACATGCAGTGCCCGTGTGGTGCCGTAGACGAAGCCGAGCAACAATGAGCCCCACAAAATGGCACTGGAAAACGTCACTGATAACGGCACGCAACAAAGTACAGCGCCAAAATGGTGACAGTAACGGCTGCAGCTGGCGTAGGTCATACGCTCGTTACGTACAACCCCGACTACGAAATCATAAAGGACTACGGCAACAACCAGTTCAAGGTTGTTTAATCGCCTGCTCAATGCCGACCAATACAACGCCCACACCATACTGGTATCGAACTCGTTTCGATATACTGCAGGACTACGGCAACCGCCCTACTCAGTAGCGAGCAGGGCGGTAGTTTTCCGACATCTTCACCCTCGACGAAGACGCTTCAGATACCCCATCCGCAAACATCGAGCACCCAACGGTTTGAGCCGCAACGACTGATCATCCTTGACCAGATAGCGCATCGCAGAATGGATATGACTGCGGATCTCCCGGTCACTACGAAGGATCATGGCTATACCCAGCTTGTACTTTTTCTTGTCGTGGTTACAGCTGTTGAAGTAGCCCTGCCCCCGAGTAGTACGCTCCCATAGTTCACCAATCTGCACAGCTTTGTAGACGTCAGCCTATACCTCGTTCCCGTTGAAGAAAAAAGCCGCATGAATGTGGTAGCCGCGATCCTCCCCCTCCTCCACTGCGCAATATGGCAGCCGTCAGTTTCGCCAACGACTCTGGCGGTATCGCATGCGCCAGAGCATGAGTCGTCGTAGAAACTGCTGGGAGAATGCACCGATGGAACGTGTGTTCCGGAGTTTGAAAACAGAATGGATACCGACCGTGGGCTACATGACAGCCCGAGAAGCACAACGAAACATCAGCCATTATCTGATGCATCGGTACAACTGGATTCGGCCGCACCAATTCAACGCTGGGCTGGCGCCAGCTCAGGCCGAGAAAAAACTTAACGTCGTGTCCGGGATTCGTTGACCACTACAATGCGTCAGAGATCATTGCTGAGAAGCTGGACACCGGCAGCGTGTCTCCCTCACTGCTGATGGCACTAGGTGATGCGCTCAATGGTGCGCGTCAATCCTGGGCGAGCGACCTCATCGAACCAGCATGAGGAGCTGTTTCTGTCGGAAGCGCTGTACAGTGCCACCATCGGTATACCGCAAGGCTATCACTCTGTCGCGAACTTCATCCGTGCGATGGTCTGGCACGCACCGGAGCGGGTCGAAAGCGTACTGGCGTGCCTGCCCGAACCAACACCGTTGATGCTGGACGATGACCAGAGCCGCGGTTCCTATGCGGAGATCATGCTGCTCGCAGCGGGCGTCGACGACAAACCCGTTTACCTGAACCGGGCTCTAGAAGCTTTTGAGACGCTGAAAGCGTCGGCCCCCTATCAGAAGCGCAAATGGGGCGAGACGCTTTATAAACTTGGTCGCTACGCGGAGGCAGACTATTCTCGAGACGATCAAAGACAAGAGCGGCCGGATCTGGTTGGTTCATAATCTGTCACAGGTGAAACTCGAACTGGGTAAGTTCGAGGAAGCTCTTGTTCTCGTTAACGAGTCCGTTGCGGGGGCGACGGGAGTGAACAAAAAATACCGCAGCAGCTTCCTTCTGCAGCGCGTCAAGGTGAGGATCAAGCTAAAACAGGATCCAGCCGGAGATATCGCAGAGGGCCATCGATACACAACCAACTCGGGCCTTCTCGATCAGTTTTCTGCGTTCGGACCTAGGCGTGTCCGAACTTTTGTGTAACCAGGGTTGAACTCAGTTCAGGGAATAGGTACTCCGAACTGGATGCTAAAACGAGTGTAAGCGCTCCATGAACCCCATATTCAAAGCGCTTAGCTGATGCCGGATGCTGTGCTCCCGATTTCTTTCTGGAGCCCATCCGCCATGATGCGACCCGACGCAAAAGTCGAAAAAGTGTATCTGTACCCCAAGCCCGTCGACTTCCGAAAATCCATTGATGGCCTGGCTGCGCTGGTCGAGCTGGACATCAAGGTCGCCGTGTTCGACCCGGTACTCTTCGTCTTCCTCAACAAGCCCCGCAACCGCGTGAAGATTTTGTACTGGGAACGCAACGGCTTCTGCCTTTGGCTCAAGCGCCTGGAGTCTGAACGATTCAAAACATCGCCCGATGTCACCGACGAGGCGATTGTCCTGACCGTCCAGGAACTCAACTGGATGCTCGACGGTTTCGACCTCTGGCGAAACCGCCCACATCAGGTTTTGACGCCGCGATTTGTGGCCTGATTCCGTATAATCCAGGGCATGATTTCGATGCCCAAAAATCTTCCTGATGACCCCGCGCGGCTCAAGCAATTGCTGGAGCAGATGTTGCTTGAGCGCGAGTCCAACAAGGGCCGCATTGTTCATCTTGAAGAAGAAAACGCGCTGCTGCGCCAGCGCTTGTTTGGACGCAAGTCCGAGCAAACAGCTGATCCGGCAACGCCACAGCTTGCCCTTTTCAACGAAGCGGAAAGCATTGCCGAGCCTGTCGACGAAGACGCCGAAGAAGAAGTCGTTGCTCCAGCCAAGCGTCGCGGCAAGCGCAAGCCGTTACCTGCCGAACTACCGCGTATCGAAGTCATCCACGAGCTTCCCGAGCACGAGCTGACTTGCGTCTGCGGTTGCCGCAAACACGCCATTGGCGAGGAAGTCAGCGAGCAGCTTGAAATCGTGCCGATGCAGATCCGTGTGATCAAACACGTTCGTAAAGTCTACGGTTGCCGCAACTGCGAGACGGCTCCTGTCACGGCGGACAAGCCCGCTCAATTGATTGAAAAAAGCATGGCCAGTCCAAGTGTTTTGGCGATGCTGCTGACCACCAAGTACGTAGACGGTTTGCCACTTCACCGCTTTGAAAAAGTACTGGGTCGCCACGGCATCGATATTCCACGCCAGACCCTGGCTCGTTGGGTTATCCAGTGCGGCGAGCACTTCCAGCCGCTACTGAATTTAATGCGCGATAACCTGTTGGTAAGCCGTGTCATCCACTGCGATGAAACACGCGTACAGGTCCTCAAAGAGCCTGATCGAGAGCCGAGCAGCCAGTCCTGGATGTGGGTGCAAACCGGCGGTCTGCCAGACAAGCCGGTAATCCTTTTCGACTACTCCACCAGCCGAGCGCAGGAGGTGCCGACGCGCCTGCTCGATGGCTATCGCGGCTATGTCATGACTGATGATTACGCCGGTTACAACGCGCTGGGCGCCCGGCCAGAAGTTGAGCGTTTAGGCTGCTGGGCCCACGCTCGTCGCAAGTTCGTTGAAGCACAAAAAGTGCAGCCCAAAGGCAAGACAGGGCGCGCCGACATCGCGCTGAACCTGATCAACAAGCTTTATGGGATCGAACGCGACTTCAAGGCAAGCGGCGACGCTGAACGTAAAACCGGTCGTCGCGAACAAAGCCTGCCGGTACTTACTCAGTTGAAAAGTTGGATCGAAAAGACACAACCCCAGGTTACCGCTCAGAACGCTCTGGGCAAAGCCATCAGCTATCTGGCAAGCAACTGGAGCAAGCTGGAACGGTATGTCGAGGAAGGCTACTTGCCGATCGACAACAACGCCGCCGAACGGGCCATCAGGCCCTTCGTCATCGGACGAAAGAACTGGTTGTTCAGCGATACGCCCAAAGGCGCGACGGCCAGCGCTCAGCTTTACAGCCTGGTCGAGACTGCCAAAGCCAACGGCCAAGAGCCCTATGCGTGGCTGCACCACGCACTTGAGCGTCTGCCAACGGCGGCTTCGGTTGAAGATTACGAAGCTTTGTTGCCATGGAACTGCTCGCCGATATCGCCTGGCTGAGCGCACTACTCAGATGGAAGTCGGTGGGGATTATGGAGTGCCCATTACAAACTCGACGATACCTGTCGAATATGAGCGGAGCAACGATCATGGAATACGACGAAAAACTGATTGAAGATGCCGTGCTTGCCCTGTTGGCAACCTTCAGTTCCGACAACGGCAATGCTTGGAAAGGGTTCGACTTCGAGACCATGAACCAATTGCATGGTAAGCGCTCCATAAACCCCACCGACTCGGCGCGCTCAGCTGGACGATACTCAGATACACCCAGCATGGCCGTAGTACGAAGTCAGGTATCAGGGCTGGATGCATGCTCCCCTTGAGTTCTCACCCCAAACAACCGGTCGGCTATCTGCCGACCTCGCTCCAGCCCTTCCGCCGTCAACCAAATCGATTTGTTCTTGTTCACAGGATTACTGATGAAACCATGTTCATGCAATTGGTTCATGGTCTCGAAGTCGAACCCTTTCCAAGCATTGCCGTTGTCGGAACTGAAGGTTGCCAACAGGGCAAGCACGGCATCTTCAATCAGTTTTTCGTCGTATTCCATGATCGTTGCTCCGCTCATATTCGACAGGTATCGTCGAGTTTGTAATGGGCACTCCATAATCCCCACCGACTTCCATCTGAGTAGTGCGCTCAGCCAGGCGATATCGGCGAGCAGTTCCATGGCAACAAAGCTTCGTAATCTTCAACCGAAGCCGCCGTTGGCAGACGCTCAAGTGCGTGGTGCAGCCACGCATAGGGCTCTTGGCCGTTGGCTTTGGCAGTCTCGACCAGGCTGTAAAGCTGAGCGCTGGCCGTCGCGCCTTTGGGCGTATCGCTGAACAACCAGTTCTTTCGTCCGATGACGAAGGGCCTGATGGCCCGTTCGGCGGCGTTGTTGTCGATCGGCAAGTAGCCTTCCTCGACATACCGTTCCAGCTTGCTCCAGTTGCTTGCCAGATAGCTGATGGCTTTGCCCAGAGCGTTCTGAGCGGTAACCTGGGGTTGTGTCTTTTCGATCCAACTTTTCAACTGAGTAAGTACCGGCAGGCTTTGTTCGCGACGACCGGTTTTACGTTCAGCGTCGCCGCTTGCCTTGAAGTCGCGTTCGATCCCATAAAGCTTGTTGATCAGGTTCAGCGCGATGTCGGCGCGCCCTGTCTTGCCTTTGGGCTGCACTTTTTGTGCTTCAACGAACTTGCGACGAGCGTGGGCCCAGCAGCCTAAACGCTCAACTTCTGGCCGGGCGCCCAGCGCGTTGTAACCGGCGTAATCATCAGTCATGACATAGCCGCGATAGCCATCGAGCAGGCGCGTCGGCACCTCCTGCGCTCGGCTGGTGGAGTAGTCGAAAAGGATTACCGGCTTGTCTGGCAGACCGCCGGTTTGCACCCACATCCAGGACTGGCTGCTCGGCTCTCGATCAGGCTCTTTGAGGACCTGTACGCGTGTTTCATCGCAGTGGATGACACGGCTTACCAACAGGTTATCGCGCATTAAATTCAGTAGCGGCTGGAAGTGCTCGCCGCACTGGATAACCCAACGAGCCAGGGTCTGGCGTGGAATATCGATGCCGTGGCGACCCAGTACTTTTTCAAAGCGGTGAAGTGGCAAACCGTCTACGTACTTGGTGGTCAGCAGCATCGCCAAAACACTTGGACTGGCCATGCTTTTTTCAATCAATTGAGCGGGCTTGTCCGCCGTGACAGGAGCCGTCTCGCAGTTGCGGCAACCGTAGACTTTACGAACGTGTTTGATCACACGGATCTGCATCGGCACGATTTCAAGCTGCTCGCTGACTTCCTCGCCAATGGCGTGTTTGCGGCAACCGCAGACGCAAGTCAGCTCGTGCTCGGGAAGCTCGTGGATGACTTCGATACGCGGTAGTTCGGCAGGTAACGGCTTGCGCTTGCCGCGACGCTTGGCTGGAGCAACGACTTCTTCTTCGGCGTCTTCGTCGACAGGCTCGGCAATGCTTTCCGCTTCGTTGAAAAGGGCAAGCTGTGGCGTTGCCGGATCAGCTGTTTGCTCGGACTTGCGTCCAAACAAGCGCTGGCGCAGCAGCGCGTTTTCTTCTTCAAGATGAACAATGCGGCCCTTGTTGGACTCGCGCTCAAGCAACATCTGCTCCAGCAATTGCTTGAGCCGCGCGGGGTCATCAGGAAGATTTTTGGGCATCGAAATCATGCCCTGGATTATACGGAATCAGGCCACAAATCGCGGCGTCAAAACCTGATGTGGGCGGTTTCGCCAGAGGTCGAAACCGTCGAGCATCCAGTTGAGTTCCTGGACGGTCAGGACAATCGCCTCGTCGGTGACATCGGGCGATGTTTTGAATCGTTCAGACTCCAGGCGCTTGAGCCAAAGGCAGAAGCCGTTGCGTTCCCAGTACAAAATCTTCACGCGGTTGCGGGGCTTGTTGAGGAAGACGAAGAGTACCGGGTCGAACACGGCGACCTTGATGTCCAGCTCGACCAGCGCAGCCAGGCCATCAATGGATTTTCGGAAGTCGACGGGCTTGGGGTACAGATACACTTTTTCGACTTTTGCGTCGGGTCGCATCATGGCGGATGGGCTCCAGAAAGAAATCGGGAGCACAGCATCCGGCATCAGCTAAGCGCTTTGAATATGGGGTTCATGGAGCGCTTACATTGCATGAACATGGTTTCATCAGTAATCCTGTGAACAAGAACAAATCGATTTGGTTGACGGCGGAAGGGCTGGAGCGAGGTCGGCAGATAGCCGACCGGTTGTTTGGGGTGAGAACTCAAGGGGAGCATGCATCCAACCCTGATACCTGACTTCGTACTACGGCCATGCTGGGTGTATCTGAGTATCGTCCAGCTGAGCGCGCCGAGTCGGTGGGGTTTATGGAGCGCTTACAAACGAGTGGCCATGCTGCGCATACCGCCGCCGTTGATGGGCGTGATCCCGCAGAAGGCAGGTAGGTTCGGAGCCGCATGTGACGCAACTCAGGTATGGGCTATGGATGAGCTTGCGCCAGAGCAAGCCAGACTGCTGAAGATCAATGAATCGCTGTGCAAGAAGTGACCCGTTTCAACCCGAAAGAGGTGCATGCCGGCAACAGAAACTGAGTCAGCGTAGAGAGTAAGCCGCCCTTTGTGGCGGCTTGTTTAGGTGGCGCTCTGCGAGAAAGGGCTAGGCCCAAGGCACCCATCCTTTACTGCGCTACACCCTCTTCCTCAACTGTGGTTCCGCACCACTCACAGCTGTCGCCGAAGGACTCGTCGTAGGCTCCCTGGCTGACAATTTGATTATCCTCTTTGGCTAGGGCGTCCTGCTCGACGCAGTCATTACACAGGGTCACAGTCGGGTATTGTTCGGTGGCACTGTCGGACTGCATATCCCCAAAGACGGTACAGGTTTTCATGGGTATGGCTCCTAGATAGTGGTCGTCCAGTGTAATCACATTTGCGGCTTCGAGGGTACCGGACTATGTCAGTCTATTGTAACTCGCCCGCATCAACCTGATAAATGCTCCAGCACCAAACCATCATCAAATATCTAAAATATAAAAGTTAGCCCAATCTAAGATGAGCCGCGACACCGGGACCGCTCGCAAGGCTGATCTGAATGGAGCCATAGGTGATGAATATTGATAACTCCTGCTTTCAAATCGCTTCCAGATAGGCAAAAATCACGATTGTGTTTCGATAAGCAGACAGAAGTGCCGAAGGCGGTCGGAGCAAGTGCCTCAAGATCACCTTGGGTGCTTAGTTGATTAGTTAATAAAACGCTATTAAAGCCCGACGCCAACCCTCCAGGAAGCCTACAAACATTTCGAACATACCCTAACATCATGGCACGATCCACTGCCCAAGCGTAATCGCCTTGGACAAAACGAATAAGGCCAGCATTGCAGTAAGTACTCACTACTGGATGAGCAGCATCAATGGGCTTGCACTCGATAAATATAGCAGTAGTAACAGAGTTAGTAGTTTGAATATGCCCGCGCAGGGGACGAAATGTAAGATCAGGTTGTCTATCCAGATGCTCGCCATTGTGATTGCGCAAATTGCCTTCTCTCACAGGCGTTTCGAACAAAAAAAATCCTGGAATCGGCACATCATCAGCAGCATGAAGATCCCCAAGAATCAACTGTAGCCGTTCAGTAATTTCGTCCTCGGTTGCAATACATAGCGAAAACGCACCAACCCGTACCTCGTCCATTAGTAACTGCCATGCCATGCACAGGACGTTTTGCACCACGACCAATAGGGAAGGCGATATTTCTGCTGTTTTTGTAATCGCTGATGGGCGCTGCCAATTTCGAGTCATGAGGCCGCTCATTGTTTAGCTCGCGCCTCCAACATTGCTCCGTACTGCCAAAGTAGATCTGAAGCTAGCAGGCGTGCCTGGGTTAGCGTCCAGTAACGATAGTGATCAAGCAAGCCGACTATAACTAATGGCTGATCATGATCGACTATCGTAATTCTACTAATTGCCAGGTCATCTGCGTGCTGAACCCATCCTGGAGGTACCATTACTGGCGCAATTTTCTCACCCAGAGAAATAGCGATGAATTTCCAAGGTGACAGAGAATCATAAACAAGCTCACGGATGTGAACATGATATCCACTGACGGAAAACACAGCAGATAACTCCGCCTGCAATCTCTCTTTAAAGCTATCTACCTCCTCTAAGATTGCTGGCTTACAAGAACGAGCTTTAGCAAGAGGAAAAGGAGCTCGCGTAGAAAGTGTATCGAGCACTGTTTCCAGGTCGTGTCGACCGAGACCATAGGTTTGCGCAACTACCTGATCTAATACATCCCATTCAGGTTGACCTTCAATCAAAGCACGAGCACAAGAACTAATCAATTTTCGATCATCCTCATTAATCCGCCCCACACTAACGAGCGGAAAACTCTCGACATCCTGCAGCTGGAGGGACTCGCGCTCAACACCAAACTTAGCACTAGTCATCAACGCCCAATACTCAAATAGCTTACTGTGCATGAGCACAAGTAAGTATTTAGATAAAAAGTCGCCATCCGGATGAGCACCAGACGAAAAGCCGTAATAAGATTCGGAATAAGCAACATCGAAGTCACAGATAAGCGCCCGCCCCTGCTCTCGATTTGCCTTGTATCCCTCACGAACCAATACTAATGGAGCTTTATATATTTTAGGATCTCTAGGCCACTGCAAGCCTTGCGGCACGTAAAGAGGTAGCGTTTCCACTTTTACGAAAAACGGATGTTCAGCATAACGCGCACCTAACTGTGGCATTCCTGCCAAAAAAGTATCGTCATCCGAGCGCTGGGCAACCTGATAACCTTGTCCGCTATGTAAACCTCGCTCGGGAATCCAGAACTCACCTATGGAGTAATCAGCACACGCCCGGATGCGCTGAACGATAGCCAAGTCCAATGCCGACCCACGATACAAAGTCTTTACGGCCGCAGGCTCGTTAACGACAAAATTCAAGTCAATAGGGACCGCGTCGCTGGCATCTATACGCATGCGACCTTTACCAGTTAGTGCGGGCTCATCCTCAGGGCTGACCAACACAAACTGATCACCCTCTTGTGGTCGACAATTATCTGCGAAAAGCAGGCAAAACGGTTGCTCTACGTTTGGCCAAACCTTCGTCTGCCGTACCGACGCACCATTCAAAATGCCGGTAATTGAAAGAGCTTGAAATATTGCCCGACGCGCAGAAAAGCCGGCCGGTGACATTTTGAAAAGCCAACGCCCAGCAACAGCCAAAGCAATACGCCCGCCAGGCTTTGCCCAATCCATAGCGCCCCAAACGAATGGTAAGTCAGTCACACGATCCGGATTTTTATAGGTCAATGCAATCTCGTGGAGCTCTCTCCGTGCTGCAACGGCGCGGCAACGACGAGTGAATACTTTATCAATCGCAGCGTAAGACGACTTAAGGCTAGTCCATGGCGGGTTGCCTATTACTAGGTCGAACGCCGAAAGAAATTCTTTTGATACATGGTCGCCTAAACTGCCTGCCATCGGTTTTATAACAGCCAAGTCGCTACCTGGATCGGCCACATCGATCAAGACCTTACCTTCAAGCTTATTGAACCTAAGCATTTCAACAGGCGCAGGGGCAGGATCAAGTTCTAATGCTGTTAGATATAGGGCCAATGCGGCAAGAGTACGAGCATGAGCATTGATGTCAAAGCCGGTCAATTGCTGTTCAAGGATTTCTCGTAATTCTTGTCGATCGGGCCGCTTCCCAGACTCGGTGAAGTGTAGCTCTGCTAACTTGCGGAAGCAGGCAACCAAAAACACCCCAGCACCACATGCAGGGTCAAGCACCCGTGCAGCCGCTCCCGCTGGATGCTGATGGAAGGCCTCTTCGACCATGTACTCTGCGATATGCGAAGGGGTGTAATACACACTAGTGTCACGCCGCGCCTCCGCATCGAAGCGATACATCAACTCTTCATATGTTTCACTCAATAATCCGATAGGCAGATGATCGAAATCCAAATCCCCCCAATTGAGTAGTCTTTGAGACATACCTGGAGTAATAGATTGATCCAGTCCAAGGATAGCCTCAAGTGGACGGGTTAACTGGTGACCAACCTTTTGAAAAAGACCGCTAAAATACTCGTTATAGTTTTTGTTAGGAAGTTTCAGTAAATCACCATTAAAAATCCGATCTAGCCATTCATTTGCCGCAACCAGACTGTCAATACTACTGAAGCATTCTTCCAATGATCGAGCGGAAGAGGAGATCGTTCGCAGATGATCATCACCGATAATTTTTCGCCCGATAAGGTAACGAAAGAAAAGCGCCCGACCAGTTAACGCGATGCTTTCGTCAGTTGACAGTCCAAAGCCTTTAAGCTCCTCGCCGGCATCCGTCATCAACCCAAACAAAACGTTGCGCAATATCAGGCTAGAAATTGGGGCAAGCTCTTCGCCGTGGACTAATCGAGGTAGAACACTCGGAGATTCAGCCTTTCCAACTAGAAACGATACCGGCATTGAATTGGGATCGGGACGAAGATCTGTTGCATAAATTTCTAAGCGACCAGGACGCAGAACTCCAAGCCATGCTGGATCACCTCGCATGGCTAGTTTCCGGCGCAAGTCAGCAATATCAAATCCGCTGGATACAACTCCCAGTCGGCTCGCATCTACCACATAAAGTAATGCTTGCCTCCGCTCCTCGATTACTACATCGATGATCGGCTGCCCAGTTTTCCGGACGAGATCCACGTAACGCAGAAGGCGAGGATCGTCTTGACGAGAAAGCTCCACACAATCCACTGGACGAGCGCCGAAGCCCGTCAAAATATCAAGAGTGTTATTCATTGGGAACGAGCAAGCATGTCGGCGATCAAGGGGAGCTCACGCTGAGGCGGCACGATTCCAAGATAAACATCGATACGATTTCGCTCTTCCGCCAAATCAAGAACCCAACCCGACTCACTGATCGGGTGGGCATGCACCAAACGCGTGGCACCGTCCGACCGGCGGATGAAAATCCACTCTTCGGCAGTCACTGACTTAAGTTCAGCTAAATACTTATGGATGCCCCCCGACAACTGGCCCAGCAACCGACTTTTCACACCGAACTGATCTTCCAATGTCTGAAGAACTGCCATCACTACCAAGTCAGCTTTGCTGAAGCGACGGGCACTACGCTCCATAGTGACCATAAAGGAGAAAGGTGGTAATTGGACCCATGCATGGACACGGGAGCGGCACACTCCTCCCAATGCACTGCACACGTCTTTAGCTGTAAAGGAAAGGGGCTTGATCATCTCTGCTCAGAACTCAGCTCAAAACTGTTTTGATTATAAAGCAGTTTCGCGATCTAGCCCAGAAACCTTTTTGGCCCTAAACGCTGCTTGTCGCCAGAACTCGAAGTGAGCGCTCTGCGTTTCCAAAAAAATTCAGCCATACATCACTGCTATGACATCACCACCATGGAGATTCAAACCATGTCATTGCAGTGCCCTCGCTGTAACTCACCCAAAATCGCCTCCTTCCACCAGGCCATGAAAATCGCCGCCGCCATCGGTGCGGTTGGCGGTGCAGCACGCGGCGTCAGTGCAGCACTTGCAGGTGGCCAGGCCGGCGCCACCGTCGGCGCCATGGCTGGCCCGTTCGGCGTCACGCTCGGAGCCGTTTCTGGCGCCATCCTCGGCGGGCTTGTTGGCGGCGCTGGCGGATGTGCATTAGGCGCTCAACTCGGCGACACACTGGATCGCCATGTGCTCGCCCACAATCTCTGCCTGATCTGTGGCCACCGCTTCAACCTGCCTGCTTAAACCGTTCTCCCCTTCTCTCTTTTAGTACGTCCGGACAGTACCACGCAATGCGTGGCACTTATGCCGGCTTGCACCCTAAGGAATCGTAATCATGGCTCATCAAATCGAACAAATGGCTTACGTTGGTGCGACACCGTGGCATGGCCTCGGCAGTCAACTAACACAAAAACAGCCGATTGAAATCTGGCAGCGTGAGGCCGGTATGGACTGGCAAATCCAGGAAAGCCCAGTGCATTTCAAAGCCGACGCTATCGGTCATCTGGGCAGCATCCACTCGTTCCCGGAGCAAAAGGTGCTTTACCGCTCCGACACTAAAGCGCCACTGTCCGTGGTCTCCAACCGCTATCAGATTGTCCAGCCACGTGAGGTGATGGAATTTTATCGAGATCTCACCGAGGTGTCCGGCTATGAGTTGGAAACCGCAGGTGTGCTCAAGGGCGGTCGTAAGTTCTGGGCGCTGGCGCGAACCGGTCACAACACCGTGCTGAAGGGCAACGATCAGGTCAACGGTTACTTGTTGTTGGCGACCTCTTGTGACGGCACGCTCGCCACCACTGCCACACCGACCACCGTTCGCGTGGTCTGCAACAACACCTTAACCATCGCACTGGATGGCACCACTCGTGCCATCAAGGTCCCGCATAGCACCCGTTTCGACCCACAGGTCGTCAAAAAGCAACTGGGGGTGGCCGTCTCGCAATGGGACGAGTTTATGTATCGCATGCGCGTGCTGGCCGAGCGCAAAGTCCAGTGGCGTGAGGCCATGGGGTTCTTCATGAACGTGTTGTGTGACGTCACGCCCAATAGCAAATTACCGGAAGTCCTGCCCAACGAACGCGCCCTGCGCAAGGTGCAAACCCTGTACGAAGGGCGCGGTCGCGGCGCCACGCTGGCGTCGGCGCAAGGCACTGCCTGGGGCCTGCTCAACGCCGTGACCGAGTACGTCGACCACGAGCGTCGAGCGCGCAACAACGAGTACCGCATGGACTCCGCCTGGTTCGGTCAGGGTGCGCAGATAAAGCAACGTGCGCTGGAGGCCGCCCTGCTACTCGCTGCCTGAAATATCTCCCTCCACCACAACGCCCGTTCAGCACTGCGCTCAACGGGCATTTTTGTGTCTGCAAGGTACCCCCTATGAAAGCGATTACCCTACATGAAACTACCTACAAGAGCCGTCCGGCTCTTCGTCTGATCAGCACCAAACAACTACCCCGCGAAGACTGGCTCGCCGTGCGCAAACAAGGTATCGGCAGCTCAGACGCAGGCGCAGCCGTTGGTCTCAACCCGTACAAATCGCAGTTGGAGTTATGGCTGGAGAAAACCGGCCGGGATGCCACGTTACCGAAAATCGATCCCCAGGATGAGGAGAGCCCAGCCTACTGGGGCCATGTGCTGGAGCCCATCGTGGCCTGGCATTACAGCAAACGCACCGGCAAGAAAGTGCGACGAATTAACGCCGTGCTGCAACACCCTGATCCAGAACTACCCTGGATGCTCGCTAATATCGACCGTGAAGTCATCGGCACGCCACAGGTCCAAATCCTTGAATGCAAGACCGCTGGCATAAACGGCGCACGCCTCTGGAAAGAAGGCGTACCCGAGTATGTGCAATTACAGGTCATGCATCAGTTGGCAGTCACCGGCAAACAGGCGGCTGATGTGGCGGTACTCCTGGGCGGCCAGCATCTGGAAATCCACCGCATCGAGCGGGACGAGCAGATGATTGCTCGCCTGATCGACCTGGAGCGGTTGTTCTGGGATTACGTCGTCAGCGATACGCCGCCCCCCCGCTGACGGTTCCGCCTCTGCGGATCAAGCCTTGCGCTGCCTGTACCCACAGGACACCGGGCACACCGTGGACTTAAGCCAGGACGTCCGACTCAATGCCACTTTTGCGGACCTGCAAAAAGTGCGCGAATCAATTGAGCAGAAAGAAACCCAGGAAGCCCAGCTTAAGCAGACCTTACAGCAAGCCATGGGCGATGCCAGTCACGCACTGTTCCAAACCGGCGCCGTCACTTGGAAGAAAGCCAAAGACAGCGTGGCCCTAGATATCCCACGGTTGTTGAACGACAACCCCCATCTACAAGTGCGCTACTCAACCACCAAAACCGGCAGTCGGCGTTTTCTGCTGAAGTGACGCTTGCTGATTATTCCAATGCCCCACCAACTCGTCGCCACCCAGACCGTTCACGCGCTTTCGGTGGCTTTTTAATTTCAGATACAGGAGTAGCGCCATGCTCAAAGGTTTGGCAATAACGCCGCCCGTGCTCGGTCGTATTTCTATCGGCAAAGTGGTCGAACGAAACGGCAAGCGTCTTCCCGAAAAAGACGATCAATTCACCATCACGTCCCAAGTGCAAAATCGGGATGGCTGGTTGCTGCATCCACTGGACGAAGAACTGCGCAAGGCTTCAGAAAACAAACTACGTAACATCCCAATCCGGTTGTTGTTCAACGAGCCTGACCTAAACTTTCGTGCCGACTACAGCTTGTTCGACCGCGCAACGGGCCGACCACGCTGCGTTGGCAACGGCGAGACCTGTAAACGTCAATGTGAGGATGGAATCAAGACGCTGCCCTGCCCATCACCGGATGGCTGTTCCTTGGCCCAGGGGAACGCCTGCAAGCCTTACGGACGCCTGAACGTAGTGATTGGCGATGATGATCCACTGGGCAGCTTTGTGTTCCGCACCACAGGGTTCAACAGCATTCGCACCCTGGCTGCACGATTGCAGTACTTCCAGGCCGTCTCAGGCAACCGTCTAGCCTACCTGCCCCTGGAACTGCGGCTACGTGGAAAATCTACACGACAGAGTCATGGCACAGCGATTTTCTACGTCGATATCACCCTGCGTAATGGCCTGGACATGGACGCCACTCTGTGTGCGGCGAGAGAACTGGAATCCATCCGCCAAGCAACTGGCTATGACCAAGTGGCTCTGGACAACGCAGCTCGACTAGGCTTGGGCAATGGCGCTTTCGAAGACGATGCGCAAGACCGCGACGCGATCATCGATGAGTTTTTCCCTGCGCCTGAACCGGAGAAAACTGGGCGCGATGTCTCTCCTACTACTCGGCCATCACTGGCCAACAAGCTGGAGTCATTGGCGACAGATGCCTTACCGGCAGAGCGTACTCACTAACCCAACCTCATGGGAGGCTCCATGGCCCAGCACTGCCTGATTTGCGACTCAACAGTTGTAGCGTCTAAAGATGTCACAACCACCGTGGTGATTCTCATAGGGACACTGGAGAACTTCCTGCTCGGTGTCACGGAGGTGCAAGCCCCTTTACCGGAAAACGAGCAGCACCACTATTTAGCTCAAATGCTCGCTAGGATAAGTAAGGGCGTTTCTCGTGCCACCTCTGGCTACATTGCCACGCAGGCCTTTGCCAACGACGTGCAAAAGTATCAGTTCAGCCACTATGACTATCTCTGTTTACGATGCGGGACCCTGTTTGATCAGGACTCCATCGACAACCCTCACGATCTATGAAAAGGATCTTGCGCTCAACCCTTTCTCAGACGCTCAGCCAAACGCTCCACCAGATCCACAATAAGCTGTCGATCGTCATGATTAAGCGCCATCAATAACCGGCTGATCCGAGTGGCTTGATCGTCAGGGCGTGAACTGGCCTCGGTCAATAAATCCGCCACTTCGCAATCAAAGATGTTGGCGAACTCCACCAGCCGTTCAATATTGGGCACGACGACACCTCGCTCGATACGGGAAACGGCTTCATTACCGATGCCCAAGCGTTCGGCCACCTCTTCCTGCGTCAAGCCACTGCGAATGCGCTGCTTAGCAATCGCACGGCCTACCACACCTGCCAAAAACTTCTGATCAGTTTCTATCACACCACCTCCCAATTCCCAACCTAGATAGTTGAGCATCACCCCATTGACATGAAGAACCCTAAAGACCGAAACTCAACCTGAAAGGTTGATAATCAGCAATGAGTCTCCTCCGCCAACTCACACCCAGGGAAATGTCAGGACATGACGCTATCGCTTGTCATCGGCCTCAATGAAGCACAGATCAATCACCAGCTAACGAGCCGAGCTTCGTTCGAGGTGATCGGATTACGAGGGAACTTCAACGCCAGCATCAAATACATCGAAACGCGCATTGAGCATCTCGGGCTCAAGTGTCGAGTAAAAGTCGATGCAAAAGGCGCTATCGCTCAGGGCGGCCTATTGGGCACCCTCATCGGCGCCGCGTCGCTACCGGCCAGCGTCGTCCTGGCCACAGCTGCGGCGGTCGCCAGTGCAGGCCATACGCTGGCGACGTACAACCCCGACTACGAAATCATCAAAGACTACGTTAATAAAAAACTCAAAGTCATCTACAAGAAATAGCCGACGACACGAATCAATCTTCGCTCCTCCGCATACCCCGCCGTTAAATAGGCCACGCATGAAGTCATGCCGGGCCGAAAGCAGAAGCTTTATAAAATATAAAAATGGACATTCGAAATAATGAATATCACCCCATTAAAAGCAATACTAAGCATTGGTTTTGTTGGCGTGCTCGTCTTTGCTTACGACGCGCTCACAAGAAACACTGTCGAAGATTTGGGCCCCACTAAAAAACTAGCCAGATCAGGTCTTTCTAACGACTGGAAAAAGGGGAATGTTATTGTATTGATCCGGCACGAAGAACGTTGCGACCGCTCAACCAACCCATGCTTGGGCCCAGACAATGGAATCACCGCACTGGGAAGCGAGCGAGCAAAAGAATTCGGAATTCGTTTAAAAACATATTTCGAGTTAGACAACACTGATATTTTCACCAGCCCGATGACTAGAACAGTTCAAACATCCGACTTTATGTTAGGCAAAGCAAGCTTGCTATCCGACAGGGAGACTATTTGCGGAAGCGACATCATTGACAAACTGCTAAAGCACAAGACCACTAATAGAAACCTTCTAGTAGTGACCCACTACACATGCATGACTGATTTAATAAGAACCAGCGGACACACACAATCTTGGAACCCTCAATATGGGAGCCTGCTCTTTGCAAAAATTACGAGCGACAACGGATTGCAGATTATCGGAAAATTAAATCCAGGCGACCTCCCTAAACAACCACCAGCGATTTAAAAGCCAAACCTCTCTACAAAAAAACCTACAAAACAATCCAACCTCATCATTCCGAACAACACCGAGCCTAATACATTGAATATAACATCAGTCGCACTCAAAGCGGCAGGCTGTTTGGCGCTTGCCGTTTCATTGAACGCGCACGCAGAAGTTGACTACGGCCACTTGTACTCACCGATGCTACCCAATGAGCAAACGATGAATGACTTGCCCTATGCCATTCCCTGCGCAGAGGCCAAAAATCAGTACGGGGCGAAATTCTACCGTTGCACTTGGTACCCCCTTCCGAGGAACATCACCCAGTGGGATGCGCAACAGCAGCGTAACATCACCTTCAGCAATCAACTCAGCGGCAAATGCCTGCGCGGCACCTGCCGTGCCTCCAACGGCTCTGGAATCTATGGCATGTACGGTCAAGATCTCAACTTTAGTCTGTCCATTTACTATTACCTTTATGAAAGTGAAGATGGCTACCCGATTGCCTATCGCAAAGATGGCGGACCCAACAAACAAGCGAAAGGGCTGACGTATGCTCAAGCCCGTACAACACTTCAAGAGTTCTTACTTGACCATGGTATTAGCCAAGAGAATGCGAAAGATTCGATTGCCGCCTACTCATTGGACACGAATGCAGCGAGTGGCTCGCCAGCCGATGACGCGCCTCAAGCCGAACACACGCCCATGACAAAACCCACAAAAAACATCGACATAAAAGAAGCCTGGTGTAACCCACGCGCGGACGATGAATGCACCATCAATGGCAAGAAAGTGCCCAAGACGCAGATCAAGCAATACCTACCCGCAGTCTACGAACTGGAAGTACTCAATGCAGACGGATACTGTGAACATCCGATTTGCTATGACAAAAACGATAAGCCGATTGGAATTCACTGAAGCAAAAGGCATGGAATATTCCGTGCCTTTATTTTTTAATTAAACTTTAATTTCATATGTTACACACCACAAAATGCTTATTTACACATGCGCAACAATAAAAAACGTTGGTGCGCTATGCTGGCGCCTGAACGCGTTTTTACACGTTCGGGCTAGGAACAGACATACCTCACATGCAGACATAGTTTGCTGACGACTTGTATCCTCGCCGACCCAGACGCCAATCTTGGGCGTCTGGGTCGGCGAGACGTTTAGGGATGGTCTGAAATAGCCATGTGTTTCTGGTTGACTTCGGCCACCGCCGATTTTGAAAGTGGAGCGTCGATGCAAAACGCTCAGATCACTCACTCATTCCTGTCTTTTAAGTTGCTGCAAGCACCTCGCGGCGGCGCGGCGGCTATTTCCCACATTACAGGCACACCTCTCCTGCATTGCTCAGTAAATCTCGGCGGGACATCCACAGATTCGATAGCACAAACAGCGTCACCAGATGCGCCGTATTCTTGACCAGGCTCAGCCCTGCAAACTGACGCACAATAGTAGTCTCGTACAATCCCTCATCCCTCGTTGGATCGCTGTAGCCGAACCAGTTTTGCATCAGATGAACCCGCAACATGGCCAGCAACGGATACGCCGGACGCCCCCCCTTCGCCCTTCGGATAATGCGGCTCGATCAAGGCAATCAAACCCTTCCAGGGCACCACCTGATCCATCTCGATCAGGAACAACTCTTTACGGGTCTGCTTGCGTTTGCCAGCGTACTCGGCATCAGTGAAAGTCATTTGTTTCATCGGAAAACTCTGCGGGTGGCGTCTGGTTTTTTTTGCCAAAATCATGAAGTCTTCTTCAGCGTTTCCCTTGCGATGCGAACCCGAGACCCGCACATGAAGCTGAGGAGTACGCTAACAAAGGGTAAGAGGACTTGCATGTGTCCGGATCGATTCAGCTAAGAATTACAGACCATTTGCTGGGGGGCCGCCAACTCTCAAGTTGCGCAAGAAGCTGCGCAGTCATTTCTTGAAATTCAGCACCTAACTCAGCTACAGAGCACACACTACGCAGCCTGCAGCCAAGTGCGCAAGAAGTTGCATAGCACTGCGCAACTTCTTGCGCAATTTTCCGTATTTTTACACGCAAAACGCCGAATAATTTTACTTGCTATTTAGCAACTAACTGGCAAACAAGTATATTAAATTAGTTGGCACGAACATTGATTGCTACTCCGGCACTCGTTAGCGATTTTGCCGATGAGTTTCTACTTTTTCAGCACGGAGAGCACCCATGGCTACGCCAGCGTATATGTCCATCACCGGCACCAAACAAGGCCTGATCACCGCCGGTGCGTTCACCGCGGATTCGGTGGGCAACACCTACCAGGAAGGTCACGAAGACCAGGTCATGGTTCAAGGCTTCAGCCACGAAGTGATCATTCCTCGCGACCCGCAGTCCGGCCAACCTACCGGCCAGCGCGTTCACAAGCCGGTGAAAATCACCAAGGTCTTCGACAAGTCCTCGCCACTGCTGCTGGCGGCCTTGACCTCCGGCGAGCGCCTGACCGAAATCACCATCCAGTGGTACCGCACCTCGGCGGCCGGCACCCAAGAGCATTACTTCACCACCAAACTTGAAGACGCAATCATCGTCGACATCAAGGACTACATGCACAACTGCCAGGACCCGGCGAACGCGCACTTCACCCACCTGGAAGACGTCGAATTCACCTACCGCAAAATCACCTGGACCCACGAAGTGTGCGGCACTTCCGGCTCTGATGACTGGCGTACGCCGGTCGCTGGCTAAGGTTGGCTGAGCGTTCGAATGCATCGGCCAGCGTTGCTGGTCGATGCCCTTTTACGTGTTGCCAATCACCTCACTCGTTCACATAAGGATCGGATCAATGCGCCAAAGGGATTTGAAGTTCACCTTCTCCGTACTCTCCGGCCGAATAGAGTTCGAGGTGGTGGAGTTCACGTTGGAGGAAGCCCTGTGTGAGCCTTACCGGCTGACACTGGAACTGGCCAGTGACAACGCCAACATCAAATTTGAAGACGTCCTTGATCAACCCGCGCTGCTCACGATCTGGCAGGGAACCACAGCGGTGCGTCATGTTCATGGACTGGTTTCCAGCTTTACCCAGGGCACGACCGGGTTCCGTCGTACACGCTATCGGGTCGTGGTTGAGCCGCAACTCGCTCGCTTGAACTTGAGTTCAGACTGGCGGATTTTTCAACAAAAGAGCGTGCCCGAGATCCTCAAGTCGGTGCTCAACGAGCATGGCGTCCTCGACTATCAAGCCCGTATCAACATCCCGCACCTGCCACGCGAACACTGCGTCCAGGCGGGAGACACCGACCTCTACCTGTTCGATCGGCTGTCTGCCGAAGAAGGCCTGTTCTATTTCTTCAAGCATGACGCGACCACCCATACGCTGATCCAAAGCGACAAGTTGTATGTCCAGGAACGTATCCAGGGCGGTCCCGTGCTGTACACCACACAACCCGCGGCTGATGCCATCCAGCCGGTGCTCTACGCCTTCAGCTACACCGAAAACGTGCGCACCGTCGAACAAACCCAGCGCGACTACACCTTCAAGCGCCCCACGTTCGACCAACAGCAACACACGGTCGGCGAAGACCTCGAACGCCAGGCCCCGCACTACGAGCGCTATGACTATCCAGGGCGCTACAAGGGCAGTGCCGCAGGCAAACCCTTCACCCAGGATCGCCTGCGCGGGCATCGTCGGGATGTCCAGGTCGCGATGGTCGAAGGTGACGATCCGCGTTTGATTCCCGGAATGTCCTTTCAACTTACCGGCCACCCACGCAACGATTTCAATCGCTGGTGGCGCTCAGTGCGTATTACCCACAAGGGTGTACAGCACACCAGCCAGCAAGAAGAGTCCGCCGACACCAACATGGGTGTGAGTTACGACTTCAGTGCCCAGATCATCCCCGATCATGTGGAGTGGCGCCCCGCGCCGCTGCCCAAGCCACGCATGGATGGTCCGCAGATCGCCAGCGTGGTCGGCCCCGAGGGCGAGGAAATCCACACCGACGAATACGGCCGGGTCAAAGTGCAATTTCCTTGGGATCGGGAAGGCAAGAACAACGACTTCAGCTCCTGCTGGATTCGCGTGTCGCAAAATTGGGCGGGTGCGCAATGGGGTCATATGGCAATCCCGCGTATTGGCCAGGAAGTCATCGTCGACTACCTCGACGGTGATTGTGACCAGCCGATCATCACCGGCCGCACCTACCGTGCGACCCACATGCCGCCGTACCAACTCCCGAATCACAAAACCCTCAACACCATCAAAAGCAAGGAACACAAGGGCGCACGCGCCAACGAACTGCGCATTGACGACACTACCCAGCAGATCAGCGCAGCCTTGATGAGCGATCACGGCAGCACCGCCTTGCACCTGGGTTACCTGACACACCCGCGCCCCGATGGCGGCGCGCCACGTGGTGAAGGTTTCGAGTTACGCACGGACGAACACGGCGCCGTGCGCGCGGCCAAAGGGTTGCTGCTCAGCACCGAAGAGCAACTGAACGCCAATGGTGGGCACCTAAACCGCGCAACGGTTGTTCAGGTGCTGGAAGCGGCGTTACAACTGGCCAAGGGGCTGGGTGACTACGCGGCGGACAACCAGGGCGTCGGCCATGATACCGAGCCACAAAAAGACCTCAGTGAAGCGGTCCGAGACCTGGGGCACGGCGCCAACGATGAGCCGGACAAGACCAACGGCGGCAAACCGGCGATTGCCCTGAGTGGCCAGGCCGGCGTAGCACTGGCATCGCCCAACAGCATTACGCTGGCGGCGGGCGAGCATATCGACAGCGTAGCCCAAGAGAACCAGCAACTAACCTCAGGGCAAAAGTTCGTGGTCAACGCCGGCACCGACCTTGGGCTGTTCGCCCAAAGTGGCGAGATGCGCCACATCACCCACCAAGGGCTGATGCTGTTGCAAGCGCAGAAGAACAACATCCGCCTGGAGGCGGATCAGAGTGTGGAAGTCAGCGCGAGCAACCAGCATGTGCTGGTGTCGGCCAAAGAGCACATCACGCTGATGTGTGGCGGGGCATACATCACCATCAAGGGCGGCAATATCGAACTGGGCATGCCCGGCAACCTGATCGTCAAAGCGGCCAAACACAGCCTGCTCGGTGCCACCAGCCTGGAAGCGGAACTGCCCAAATTCAAAGTCGGCGATACCCAGCGACGCTTTATGCTCAAGCAGATTGACGGGACGTCGGCGATGCCCAACATGCAGTACAAAATCACCCTGTCCAGTGGCGAAGTGGTCGAAGGAGTGACTGATGCTCAGGGCGCCACGCAGTTGTTGCAGAAAGATGTGATGAGCATTGCCAATGTGGCCATGCTCAAGCCGCCCTCCCCCGCAGCCGCGGGTGTCGCGGCAGGCGGTGCGGGGGCTGCTGCCAGTGTTGCCAGTGCCGATGATGATGCGGAGGAAATTGTGCAGTTCTTTGAATTCAAGGATGACAAAGGTGGACCCGCGCCGCACCACTTCAAGGTGATGTCCGCCGGTGAAGTCGTGGCCGAGGGTTCCGGTGAGCGCACGCCGGAATTCCCTGCTGACATGGAACTGGAGCTGGAGTCATGGCCGGTAAAGGAGAAACAAAATGCCTGATCTCATCACGCCACAGATGCGCAAGCTCGCGGCCATCGGATACGGCGAAGCCTCGACGGACAATAACCCGCAGGAAGTCCGCGCCATATGCTTTACGGTGACCAACCGTATGCGCGCGTGGGGGCTGGCCGACGTCGCCAGCCTGCTCAAGGAGGCAGGGGACAGTTACGTCGTTGCAATGCAGGGCAACAATGTCCGTTACAACCAACTGATGGCGGCTTCGGAAGCGGCCATCAATGCCGATCCGAACATGCGCTCGGCAGTGGAGAGTGCGCGGGATGCTCTCGCCCAGCGCGGCAATGATCCCTCCAATGGCGCTTACTGGTGGGATGGCATCGATATCAAGAAGTCGACCAACCCCCGACACTCATCTGGGTTCCACTACGGTTCCCCTTCGCACAACATCTTCGGTGTTGCGCAAGTCTCGAAGCCGGAGAAAATCACCTATTGGACGCAGTTCAACAAAAAGACCAACACAATGGTAAATACCCGCGAGCGGGGTCGTTATAACCACATATACCGGTCCACCGCCGCCATCGGCAAAACGATCTTCTGGACCACCAATCCGGAATACATCAAGGCAACCGGCGCCAAGGAATATCGATGAGCAAACTCACCCGTTGTCTGAGCCTGTTTCTCGGCGCGAGCCTGCCCTTTCTGGCGCAGGCATCCCCGGTACAGTTCACCGATTACCGTGCGTTTTATCAGTCGCTGGGCGACAACCTGTTTGCCGGACCCGGCAGAGAGCTGGCCAAGCCCTGCGCGGAATCGCCACGGCATTGCCTGTGGGTCAACGCCATGCGCCCGGCGTTTGAACGTTTTGAGGATGCGCAGTGGAGCGCGCCCGACGAACTGAAGCTCGACCCGCCCAAAGGCACACCCGTAATTGTCTTTGACGGAGAGGCCCTGACGGTCGGCAAACAACGCTGGCCACTGCGCGACGCGGTCAACTTCGCCTCGCCGCAATGGCCCGTCGGTGATCCCATCGACCCGGAAAACGTGGCGACCGCCACGGCCTGGCGCCAAGGTGCCTCAACGTGCCTGGAGTTGCAGTACGTCAGCAGTGGCTACGGTGATCGCTACCCCCTGGTGTTGCTGGTACACGGCCAGCATCTATACGCGTTACCGCGACTGTTCGCCTCTTGCTCGGCCATTCGCAAGGCGCCCGGCAATCAGTTCAGCTATCCGGAAAACGCCTACCTGGGGGCGGAGCTGGAAAACAATCCGACCGGGCTGAAAGTGGATTACCGGGTACCCAATACTAAAAACCCGGTGGCGCAGTACCTGTTGCACTTCCCGAATCAGGGCGATCCCTTCGTATTTGAGGCGCAGCGCCAATAGGCATCAGCGGGCGAATCCGTCATGACCTTGCCACGTGCAAGGGGCATCACCTGAGGGGAACAAAATGAAGATCCGAGACTCACTACGTCTGCTCATCACGACACCAGCCGACCTGCGTCGGGTAGCAGCCGCCAACCCGGACAGGCGCTCGACCCCATGCGTCGAGACCAATGGGGTAATTTTCAAGGAGGAAATGCGCGATGACTGACGCTGCCCAGCCGAAAAAAATCTGTTCCAGCCAATCGATCACCATGCCCAGCGGTGGCGACATCCACCTGATTCCACCTCCACCGAAGCCCTGTGTGACGATTCTCGTGCACGGCGTCAACGACCTGGCGGGTTGCTACGCACGTATTGAGCAGGGTCTGTGCGAGGGGCTGAACGAACGCCTCGATATGCCACGTACCTTCCCCAACGGCGCGAACAACCCGGGATACCTGTTGCCGGCCAGCTACACTGCTCCCGCCGATGATGACGGCGAAGCCAAGAATCCTGATGCCGTGTACTTCCGCCGCAAGGCCGGAGCATCCAGCAACGGCTGCCAGCCACGCAGCGTGGTGGTGCCGTTCTATTGGGGGTTTCGCGAGGAAGAAGCGTTCATTCAGAAAACCGAAGCGCACGGTCAGTGGCTGGACCGCAATGGCAACCGGCTCGACAAAGCAGGCACCAAGGAAGGCGGCATGTTCGCCAATGCCACCACCAACCTGCCGGACATGTGGGGCGATGGATTCAACGGCATGTTGTTCGGCTTCATTTCCATGGACTTGCTCGGTGGCTCCCCCAGCCATCCGTTGTTAACCAGCCCCAACCGTCGTTACATGGTGCTCGCCGCCATGCGTTTGGCCATGCTGATCAAAATCATCCGCAAACGTTATCCGAACGACACCATCAATGTGGTGGGCCACAGCCAAGGAACCATGGTGACCCTGCTGGCCCATGCCTACCTCAAGGAGGACGGCGTATCACCTGTGGATGCCTTCGTCATGTTGAACTCACCCTACAGCCTGTTCCAACCTTCTTTAGAAAAGGGTCAAGACTGGCTTGGGCAACAGACGACGGGGGCACGGATTGCCACCCTCAAGGGCATATTGCAGTTCATTGCCAACAGCCCCAATCGAGTGCCTGCCTTATCGAGTGTCGCCCTCAAAAACTGTCAAGGATACGGGGCTATCAGCGGTCCAGGCTGGACCGGGAATGCATCGTCTGTCACCGCCATCAAAGGGCAACAAGTCACCTTCGAGGAACGAGACAATCGTGGCTGCACCTACCTCTACTTCACCCCCCAGGACCAGGTTGTTGGCCTGCGCAACGTCCAGGGAATCGGTTGGCAGGGGATCGGGGAGACCGTTGATAAACACGCTGCTCGTACCGAACTGCCACTGCGCTTTTACCAACGCATCTTTACCCTGCGTAAACGCAATGGCCAGAAGGAAAAAATTGGCCTGCACGTCCCGCCCTACGTGTACCCCTTGCAACTCTCAGGCGAGCAAACCTGGGAAGACACTGGCATGAACTGGTTCGGCCGAGGCGTTAAAAATGCTTCGTTTGACGTTAATCAAGGCGTGATGTTAACGGCACCTCTATTGCCGGTGCCCGCTGAGGCCAGCTTCTCCAACATAGCCCCGCCGGTCGAGCCCGGTGAAGACTCAAAAAGTGGGGTGTATATAGTCAATGAACCGCTAGACCCCATCGATGCCTCCATTGCCATGAGCCGTGGCGGCTGGAAAGGCGATGACCCCAAACAGGTTCGCGTGGACATTCTGGATGCGCAAAATACGCTCAAGTATGGGCGCACCAATCTTGATGTCGAAAACGCGCTGAACGAAGGTAAAGAGACCGCCCAAAAGACCCATGTATTTTCAGTTCGCACGCTCGACGATGGCACGGTTCGAATCACTCGCGGCGAAACGCCCTACGAGGCGCGATTGCGTCATCAAGGTACAGACTTTCAGGAGCCGATGTCTTTTCACTCGGGCATTCCAAACAATCCGGAACACAGCCGCCAAGTGCTGGCGTATGACGTGGCGGTGGGAGCCGGAGAGAGCGTAGATGATCCGGCTTTTTATGCGTATTTGTGCCGGGTGGCGGATTGGCGGTTGGATTGGAAGAGGACTGATGGAGACATAACGGGCCAAGATGAAGATGACTTCGAACGTCCAGACGAAGAGGTTGAGCAACTCTATCTTCAAGATGAGCATAGGGCTCTGATCGACTCCACAGTGGGGTATCGAAAATCCGGTGCCCTGCCGGACGTCGTAATGAGCCCTCTGCCTTCTTTGGTAGCAACACAGACCTTCGGTGGCCAAAAGCTCGGTAAACCCATCCGTTTCGGGGGGGAAATCTAATGCGCTGCATACTCCCTTACTTGTCTATTACCGGCTTGCTGCTAAGCAGCCATTTAGTTCTGGCGGCAGAATCCTCTCTGGCATCCGCCCGTTGCTTTGCCACACCAGCCACCCCGGTGACTGCTTATACCTCGACCAAAAAGGCCTCTACTATGTCCGCTGACGCTCGTTATCATGCACCGTCCTCTTCGCCTCACCTGGAAACTCTGGACGTACTCAGCATTGGTATGAGCCTCGATGTATTTCGTCAGGGACAAATCTGGCAGACACTGCAAGAACAAAGTGCGTATCAACTGGAGGCGCTGCATCTGGGTAGTATCCTGCCCATGGATCCGAAGAAATATCCGATCACCTCCGATGACAAAAATCTGGCTTATTCCAAGCGAAAGGCCGATGCCCTGGAGTTGGGTTTACGGGTCTTTCTAGAAAAATGGCCAATTCCCACTATTACCGTAGTGCGTGACTGGAACTCCAATACGCCGAACTTACGCTTCACTCCTGAAAGAACTCGCGAAATGCTTACCAGTATGGTCGACAGCTTTCGCACTGACGCAGGGCTGCACTGGCATCGTATTCGTAACTTACAGGACGGAGTTGTCTGCAATGACACCCCCGAAGGCCTCATAGAAAACATCTTCAAACTGTTCGAACACAATCCTGATCTGCCTGCCGTGCTGGTTTACAACGTCGAAGGCATCAATATGGCAGGCGCTTTATCGAGTAGAGATACGTCTCTTAAATCACTCGGTGCTGTCGCTGGCCCACGCCAACCCGATAAACTCACCGACACCATGGTCGCCCTAGTCGTCGCCCGCCCCGAACGCGTCGAATGGCTGCGCTACTACGCCCCCTTCACCAAGGTCAACGAGAACAAAATCGACCCCGAATTCACCGGCTGGGGCTGGCGCAAACCGGCCGTCGAATTCCAACCCTCGGCGTTCATCCCCCAACCCTGGACCGAGCGCGCCTTTGAACAGTGGGACGCGTTGCCGGTACTGGCCAAGATCCATCGCCCCGTCACTGTCTCCCTGCAACGCCCGGACAATGGCGAACGCCTGAAGCGCGACGCTCTGAGCGCACAGCTGGCCATCGGTTGGAAAAAAGCCACTGACGGAGTCGCCCCGCCACCGGCCCGTGTGTTCTACGATGGTGGCTTGCACAGCGCGCCACTGGCCGAACTGGTCCCTGCCCTCGCCGTTGCCCACAGTTCCCTCGACCTGCTCGATTCCCGCGAAAGCTACGACCTCACCCAACGCCTGGGCGATACCGGCGCCGCTTCGCCCTTCGTTGGTATTGCCCTGGCCACCATGGCCAGCTACCAGAACGCCGACACCAGCGTGGTCATGCCCCTGCGTCGCCAGGACCAAGCAACGATCATCACCATCACCTCCCCGACACCTGGCAAGAAGCCGGTCGGCAACAAGTTCGGCATCAACCTGATGCCTCAAACCGCCAGCAGCAACCAAGCCCCACCCGCGCCCGTCACTACGAGCCCACCGCCGGTGCCTTCGTTGGCGGAGTTCGAGAACCACGATTACGCCATTGAGGAGTTCCTGGCCAGCCTGAAACCTAAAGCCGACTGGATGGATGATCTGTAAACCTCAGCCCAAGCACGACAACACCCGGACGGCAAACGCCGTCCTCCCAGAGCACACAGGACAGGCACAGCCATGGACATTATTCGACTTGGCGACTCCACCAGGAGGCTACGCAGGTGTTGCACAAGGATGCGATGAATGTGGGGCATGTGCAGATGAAACGCTTGAAAACACTGATGATCGCGGCCGCCGCCCTATCAGGTGCAGCGACGCTCGCCAAACTGGCGTACTCAGATCCCTCTCCTGAAAAAGGCCACCCATGACCGAAGCCGCTAGCATGCGCCCCCTCTGCTCCGCCAACTCCATCACCATGCCCGGTGGTGGTGACGTGCATCTGATCGCGCCGCCGCCCAAGCCCTGCGTGACCATCGTCGTGCATGGTGTCAACGATCTGGCCGGTTGCTACGAACGGATCGAAGCCGGGTTGTGCCAAGGACTGAACGAGCGCCTGGACCTATGGCCTAACTTACCCAATGGGATGGTAAACCCCGGCTATCTGAAACCGGCCCAATACACCTCTCCTAGCGATGATGGAGGCAAGGCACCCAACCCCGATGCCGTGTATTACCGGCGTAAATTCGGAGCATCCAGCACCGGTGGTGCAACCCGCAGCGTGGTCATTCCGTTTTACTGGGGCTTTCGCGAAGAGGAAGCACACATCAACAAGACCGAGCCTCATGGCGAGTGGTTGGACCGTAATAAAAACCGCCTGGATAAAGCCGGCACCATTGAGGGTGGCCAATTTGCCAATGCCACCACCAACCTGCCGGACATGTGGGGCAATGGTTTCAACGGAAAACTCTTTGGGTTTTTGCCCCTGGACTGGATTACTCGCCAACTGACCCACCCATTGTATTCGTCGCCAGGTCGCTACTATATGGTGCTGGCCGCCATGCGCCTGGCGATGCTGATCAAGATCATCCGTAAGCGTTATCCCAATGACACTATCAACGTAGTGGGTCACAGCCAGGGCACACTCATCAATCTGTTGGCCCATGCGTTCCTCAACGATGAAGGTATTGCCCCGGCCGATAGCGTGGTGATGATGAATTCGCCCTACAGCCTGATTGAGCCCTTTACCGAGAGATTTCAGAACAAGAATAGAAGCCAACAAACTACCGAGGCTCGAATTGCTACCCTGAGCGCGATCCTGCAGTTCATCGCCAAGAAGCCCAACCCCTACCCCGCGCTGTCCGGTATCGCCCTCAAGAACTGCCAGGGCTATGGCGCCATTGGTGGCCCCGGCTGGACCGGCAGCACGGCCTGTGAGGCACTCATTGATACGAAGAAAGTGGCCTTCGATGAACGTGATAACCGTGGCTGCATCTACCTGTATTTCACCCCTCAGGATCAAACCGTTGGGTTTGCCAACGTTCAGGGCATTGGCTGGCAAGGAATCAGCGACAAGCTCTACGGCCAGTCCTTGCGCACAACATGGCCACTGAGCTTTCACCAGCGGGTATTCACCCTGCGCAAACGGGATCATAAGAAGGAAGAAATCGGCGCCCATGTACCGCCCAGCGCTTACCCACTTTTGCTTAAAGGTGAGAAAACCTGGGAGGACTCACAACTGCCCTGGTCACAAAAAATCGGCCTCGTGCGAGCCGAACTCGAACCCGGAAGCCGCGTGATGCTCGCCGCACCGTTACTGCCCGTGCCTGTAGAAGCGGTCTTCACTACTGACGGCGACATTCAAAAAACAGGGGCAGACTCAAACAGTGGACTCTTTCAAATCAAGGAAAAACTAGCGCCCATCGACGCGGCCATCGCCGTAAGCAATAACGCCTGGGCCTACGACAGCGGCCAATACACTAAGCAAGAAGTGCTCGCCAGGGACGTCGCCTACAAGAATGGCCAAGACCTTACCAGCATCGAAAACGCCCGAAATGAAGGCAAAGACACAGCCCAATGCGCCCACGTCATTAGGGCTCGACCATTAGGCGATAACCAAGTGTTGATCACTCGCTCAGAAACGCCCTACGAAGCCCGCCTGCGTTTGCAGGAAAAGCATGAAGAACCGTTATCGTTTCACTCGGCTATTCCCAACAACCCCGAACATAGTCGACGAGTGATGGCCTATGACCTGGCGATTGGGTCTGGGGAGAGCGTGGATGATCCGGTTTTTTATGCGTATTTGTGTCGGGTGGCGGATTGGCGGTTGGATTGGAATAGATCTCATGAGAGCATATTCGCGCAGGCGGCGACTGAACTAGACCTTCCGGACGAAGATGTTCAAACACTCTTCCAGTCAGATAACAATCGGTCATTGATCGAGTCCACGGTGGAGTATCGCAAAACTGGCACGCTACCAACTGCCGTCGGGAGCAACATGCCCACTCTGGTAGCCTCACAAACCTTGGCTGAACGCGATGCTGGCAAACCGATCAATTTTGGAGGTGCAGCTTGATGCGTTCACTACTTTCCTGTCTGTCTCTGACAAGTTTGTTACTGGTCCAGTATTCAACTCAAGCTGCAGAGCCCCCTCTAACGCCCACTAGTTGTTTTACCAGCCCGGCAACCCCAGCAACTGTCCATCCTAAAGCCAAGAAGACCACTGATATGTCCGATAATACTCTCTACCGAGCACCAACCACTTCGCCGTATCTAGAAACCCTGGATGTGTTGAGTATTGGCGTGAGCTTGGACGTATTTCGTCAAGGACAAGTTTGGCAGACCTTGCAGGAGCAGAATGCAAGTCATCCAGACGCCCTGCATGCGAGCAGCATCCTGCCCATGGATCCAAAGCAATATCCACAATTAGCCGATGATAAAGATATGGCATGGACTAAGCGGATAGCCGATGCCCTGGAATTGGGGTTACGAGACTTCATGGAGAAATGGCCAATTCCCACCATCACCGTGGTGCGCGGATGGAAAGCCACCACACCGAACTTACGCTTCACTCCTGAAAGAACTCGCGAAATGCTTACCAGTATGGTGGATAGCTACCGCACTGACGCAGGGTTACACTGGCATCGTATTCGTAACATACAGGATGGCGTTGTTTGTAATGACACCCCCGAAGGCCTCATAGAAAACATCTTCCAGCTGTTCGAACACAACCCTGATCTTCCTGCCGTGCTGGTATACAACGTTGAAGGCATCAGTATGGCGGGGGCTTTATCGAGTAAAGACGTTTCTTTAACATCACTCGGTGCTGTCGCTGGCCCACGCCAACCCGATAAACTCACCGACACCATGGTCGCCCTAGTCGTCGCCCGTCCCGAACGCGTCGAATGGCTGCGCTACTACGCCCCCTTCACCAAGGTCAACGAGAACAAAATCGACCCCGAATTCACCGGCTGGGGCTGGCGCAAACCGGCCGTCGAATTCCAACCCTCGGCGTTCATCCCCCAACCCTGGACCGAGCGCGCCTTTGAACAGTGGGACGCGTTGCCGGTACTGGCCAAGATCCATCGCCCCGTCACCGTCTCCCTGCAACGCCCGGACAATGGCGAACGCCTGAAGCGCGACGCTCTGAGCGCACAGCTGGCCATCGGTTGGAAAAAAGCCACTGACGGAGTCGCCCCGCCACCGGCCCGTGTGTTCTACGATGGTGGCTTGCACAGCGCGCCACTGGCCGAACTGGTCCCTGCCCTCGCCGTTGCCCACAGTTCCCTCGACCTGCTCGATTCCCGCGAAAGCTACGACCTCACCCAACGCCTGGGCGATACCGGCGCCGCTTCGCCCTTCGTTGGTATTGCCCTGGCCACCATGGCCAGCTACCAGAACGCCGACACCAGCGTGGTCATGCCCCTGCGTCGCCAGGACCAAGCAACGATCATCACCATCACCTCCCCGACACCTGGCAAGAAGCCGGTCGGCAACAAGTTCGGCATCAACCTGATGCCTCAAACCGCCAGCAGCAACCAAGCCCCACCCGCGCCCGTCACTACGAGCCCACCGCCGGTGCCTTCGTTGGCGGAGTTCGAGAACCACGATTACGCCATTGAGGAGTTCCTGGCCAGCCTGAAACCTAAAGCCGACTGGATGGATGATCTGTAAACCTCAGCCCAAGCACGACAACACCCGGACGGCAAACGCCGTCCTCCCAGAGCACACAGGACAGGCACAGCCATGGACATTATTCGACTCGGCGACTCCACCACCCACGGCGGAACGGTAATTGAAGCGTTCAGCCAAACCGATTTAAACGGCAAGCCCATGGCCGGCGTTGGCCACCAAGTCGCGTGCCCGTTGTGCAAAGGAGTATTCCCCATCGTCGAGGGTGGTGCGCTACTGGATGTGGGCGGCATCAACGTCGCACTGCACGGCATGAAAACCGCCTGCGGTGCCAGCTTGATCGCCAGCGGCCCAAATGGCAGTGCCGCGGCCTGATGCGCTCGACATTCACCGGTCTATCCATTACTGGACTACCAAAACGCCGACACCCGCGTAGTCATGCCCCTGCGCCGCCAGGAGCAGGCCACGATCATCACTTTCACCTCGCCTACACCCGGCAGACGCCGCTCGAGAAGATCGACAGCTACGTCGCACCTGCCTGGGAAGCCGCCATTGAGGCGGAAAAACCCTTGCAGCAGTTGCTGGCACGGCTCAAGCCGGACGTCATCGTGCCCGATAACGGGGTGCTATGCCGGGTGTCCCTGCGTGCGGACGGTGTCCTGCGCCGAAACCGAACTGCCCGACAACGCGGTGCCGCTCTACCTGTCCGGCAGACGCAGCACCGACACGGCGGCGCTAGGACTTTGTCGAGCACTACCAGGGCGCCGTGGCGCACGCCCACAAACGTTTTTCCCGGTTCCTCGCCAGCCACCACACCGCGTCCTGCCCGCTGGGCCAGTTCCTGGTGGATTCGCCCTGGCTCAACCTGCTGCTATCGCAGACGCCAGTGCGCTATGAGCGCGAGCAACCGCTGGCCCTACAACACTACGTCTACCTCGACGGTTGCGTGCGCCGCGAGGCGCCATACCGGGCGCCCGACTTCCCACGGCACAACGACGCGCCGACGACCTACGTCAGCTTTGGCAACCTCGGTGCCGCCGACACCGAGATGATCAAGCGCCTGATCAGCACCCAGGCAACCTTGCCCTATCGTTTTCTGGTCAACGTCGGTGCGTACCGCTAGACCCACACCACGGTGCCCGACAACGTCTATCTGGACAGATGGTTCCCGCAGCCTGCGGTGCTCAAGCAATGCCAACTGTTCATCCATCACGGAGGCAACAACAGCTTTTGTGAAGCCCCGTTCTTCGGCTTGCCATCCTTGATCATTCCCTACTGCTGGGACTGCCACGACAACGCCATGCGCGGCGAAGAAGCCGACATCGGACGCTACCTGCCACACTTTGCCGAACCCCAGCCCGACGCCCTGGCCCAACTGCTGGGCGACAGCGCCATGCAATAACGCCTGGCCGCCATCAGCACGTCGATGCAAGCCACCCGTGGCACCGAGATCGCCGCACGGGCGATTCTGGATTTGCTCACGCCCTAGTCAGCGACCCACGAGCAGGGAGTGCGCCATGCCCCCATCAGCCCTCGAGAGCCTCAAGCGCGCGCCCCCGGCCCTTTTGGCTGGACACCGATCCCCCCGGCCCCAGCCGCGAGCGGCAGATCGGTGATATCAGCGCAGACCTGGTGATTGTCGGTGGCGGGTTCGTTGGGCTCTGGAGCGCATTGCTCGCCCGTCAGCGCACGCCTGATGCGCGTATCGTCCTGCTGGAAGCTCACACGTGCGGCACCTCGGTCAGCGCATCGGCCACCTAGCCATGGATGTCGTGGAGGTATAGTAGGTCGTTGAGGCAATGGTCGGCCTCGCTAACCATCAGCACCACCTTGGCCCGGTGACCCGGCGGGGTCAGTTCCGAAACTGCTCAGCCGCTCATCGAGGCCCGCCTGCAAACCCTGAGCGTCTGGGACGACACCGCCTACTTCACGCCTCGTGAGCACGCTGCCCTGGCCTGGACCGAGAGGCTGACCCGACTGCCCGAGCGGCATGCGCCGGAACACCAGTACCGTGCCCTGCTCGAACACTTCAGCGAAGCGGAGGTGCTAACCATCGCCACCATCAACGCCTGAAACCGTTTCGGCGGCGGCTTTGCGATGATCCCAAACTAAGTCATCCGGCTAATGAAAAACGCCCTACACTGCAGAGCGTTTGTGTTTACAGCACTCAGCCAGCCGGTGTCGGCATCACTGGAGGCGTGTACTGCAAGGTGGTACCGAGGAACCACAGCAGGAACAGCACCAACGGCGCGTGCACTAGCAACTGGACGAAGGAGAAGCCGATCAGGTCGCGCGCCTTCAGGCCTAGCACGCCCAGCAGCGGTAGCATGTAGAACGGGTTGATCAGGTTCGGTAGCGCCTCGGCGGCGTTGTAGATCTGCACCGCCCAACCCAGGTGATACTGCAGGTCATTGGCCACCAGCATCACATACGGCGCTTCGATGATCCACTTGCCGCCGCCTGACGGAATGAAAAAGCCCAGTACCGCCGAGTACACGCCCATCAATATGGCATAGGTATCGTGGGTGGCGATCTGTACGAAGAAGGTCGAAATATGATGTGCCAGCGTCTGCGCATCGACGCCCTGAACCTGGGTCAGAACCGCCGCAATCGAGCCGTACAACGGGAACTGGATCAGCACCCCGGTGGTGGTCGGCACGGCGCGGGCTACCGCGTCGAGGAAGCTGCGCGGACGCCAGTGCAGCAAGGCACCGGCCATGATGAATAGAAGGTTATAGGTGTTCAGCCCGGAAATCGCGGTGATCGCAGGTTTTGTAGAGAACTCGTTGTACAGCCAGCCAGCCGCCAAGGCCACCAGCAACAAGATCAGGATCGGACTGTACTCCAGCCACTCGCCCGGACGGGTACGCTTGGGCGGTGGCGGTGCCGAGAAGCTTGGATCGACGCCACAATCTTCGGCGCTACGGGCGCTGCCAGGTCCAGGTGCGCTGGCATAGGCCACTACCAGGGAAACCACCACAAGCGCCGCCAGCATCACCCCCGACTGCCAGAGAAAAATGGTTTCAGTGAACGGGATCACGCCGGTGATCGCCAGGATCGACGGCGGCAGACTGGCCGGGTTGGCCTGCAACTGCGCGGCCGAAGACGACAGGCCCAGGGCCCAGACGGCGCCCAGCCCCAGGTAGGCGGCAGCACCGGCGGCACGGTAGTCCATGCGCAGGTCGGTGCGACGCGCCAGGGCACGTACCAGCAAGCCGCCGAACACCAGTGACAAGCCCCAGTTGAGCAACGACGCCACCATCGAGATCAGCGCCACCCAACACACCGCCGAGCGGCCGTTTTTCGGGATTCGCGCCAGGCGGTCGATCAGTTTGACCGCCGGTGGCGAGCTGGCCACCACATAACCGCCGATGACCACGAAGGCCATCTGCATGGTGAACGGGATCAGGCTCCAGAAACCGTCGCCAAAGGCCTTGGCGGTATCGGTGGGTTTGGCGCCCATGGCCAGGGCGGCGACGGAGACCAGGATCACCGCCAGGGCAGCAAACACCCAGGAGTCGGGGAACCAGCGTTCAGCCCAGTTTGAGCAACGCAGGGCAAAGCGAGCGGAGCGGCTGTCTTGGATATCAGCGGTCACGGGGTTTTCCTTTTATTGGTTTTATCGGAGCGCCTACAGGCCCACCGCCGGCAATGCCGACACCCACCAGCCAAAGACTCTGGCGGTGTCCGGCTAAGCCCTGTTACCAGAGCGGCAGGCTGTAGCTGAGGATCAGACGGTTTTCATCGATATCGCTGGCGAAGCTGGTGCGGTAGGTCGCGTTACGCCATTTGATCCCAAGGTTTTTCAGAGAGCCACTCTGAATCACATAGCCGATGTCGGTGTCGCGCTCCCACTCCTTACCGTCACCGGGTGCGGCGCCCAGATTGACTTGGTCGCCTTTAACGTAACGGGTCATGAAGGTCAGGCCGGGAATACCGATACCCGCAAAGTTGAAGTCATAACGCGCTTGCCAGGAACGCTCGTCCTGGTTGGCGAAATCATTGATCTGCAGCAGGTTGACCAGGTAAGGGTCGGCGCCGTTGACGTTGGCAAAACCGGTGTCGCCGCTCATTTTCTGATAGGTGACGCCAAACGCATGGGCCCCCAGCGAGTAGGTGAACATGGCCCCCAGCATGCGGTTGTCGACGTTGCTGTTGCCGTCATCGGTCGAACTGGACCAGCGCAGGTCGGACTTCAACGACTGTCCTTCGGTCACCGGCAAGGTATGGGTCAACGTCAGGTAGTGCTGTTTGTACAGATCGTCCAGGTGCGCGTAGTGATAACCGGTGCTCAGCGCACTGCTCCACTTGTAATCGCCCCCGATGAAATCGAACTGGTCAGTGGTAGCATTGGTCCCGGTGACGATGTTGCGCCGCGGGCCTTTCATCACCGTCATGTCTTCACGGTTTGAGGAGTTGCGCTGGTTGACCTGGGTCAGGCGGCCAACGTTGAAGGTGAGGTTATCGAGCTCCATCGAATTCAACTGCCCGCCCTGGAACGTCTGCGGCAATAGGCGTGATTCGTTAGGTTGCAAGACCGGTAGCTTGGGTATCAGAGTGCCCAGCTTGAGGATCGACTTGGAGACCCGCAGCTTGCCGGTCAGGCCCAACTCACTGTAGTCATCCGGCGCACGCTTGGAATTCGGGCCTTGGGGCAGCAGGCCGGTGACCCCAGACCGATCCGGGCTTGAATCGAGCTTGATACCCAGCAGCCCCAAGGCATCGATACCGACGCCCAATGGCCCAGCGGTATAACCCGACTCCATACGCAGGATGAAACCCTGCGCCCACTCCTCCCCTTTGCTTTGCGGGGCTCCCGACTGGCGAAAGTCGCGGTTCATGTAGAAGTTGCGCGTTTCCACACTGGCCTTGCTGTCTTCCACAAACGCGGCCGACGCCGGGGTGCAGATCCCAATAACCCCTGCAATACCAGACAGTTGAACAATACGAGCAGAACGGATGACGTGCATAAGGCTCTCTTTTTTATTGTTGTAAAGCACACCCACGCGAACACATGGGTTCCAGACAAAGAATCAGGTCCTAGAAATTGCGGCGACTGAGTTTGAGTACCCAGCCGACAATGCCGACGCAAAACAGCAATACGCAGATGACGAAGATCATGCCCAGAATCACGTGCCCCCATTCCCCCAGTGGGCCGTTGGACAGATAGCTTTGCAGCGTCACCACCACCGTGGCGCCCACCAAGGGCCCCAGTACAGTGCCAACGCCGCCAAGCAGGGTCATCAAAATCACCTCGCCGGACATATGCCAGTGCGCATCGGTCAACGACGCCAGTTGGACATGGTCAGGTTGTTGCTCAAGTCGAACACCCCAAACAGCTTCATGGTTATTCTCTTTTTTTTGGTATCTCCGGAGCACTTAGGTTTGCCTGAGTCCCCCGTAGCACGCCCTGAAGAAAGAGGAAGTTTCCTGACCTTAATAGAGCAGGCAAAAAACTCCCGACCGTATGCGTCTACGCTGCAAACAGCACCATATCCAAAACACTGCTTAATCAAAGTGAAAAACTCTGAATAACGCTTTCAGCCTTCAGACGGCTTTGATCCATCCTTGATCAGGTGCACAACAAACATCGCCAATGTTGTGACTCCTGGGTCGGTACGCTTGTCACGTCAATGCCCAGCCCAGCGTTGAGTACTACCCGCCGTAAACCAGGCATTCGCCACTGGATCAATACGCGTAAGCCCAGCGTGGGTGACACAGTCACTCGACCTTCTGTAACTCAGCAGCAGACCGCTTGCCTGCTAACAGTGGTTTGGGGGACGAGTCACTATGGGAGCTCACGCGCAGATGGCGCTCAGTAAAAACGGCTAAAGTGGACATACCTAAGCGGCCGGTACAATCTGCCCCAGTGACTCAGCCACGTGGGGTCGGTTGGTTGGTAGCTCGCGAATGTATTGGTGATGAACTGATCGAAATTCATCTGGCCGGTTTGTTTGAATGCCGCTATAGCGGCATTTCGAAGGATCTAGTGGTCTACCGGAGATGTTTTTTCAGCGCCCCCAAAAGGCGAACGACTTCTTTGATTACGGTCTCGGTGTTGTGAGCATCGGTACGCGGCTCTGTCCCCCCCCATGGACGCCCCCCTGAAAGACAGGACACCGTTTCCCCCTTAACATAATGGATAAGCAACCGACGCCCGCAAGGCCTCAGTCACTGAAAGGTACTTCGATGAACTAACCGATCCATTGGCGCCAGGAGGACGGAGCCGCCATGGCATCACGAAGTTGGCGCGCGGTGATGTCGCGTGCGCGAGGATCAAAACTCAACGCTGCTCGCAGGGCTGGCCAGCAGTGTCTTGGCAAGCATCGGGGCGCTCGCAATTGACGATCCAGATGCAACTGCTGAGCTTGCGTCGATGGCATGCGGCGAAACGGGTGCGTGCCGGCGGCCAGTTCATAGAGCAGGCACGCCACCGCGTAGATATCCGCACGGGCGGTCAACGGTTGACCTTCGAACAACTCAGGCGCGGCATAGCCTGGGGTCCAGGCATCGAAGCGGTTGCGACTCAGGTGCGGCAGGCCGTGCAAGACACCCTCCTCGGCCTGGCCCAAGCCGAAATCAAATAACCGTACCCCCTCCTCGCTCAGCATCACGTTGCTTGGTTTAAGATCGCCGTGCAGCACACCGCGAGCATGGGAGTGCGCTAACGCGTCGAGCAATGGCAGTGCTATGCCGCACAACTCCTTCCAGGGCAACCCCAGTGGCCGCTCACAGAGCAGTTTGTCCAGGGTCATTCCATGCATGAGCTCCATGGTAATGAAAGCCCTCTGGCAGCGTGTATCCACCTCAAAGCTATGCAGACGCAACACGTTTTCGTGGCGCAGTCGCTGGGTCAAGGCAAATTCGCTATAGAGCAAGGCACTGGCGTCCGGCGATTCGGCAAACTCGTCACTGAGCACTTTCAGCGCTATATAAGGTGCAGGATCGCCGTACTGCTCGTGTAACAAGTCCCACGCACGATAAACCGTGCCCATACCTCCTGCACCGAGTACGCGCTCGACGCGATAACGGCCGACCAAGACATCAGGCAACGGCCCCATACTGATCCGTTCCGGTGCAAGTGCCGCAACACCCGGTTGCGGCTTGGCGAACGCAAAGTAAGTCAGGTCGCTGGCAGCGTCGACACTCTTCAGCCCGTCATCAAGCTCGTTCATTGGCGGACAACAATGGCCGTCAGGTTGTCCCGCGCCGCACCGCGCAAAGCGCCCTCGAACAGCCGTTCGAGGGCGCGCGCGGGGGCCGGCAAGCTCAAGGCACGGCCCATCTCGTCGCTCCCCACCTCCTGATACAAGCCATCGCTGCACAGTAAAAACGTATCGCCTGGATAAACCTTGAGTTCAAGCACCTCAAGCGTCAATTGCTCGGCCGCCCCGACCGCACGGGTCAAGGCATGCGCGGCGGGATGGGCACGGGCGTCTTCGACGCTCATCTGTTGCTCGTCGATGAGTTGCTGTTGCAGCGAGTGGTCCTTGGACAGTTGATACAACCGCTCGCCGCGCCACAGGTAGCAACGGCTATCCCCCGCCCAAATGCAGGCCGCACGATCACCTTCGACCAACAGCACCACCACGGTGCTGCCCATAATGTTGTCCGACCGTGCAGCGGTGACCGTCAACTCCCGACCCATGCGTCGATTGAGCCAATGCAGACACTGGCGCACCTCTTTGAGGCGCCCCTCAAAACTGTCCTGCATCGACATCTGCGCGAAGCTTGCAACGATCAACTGGCTGGCGACATCCCCTCGATGATGGCCTCCCATACCATCCGCGACCACCCACAAGCCTTGCTGTGGACGATCCAGGAAAGCATCTTCGTTGCGCGCCCGAACCTTGCCGGCATCGGTGCGCGCAGCGCTGCGCCAGGAACTGGCAACCAGCATCAGAGCTGCACCGGCATACGGAAGGTGCGCAGCACGCCCATGTCGAACGGGTTCGGCGTGCGCTGGCTGGTCAGCAAGTAGTTGGCGCGCAGGCCACCGACGTCCGCCTTCAGCACCAGCACGTCACGACCGCTGAGGTACTCGGTCTGCATCAGGTCGAACAGACGGAACAGCGACCACGGGCCGGAGTTCTTCTCGATGCCGATCGGGCGGCCGGCCATCTTGTCCATCACCAGGCTGGTGCGCCCGTCTTCAGCGTCGGTTGGCCATTTGAACGACACCGGCACAATCGGGCCGTGACGGTATTCGATGGTCTTGTCGCCGAATTTGAACTCGGAACGGCTGACGGCCGGGTCGAGGGTGTACGGCTCCAGTTTGAACTGCACTTGCGGCTCGGCCGGGTTGATCGAGAAGAAGCTTTGGCGGATCACTTGTGCCGCGGCCATCTGGTCGAGGTAGACCTTGGAGATCGGCATGCTGTGACCGTCAATGCTGCGCAGACGGTAGTTGCCCGGATCGCCACTCACAAACGGACGCATGTAGGTATCGAAGAACCGATCGGCAATGCCCTGCGCCTTGAAGAATTCGCGGAAGTCACTGATCGCCACGTCGCTGGTGCTGTGGGCGCTGAACGGGTAGCGCTTGTTGATCGCCTTGCCGTAGAAGCTGTACAGCTCGTTTTGATAACGCTGGTTCAGGTACTGGTAGGAATCGTTGAGCACCAGACGCCAGGTGTCTTCAGCCAGCACGTTGAACCACACGCTGACCGGGCGCGGCAGACGATTCGAAGCATTACGCAGGTTGCTCAGCGCATCACGCTGGCCGCTCATGCGGGTCTTGGCCATTTCGAACGCGGCCTGCTCTGGCGCACTGGCGCGCGCAAGGCTCGACAGCTGCATTTGCAGGTCGTTGAGCGCCGTCAGCGCCGGGGTCAAATCAGCGGCCGGGCCGTTGTTGTCATCCAGCAAACGGTGCAGCGGTTCGAAGCGGCGTTGCAGGGATTTCTTCGCGGTGTCCGGCAGGTTTTTGATCGCGGCCATGTCCGAGGCTTTGTCCGCGGCGGCAGACGCCAGTTTGCCCAGCTTGCCCAACTTGCCTTTCTGCTCGCCCAGTGCGGCAGCGGCATCAGCCGCTTGATCGACCGCCTCGGCTTCTGCCGGGAACCGGGTGTTCTCGCGCACTTCCACCAGCAGTTGCAGCACCGGCGAGTTGGCCGAGGTCAGGCCCGCCAGTTGCTCGGCGCCCTCACTGAAATCGCTGATCGGAGGCAGTGCAACCTGGCCCACGGCTTCGCTCCAGAAGTTGGCGTAGTCGCGGAAATACAGTTGCTCCAGCTCGACCATCAGGCGACGCAAGTCCATGCCGCTGATGCCCGAACCTTCGCCCAATACCCAGTTGTCACGCAGGATGTCGGTGACCAGCGCACTGCCCTGCACCGAGAAATACTGCTGATAACCCTGCTGGGTGTAGAAGCCCGGAATCACGTAATCGGTGCCGACAAACAGCGCACCTTGCGGGCCCAGGTGTTGGCTCAAGCGGTATTCCGGCAGATCGCGGGCCTGCTCGCGCAGCATCCGGTAAACCACGTTGGCCAGCGACTCGCTGCGCAACACCTGACGCGCCTGAGCCACCAGTTGATCGTTCAGCGGGTAGATAAACGGGAGCTTGAGCAAACGCTCGAAGTGCGTGTTCAAGCCGTTTTGCACCGCGGTGTTGCCGGCGTAACGCAGGGACCAGTCAGTCGCGACCCAGTCCTTGAGCCACACCGCATCGCGGCGATCTTTCATGTTCAGCATCAGGTACGCACGCAAGCTGTTGAGCAGGCGTTCGCGGTCCTTCATGTTGGCGCGGATCTGCCCTTCCAGCAGGGTCGCAACCTTCGGCAGCAATTGCTTTTCGAGCTCGCGCTCGTAAGCCGCCTTGACCACCGGGTTGACGTCTTCGCCCTGATACAGACCGCCACGCTCGTGGTAACCCACGTCGCCCTTTTTCGGGAACGCCTGGGTCGCCGCGTAGCTGGTGTCGAGGGTCTTCAGTACCGCCATCGAATCATCACGGGCGGTCAGGGCCGAGCGCTGTTGCGTCCAGGTTTGCGCCAGGTTGCGCAGGTTTTCCAGGCGCTCATAGTTGGCCGAGAAACCGCTCGCCCACAGCAGGCCGAACAGGCCCAACGCCGCCAATGCACCCACATACAACGCACGCTGGCCCCAATGGATGCGGCTGCGTTCACGCTTGTCCAGACCGGCCAGATCGGCCTCGGGGAAAATCACCCGGCTGAGCAAGTGGTGAATGAACCGCGAACGGCCGCTGCGCAGGGTCGGTAATACGCCGGAATTGATCCCCAGATTGGCGCCGATGCCGGCGGTGGTCTGGTCCATTTCCTGGGTCAGGTGCGGTGCGCTGGTCAGGTAGAAACCGCGCAACTGGCTGACACGTTGATAACGGTTGCCGGTGAACGCCATGTCGACGAACAGGCACAGGCGCTCGCCGATCTGCCCCAGTTGATGCGGGAAATCGAGGATGCGGCCACGGCGCTGGGTGTCGCGCTCCTGGTGCATGCGCATGATCACCTGGCTGTTGAGGCGACGCAGCAGCTCTTCGAACTCGGCGCGCAGCACGGTGACGTCGGTACCGCTCTGCTCTTTGCGGAAGCTGGTGCCGAGCACCTGATCGCTTTCTTCGCGGGTCAGTTGATCGAAGAACTCATCGAAACCGAGCAGCTTGTCCGCCTTGCTCAGCACCAGATAAACCGGCACGTCGACATGCAGTTTCTGATGCACGTCTTGCAGGCGCGCACGCACTTGGCGAGCCAGCGGATCAAGGTCTTGCTCGGCATCGCCCAGCAGCATTTCCACGGGGATGGTCACCAGCACGCCGTTCAACGGACGGTTGCGACGACGCTTGCGCAGCAGGTCGAGCAAGGTGCTCCAGGCGCTGCCGTCAACTTCGGCATCCGCTTGGGTGAGGTAGCGCCCGGCGGTGTCGATCAACACACCGTGGTCGGCGAAGTACCAGTCGCAATGACGGGTGCCAAGGGTGTCGCGGGTCAGTTTGCGGTCGATCTTGTTGATCGGAAACTCGAGGCCCGAGAAGTCCAGCAGACTGGTCTTGCCGCTGCCCTGCGGGCCGATCAGCAAGTACCACGGCAAATCGCTGCGCCAGCGTTCGCTGCGGCCGCGATAGAGGCTCGAGGTCTTCAGGGTTTTCAGGGCGTCCTTGAAACGCTCCTTCAACTCCTTCTGCGCTTCGTCGATCAACTCTTCACGACGGATACGGTCCTGACCGTCTTCGGTGTCTTTGACGGCTTTTTTACGCACACCGGCGCGCCAGCTGACGAAGACCATGGTCAGGCCCCAGATCAGGAACAGCACACTGATGGTCAGCAGGCGGGAGGTCGAACCTTCCCAGAACTTGTAGTCATCGACGGCCAACAGCGGCCCGACAAACCAGACCAGCAGTGCGACGAACAGCACCAGCAGCAAGGTCCAGACCCAGGTCTGGCGCACGAACGCGCCGACTTTCTTGAAAAACTTTTTCATCACACGTCCCTGTTTACGGCTGCGACAGCGGCTGGGCCGCGGCGGAATCCAGCGGCTGATAAGGTTGCAGAACGGTGTCGCGCTGCTCGCCCAAGACCCAGGCGAACCCCGAATACATCACCACCAGGCAGACCACGGTGAACAGCACCACCATCCACGCCGGCACGATGCGCACCAGGCTGCGACGTTGATCGTTCAAGCCCTCCCAATGCGGCGACAGTTCGCGTGGCACGTCGCCGCGCAGCTGACGAATCTGCCGATACAAGGCGTCGCGGATGCCTTCGAGTTCGAGCATGCCGCGTGCCTGTACGCGGTACTTGCCTTCGAAACCGAGGGACAGGCACAGGTACATCAGCTCCAGCATCGGCAGGTGCTTGACCGGGTTTTTCGACAGACGATCCAGCAGCTGGAAGAACTTCTCGCCACCGAAGGTTTCGTTGTGGAAGCTGCTGAGCAGGCTCATCTGCGACCACTCGCTTTCGTTGCCCCACGGCGTGGTCACGACGGCTTCGTCGACCACGGTGCAGAGCACGTAACGCGCGGCCATCACCTGGCTGCTTTCGGCGCCGTTGTGCAGCGCGCGCACTTCAAACAGTTTCAGCCCGGCGGTCAGGCGCTCGTTGAGCGCGTACAGGTCTTCGCGGCTGTCGCTGTGCTTTAGGCGCACCACCTCCGACAACAGGTCGGAACCGGCGGCCACCAGCGAATTGAGGCTGATGTTGAAGGCCTCTGCCGGGCGCAGGCGCGCGGCGTAGATCATCCGCTCTTCCAGTTGTTCGAAACGTGGCGGCGCGGCGAAGTCGGTCAGCGGACTTTGCGCCGGGCCATGGCCCTGGCGGTCGAGCAAGACGGTCTTATCGTCCTGATGGTGTTCCATGTCCTTGATCATGTCGGTCAGTTCCTGATGGCCCAGAATTTCAGTTCAAGCTCGGCGAATTCGCCGGACACGTGGAACGCGAAGCCGCCGGAGCGCTCCAGTTGTGCCAGGTCTTCGGAACTGAGTTCGAGGATGAAATAGGTTTTGTTGGAGTGGAACGCGATCTGCCGTGGGGCCACCGGCAACGGTTTGACCTTGATGCCCGGCAGGTGCAGGTTGACCAGTTGGCGGATGCGCTCCACCGGGCCGACCTTGAGGTGCGCCGGCAAGCGGTGGCGCAGTTCTTCAGAATCGCAGTTGGCGCTGGCCGCGAGCACGAACGACGCCGAGCCCAACAGTTTGTGGTCGTGCAACGGCGAGACGATGATCCCGTACTGACGCGCTTGCAGCACCAGCTCGATGGCGTGCTGTTCAAGCACCATCGACAGCACCTGACGGATCGCTTCCATCAGTTTGCGGAAGCTCGCGCCCTGGTCGCTGTGCTGGTAACGGCTGTCCAGACGCGGGCGTTTGCTGTCGCTGGAGAAGGTCGCCAGATCACCGAGCATGGTCAGCAGCGCGCGGTACAACTCTTCCGGATGAACCTGTTCCAGACCGAGGTAATGACGCAGCAGCAACTCGGTGCGGTTGATCAGTTGCAGCATCATGAAGTCGCCGACTTCCGCGCCACCGACCTTGCCGTTGGAGCGGATGCGCTCGGCGATGGTGTCGCCCCGGTGACCGAGCATGCTGATCACTTCCTTCAGGCACGACAGCAAATAGCTGGAGGAATGCGCCTGAATGTAGGTCGGCACGAAATCCGGATCGAGGCTGATCACGCCATCGGGCGTGGTATCCAGCACATCGCAGATTTTCAGCTTCACGTAGGCCTGATCGCTCTGCTGCTCGCCGAGCAACAGTTTGAAGTCCGGGCGGCCGCAGCTGACCTGGCTGGCGGAATCGTCGCCAGCGTTGGAGTCGGCCACTTCGGCTTCGTACGCGGTGTAGCGCGCCAGCACGTCGGATTGCTCCGGGCGGCGCGACTCGATGTGGTTACCGGTGACCAGCGGCAACGCCAGGTAAATCGGCGTGTTGCCGGTGTTCGGCGGCACGTCCAGCGCCAGCGGTTCGGTGTTGCCACCGAGTTCGAACAGGCTGCCGTCCGGCAGAATCCCCGAGGCCTGGCTGATCACCAGTTTGCCCATGTTGAGGAACTGCAAATCGATGTCGAGATTGAGGAAACCCCAGGTGTAACTGCCCAGCAACTGCGTGCGGGTTTTCATCTGGTGGTCGTAGTAGCGATCGTTGTGCTGGAAGTGCTGCGGACGCAGCAGCATGCCTTCCTGCCAAATGACTTTATGGGAATTCATGATCAGTCATCCGCCTTGGCGAGCTTTTCGTTGCTGTTGCGAATACCGGCCTGGTCGAGGGTCAGGTCAGCCTCGGTGACTTCCAGCGGGGTGACTTGCACCGTGTAGCGCCATTTGGTTTCCGGTAGGTCGCGATAAGCGGCGAGGATCCCCACATAGCGGCTGCCCTCCTCCACGCTGAGTTTCAGCTCGACGGTTTCGCCCGGGCGCAGTTCGAGTTCTTCGCTGGCCACCAGGTCCGGGGCCAGGGATTCCTTGGCGCGCTCGTACAGGCTGAAGAAGTCGGCGCTCTCGAACGTCACCGGGTGCTTGAGCTCGAACAGACGCACGACGATGGGCGACGGACGCCCGTTGAGGTCCGGGTTCAGCTGATCGCTGCCGGTGAGCTTCAGGTTGACCTTGGTCACTTTGGAATACGGCGACAGCGACGAGCAGCCGGCCAGCAGCACCAGCACCGCGAACGCAGTCAGCATCTTGAAAAAAGCGGTCGAGCAGCGAGACATGCGCATCATCCTTGGTGGTCGGTGTGAAGGGTGGAAATCAGGCGGATCTGTTCTTCGTAGGCCTGAGCGAAGTCGCGGGCCAGCAGGCGTTCGCTCCAGTCATCGTCCTGACGCAAGGCCTGGTGATAACGACCGTACGCTCTCCAGCGGCTGCCGGAGGTGGCCAGCAACGGCTTGTTGTCGCGCTCGAAACGCAGGGTCAACTGCTGCGGCGAGAAGTGCTCCAACGTGCCGCGAACGGCGGCGCGGCTGGCGGTCAGCAAGGCCACCTGATGCGCCTGCAAATCGCGGAACGCGCGGGAGATCGACTGCTCGGCCGGCAATTGGCCAGGCTTGTTCGGTTGCAGCAGAATGCCCAGCGCTTCGCCGGCATCGACGGCGAATTTCAGCGGGTTCTTGTTCGTGCCTTGCACGGTGGTCTGGGCCAGACGCAGTTCGTTTTTCAGTTCGCTGCGGGTGCGCAGGCTCTGCTGCAAACCGCCGACGCTTTGCTTGAGCAGGCGTGCCGCGTTCAGCGCCAGGGCTTCGCGGGCGTCGTGGTCGAGGCCTTTGAGGTCCACGCCCAGCGCTGCACCGAAGTGCTCCCAGAAACCTTCGCTTTGGCGCTCGGGCGCTTTTGCGATAGGGGTTGGCGCAGGTTCGGCGGGGGCGTTGATCAGCTCCGGCACCATCAGGCTTTCCATGTCTATGCGTGCATAGTCGGCGCGCTGACGGGTGTCCTCGATGGTGGTGCTTGGGCTGATCAGCTCTTCGATTTCCGAGTACACGCGCTCTTGCTGATCAAGGGCGTTCAGCGGGTCGAGATCAAGGAACGCGTCATCCGGGATGATGCTGCCCGCCGCTTGTGGGCGACCGACTTCGACGTCGAAGGTCGCCGGGGCGCGCACCAGCCGCGCGCGGATCTCGAAATCACCCAGCACGTAGACACTGCCGTGTTCGATGCGCATCGGTTCGCCCTTGCGCAGGCGTGCGCCGCTCCCGCCATCCTGGACACCGTTGCTGCTGGTGTCGGTCAGGAAGAACGTCCCTTCGCGAAAGCTGATGTCCACATGGTGATTGGACAGATGACGCTTGCGGTCCGGGATGATCCAGTCGCAATCCTCGCCTCGGCCGATGACGCCGCCGGCCTGCTTGAAGGTCTTCTAACACAAGTCCGTGGGCACGAACTGCTTGGTGTTGAGCATTTCGAAAACCAGTTCCATGGTGATACTCCTTGCGGTCACTTGCCGCGATTGACCGCCTGCGGATCACCCAATGGGCGATAGGTGTTGTCGTTGAATTTGTAATTGCCGCTGCAGCCGCCGAGGCCGCATAGAACGGCGAGGGTCAGCAGGACGGCTTGCCAGTGACGAACAGACATCAGAGGGTCTCCAGGGGTGGACAAAGCACACAGCGCCAGCCCGTTCGGGCGGCGCTATCAGAAGCGAATGAGGTGAAATCGACGGTCTGTTGCCTAGCCATCGAAGTCACCCAGATTGATGTTCAGGCGCCCGAGGCGGTACAGCAGCGTGCGGCGCGGCAGGCCGAGTTCGCGGGCGGCGAGGGTCTGGTTGCCGTCGTTTTTGCGCAGGCAATCGAGCAGCAGACTGCGTTCGACCTGCTCCAGGCACTCGCGCAGGTCCAAGCTGCTGTCTTCCAGCATGGCTTCCAGGCGCTCGCGCAAGTTTGGGCGATTGTCTGGCGGCAAGACCGCTTTGTGTTCGCACAGGTTCAAGCTGCTGTCGGCCGGCATCGCAGCCAAGCGCAGGGAGAAATGCTCGGCCAGCAACTCGCCGCCCTCGCACAGCAACACCGCGCGTTCGACCAGACCTTTGAGTTCGCGTACGTTGCCGGGGAAGGCGTAACCGGACAGGTGATTCAGCGCCGCATCGGACCAACGCACCGCATCACGCTGTAAAAACGAGCAAGCCTTTTCGGCGAAGTGCCGCGCCAGGTCGAGGATGTCGCCTTCGCGCTGACGCAGGGCCGGCAACTCAATCGGGAACTGCGCGAGGCGGTAGTACAAGTCCTCACGGAACTTGCCTTCGCCGACGAGCATCGATAAATCACAGTGGGTCGCTGCGATGATGCGCACGTCAATTTTGTAGGTGTCATTGGAACCCAGCGGGCGGATCTCGCCTTCCTGCAACACGCGCAGCAACTTGGCTTGCAGCGACAACGGCATGTCGCCGATTTCATCGAGCAACAAGGTGCCGCCATTGGCCGCATCGAACAGCCCGGCGCGGTCGCGATCAGCGCCGGTGAAGGCGCCTTTGCGGTAGCCGAACAGCTCGCTTTCCAGCAGGTTCTCGGGGAACGCCGCGCAGTTCTGCACGATGAACGCCTGGGAACGGCGCGGCCCGCAATCGTGAATCGCTCGGGCGACCACTTCCTTGCCGGTGCCGGTCTCACCGCGCAACAGCACGGTGTAGGGGCTGTGCAGGACTTTGCTGATCAGCGAATAGGTCTGGCGCATGGCCGAGCTTTTACCGATCAAACCGTAACCGCTGGCACTCGGCACACTGACCGGTGCGGGCCGTGTTACGCCGCTCGGCTGACGCAACCGTTGCAGCAAGTGCAGTTGGCCGAGCACGAACGAACCCAGCTGACCGAGGGAATCGGCAAAGCCTTGCAGGTCGATATGCCGACGACTCGCACACAGCAGCAAGCCTTCAACCGACTTCTGCTGATTGACCAACGGCACGCACAGCAGCGACTGCCAAGGCGTGGCCTGCGGTGGGAGGAAACTGGTTTCGTGCAGGCTGCCGCTCAGTTCGCTGAGGCTGACCACGCGGTTCTGGCACAGGGCGAATTGCAGCAGTTGTTCACCGTTGTAATCCGCCGGCAAGCTCGCCGCCTCCCGGGGTTGCAGGATGCCATTCAGGCACTCGGCGTTCATGCCCAGGCAGATGTGGGTCGCGTCCAGCAAGTACAACTGCGTCAACTCACAACCGCTGAGCTCGGCCAGACCGCGCACGAAGTCACCCAGCAGCGCAGCCCCGTCCGCCGCGCGCGACAGGCTGGCGAACTGCGCCAGCAAGGCTTCGGCATAGACCAGCGGTTGCGGCACTTGAGTGAACATCACACCCACCTCAGGCGAACTCGCAGATCACGCTGGCGTCACCGTCGAGCGTGGCATGCACACGCTTGAGGCTTTCACCGGTGGCCATTGCGTCGAGCAAGCGGTCCGCCACCAGCGGCAGTACGTGCAGATCGAGCAAATGGTCAATCAGGCGCGCGCCGCTGTCGCTTTGGGTGCAGCGCTCGGCCAGGTGATCGACGAGGTTCTGGCAGTAAGTGAAATCCAGCTGACGACGGTTCAGGCGCTCGCCCAGACGGCCGAGTTTGATTTCGATCAACTCGCGCAGCACCGGGCCGCCGACCGGGTAGTAAGGCACCACACGCATGCGTGCCAGCAGCGCTGGTTTGAAGTGTTTGCTGAGGACCGGGCGAATGGTTTCTTCGAGCACTTCGGCGGTCGGCCGCGCGCCGTTTTCGCAAAGCGCGCTGATGCGGTCGCTGCCCAGGTTCGAGGTCATCAGGATCAGCGTATTGCGGAAATCGATCTCGCGTCCTTCGCCGTCGTTGACCACGCCTTTGTCGAAGATTTGGTAGAACAGGTTGAGCACGTCCGGATCAGCCTTTTCCACTTCATCAAGCAGCACGACGGAGTACGGCTTCTGACGCACGGCTTCGGTGAGCATGCCGCCTTCGCCGTAACCGACGTAGCCCGGCGGCGCACCGATCAGGCGCGAGACGGTGTGCTTCTCCTGGAACTCGGACATGTTGATGGTGGTGATGAAACGATCACCGCCATAGAGCAAATCAGCCAGGGCCAGCGCGGTTTCGGTTTTGCCGACACCACTCGGGCCGACCAGCAGGAACACGCCCACGGGCGCATCCGGTTTGTTGAGGCCGGCAGCGGTTGCGCGCATCGAGCGGTCCAGTGCGTGAACGGCTTGCTCCTGACCACGGATGCGCGTGCGCAGGTCGGTGGCGAAGCTCGCGACTTTGGCGTTGTGTTCGCGGGCCAGTTGCGCCAAGGGCACGCCGGTCCAGGCGCTGATGACTTCGGCCACCAGACGCGGGCAGACTTCGAAGCTCACCAGACGTTCTTTGACTTGCAGTGCAGTCAGGGTTTTGTGCGTGTCGTTGAGCGCGGCTTCGAGGGCTGCGACGCTTTGTGCTTCGTCGACCGGCAGGGTTTCGATTACGGTGCCTTCTGCGTCTTCTTCAACCGTGACGGTCGGTTCGACAGCGGCAGCTTCGCGAGCCTTGGCCAGTTGCTGGCGCAGATCCAGCAGGCGCTCGGCCAGTTCCTTCTGTTCGGTCCACAGTGCTTCCAGTGCGGCCCTTTCGTCTTCAGCTTCGTCCAGTCGCGCTTCCAGTGCGTCCAGCGCTTCGTGATCAATCAGTAAACCGGCTTCGGCGTCGCGGCGCAGGGCCTGACGTTGACGACCGCCTTCAGCCAGTTCGCCACGCAGGCGCTCAAGGCTTTCCGGGGCGGCAGCGAGGCTGATGCGAACGCGGGCGCAGGCGGTGTCGAGGACGTCGACGGCTTTGTCCGGCAGTTGGCGACCGGCGAGGTAACGGGCGGACAGTTCGGCAGCAGAGACCACGGCGTCATCGCGCAGGTAGATGCCGTGGCTCTTCTCGTAGACCTGAGCCAGACCACGGAGGATGGTCACCGCTTCGCTGACGGTCGATTCATGCAGTTGCACCGGTTGGAAGCGACGGGCCAGTGCCGGGTCTTTCTCGAAGTATTTTTTATACTCGGCCCAAGTGGTGGCAGCGATGGTGCGCAGTTCGCCACGGGCCAGCGCCGGTTTCAGCAGGTTGGCCGCGTCGGAACCACCGGCATTGCCGCCCGCGCCTATCAGAGTGTGGGCTTCATCGATGAACAGGATGATCGGTTTCGGCGAGGCTTTGACTTCGTCGATCACGCCTTTGAGGCGCCGTTCGAATTCACCTTTGACACTGGCGCCGGCCTGCAACAGGCCCATGTCCAGCGACAGCAACTCGACGCCTTTGAGCACCTGCGGCACTTCACCGGCGGCGATGCGCGAGGCCAGGCCTTCGACGATGGCGGTTTTACCCACGCCGGCTTCGCCGACCACAATCGGGTTGTTCTTGCGGCGCCGGGCGAGGATGTCGACCATCTGCCGGATCGCGCCGTCGCGGCACAGTACCGGGTCGAGTTTGCCGTCGCGGGCCTGTTGGGTCAGGTTGTGGGTGAAGCGCTGCAGCAGCGATTCGCCCTGCACGGCGGGCTTGCCAGTAGCCGGTTGTTCTTTCTGCGACAGGGCAAATTCTTTCAGGCGCTCGATGTTCAGCTTGGCCAGCAACGACTGGTAGCGGCTGCCGGCGTAGCGCATCGGGTTACGCAGCAGCGCGAGGATCAACGCGGCTTGCTCGACCTGGCTCTGGCCCAGTTCAAGGTTGGCCACCAGCAACGCGTCTTGCAGCCACTGCACCAGTTCCGGGGCGAACACCGGATTGCGCGAGGCGCTGTGCTCGACCCGTGATTGCAGCGCGGCGCTCAGCTCGCCGGCATCCACTTCGGCGTCTTGCAGCGCGCGTGCGAGCAGGCCTTGCGGGCGCTCCAGCAGGCCCAGCAGCAAGTCTTCGACGAGGATCTTGCTGCCGCCACGGGCGACGCAGCGCTCGGCAGAACTTTCCAGATCACGACGGGTTTCGGCGTCCAGCGCCTGGATAAGTTGTTGCAGGTCTACGTTGATCATTGGTCATCTGTCCTTAATGAATTTTGCTGCCCAGGGTCACCACGCCGTCCGCTTTTTCGCGGCCCAGCCAACTGGTCCATCCGAGGCGACAGGCGTTCTGCTCACCGATGCGCAGTTCGCGGATTTCTTCCTGGCGCAACACCAGGCGAATGTCGTAGTCGAGCGGGTCACGCAGGGTGAAGCGCACCAGCGCGCACAACGGCTGGTAGCCGAAACCGATCGGCAGGAATTCGTGAAAGCGTTGCCAGTCGAGCTCGCGGATGTGAATGCGGAATTTGCCGCTGCGGTCGCGCACGTGTTCGCCCAGCACCAGGTCTTCGCCGAGCAGGCTGTTGGCGCGGCCCAGACGATTGCGCTGCTCGTCGAGAATCTCCACGCGGCGCTCGATGCACTGCTCGATGGTCAGTTCGGCGTGCTTGAAGTAGTAACGCAACACCGCTTCGATCAGCGCCGCCGAGTGCGCCCGCAAGCTGAGCAAACCGAGGTACGGCAGCAGGCGTTTCCAGTTCAGTTCCTGGGCCCGGCGGATCTCCTCGCCACCGAGGCCGATCAGGGCAAACAGCTGCGCCGAGAACGGGTCGAGCGCACCACTCTGAAAGCTTGCGCGGTAGCGGTATTTGCGCCAGATCGGCAGCATCAGCCGTTGCAGGCGATGGTGAAACAGATCGAGGAAGTTGCGGGTCGGGTTGCCGTCCTCGCTGTCGCCCAACGCCTGTTCGCCGTAGAACGCCGGCAGCGGCGAACCGGAACCGACCAGGCCGATCAGGTTGAAACGCATGCGCGCGCGCATCTGCCCGTGCTCTTCGAAAAACTCCACACGATCGACGTCGCTGCGCGGAAAGCCCAGGCTCGGGTTGGCCTGGAACTCCACGTGGTCGTACAGATCGTCTTCGCTCAGGTGCGGGTGTGCCTCGCGCAGCCGGTCAACCACCAGCAGCACGGCCTGAAACAGCGAGTACTCGCGTATTCCTCGGGTCAGTCCGCTTAAAGAAGCGGCTGAAGGCCCATACGTGGTGTCCATTGGTACACCTCTCCCTGTGTGCTTTTTACCCGCAGTTCGTGGTACGAATTGAGACTGGCGTAAAGCGCGAAAAACTCGTTAAGAACCGAGGCGAAAACGAACAGGTCGCCCTCGCCGATATACCCTTCCGGGTCAATGGTCAGCTCGGTGCGCAACCCGCGAACCGGCAACCCTCGGTGCAGTCGGTCGACGTGTTGGTGCTTGATCGACTTGAGCCCACCAAGCAGACGCTTGCTGACTTTTTCAGCGTGTTGGTCGTAGTAGCGCGGCAGGTCGTAGGTTTCCAGAATCACCTTCAACGCATTGACGTCGGCCAGTGACAGATAGTTAAGCGACATGTTGCTGATCAGCTTCCACAGGAAGTCACGGTTCAGCGGCGGTGCAAAACTCGAAGTGGCCGGGGTGATGTTGCGAAAACTCAAGAACTCCGGCGTCTCTTCGCAGGCCATGCAGATGTCACCGAGCTTGAGCTTGCGCGGCAGGTTCTGGTTGGTGCACATCAGCTCGATCGATAGGGTTTCGTGGGCTTCGGTGTGGCGGATGCCGAAACTCAGGTAGGTGTCGAGACCGTCGTGCAACAGCGAAGAACGCTGGCGAATGCTGTAGTGCGGACGGCTATTGGGCACGTCGAAACTCGGGTCGTGCTCGAAGGACTCGAATGGCACGTACTCTTGGTAACCGAGGCCGCCGGGCTTCCAGCCAGTGACGGTTTCCACCGAGAACACACCGCAGTTTTCCAGATCATATTCCGCCGGCAGCAGCAGGTATTCGTCCTGCTTGCCGTCGAGGCGGATCGGCAAGGCGTCGTGCTTGAACAGGTTGACGATAGGCGTGCAGTAGAGCTTCACGTTATCCAGGGTCGGACGCATCCGCATGATGCCGCTCTTGCGAATGTCGAAGCGCAATTCGAGGCCGCGCATTTGCTTGAGCGTGTCTTCCGGCAGGGCTTTGAGCAGGTCCAGACCGTTGATATCAACGAAGAGGAATTTGTCCTGGAAGGCGAAGTATTCCTGCAAGTATCGATAGCCACGGAAGGTGTTCAGCGGATACGGGATCAACGCTTCTTCTTCAGCAAAACCCACCGGCCGCACGCGGTCGCCGGGCATCTTGAACGCCATCGGCGTGCCGTTCGCGCCGGGGATTGGTTTGCCGGCGCCGTCCAGCGGGATCAGCTCGATGCCTTCCAGATTGCGCAGCAGGCTCAGGTACAGCATCTGGCTGATGTAACGCTCGCCGGCGAAGTGCAGGCGCAAGCGGCTCAATTCCAGCTCACCGAGGTGGCCGTCGGCACTCATCTCCAGTCGCAGGCTCAGCAGCGAGCCGTCCCCTTTCACCGAGTAGGTCAGCGCGGCCAGATCCAGCGCCTGGACTTCGGTCGGGTAGCACGTGCGGAAACGGCAACGCACGTCTTCAATCGGCACGCTTTCAATCGGTGTATCACGATCGACCTTCAGCGCCGGGCCGGAACGCTTGAGCGGATCGAACTGCAAAATGCTGAACGCCGGCAATGGCCGCATGTAGTTGGGCCACAGCAGGTGCATCAGGGAATGGCTGAGCTCCGGCAGTTCGTCGTCGAGCTTTTGGCGCAGCCGACCGGTCAGGAACGCAAACCCCTCCAGCAACCGCTCCACGTCCGGATCCCGGCCGGCCTGGCCGAGGAAAGGCGCCAATGCCGGGCTACGCTCGGCGAATCGACGACCTAACTGGCGAAGTGCGGTGAGTTCGCTTTGGTAGTAGTGGTTAAAGGACACGCGCAATACCTGTTTATCGTTGGCTGACGTTGACTTGACCGCTGCCGTCTAGGCACGCGGCGAAACTGACCTGGCGCTTGAAACCCTCAACTTCCAGCAGGCCTTCGATACTGAAGGACAGGCGAAGCTGATCGTGATCACGCGGCAGGGAAATGACACGCACAGCGCTCAGGCGTGGCTCGTAGGCTTCGATGAACTTTTCGATGGCCAGACGGGCCTGACTCAGGGAGTCGTGCAGGCTCATACGCATGTCATTGAGATCGGGTAGCCCGTAGTCGGACAGCGTTTGCACGCTGCCCGCACGGGTGCTGAGCATCTTGGCCAGATGGGCAGCCACGGACGCCATGGCGGAGACCTCACGGCTCCAGCCGACGCGTTTGTCCGCGTCGCCACCCAGGCGTTCGAAAAGGCTGCCGTATGCAGTCATGAGTTAGCTCCGCTTACTCTTTGTCCAGCTTGCCAACCAGCGACAGGGTGAAATCGGCACCCATGTACTTGAAGTGCGGGCGCACGTTCAGGCTCACGCGGTACCAGCCCGGCTCGCCTTCAACGTCGCTGACGGTCACTTGCGCAGCGCGCAGTGGACGACGGCCACGGACTTCTGCGCTCGGGTTTTCCTGGTCGGCCACGTACTGGCGGATCCACTTGTTGAGTTCCAGTTCGAGGTCGGTACGTTCTTTCCACGAACCGAGTTGCTCGCGCTGCAGCACTTTCAAGTAGTGAGCCAGGCGGTTGACGATCATCATGTACGGCAGTTGGGTGCCGAGCTTGTAGTTCAGCTCTGCCGCCTTGCCTTCTGCGCTGATGCCGAAGAACTTTGGCTTCTGCACTGAGCTTGCGGAGAAGAACGCCGCGTTGTCGGAGCCTTTACGCATGGTCAGGGAGATGAAGCCTTCCTCGGCCAGTTCGTATTCACGACGGTCGCTAACCAGAACCTCGGTAGGGATCTTGGTTTCGATTTCGCCCATGCTTTCGAAGTGGTGCAACGGCAGGTCTTCCACTGCGCCACCGCTTTGCGGGCCGATGATGTTCGGGCACCAGCGGAATTTGGCGAAGCTGTCAGTCAGCTTGGTGCCGAACGCGTAGGCGGTGTTGCCCCACAGGTAGTGCTCGTGGCTGTTGGCGACGGTTTCTTTGTACACGAACGATTTAACCGGGTTTTCTTCCGGGTCGTACGGGTTACGCAGCAAGAAACGCGGTACGGTCAGGCCAACGTAGCGGGAGTCTTCCGACTCGCGGAAGCTCTGCCATTTGGCGAATTGCGGGCCTTCAAAGTGATCTTTCAGATCCTTCAGGTCCGGCAGGCCGGTGAAGCTTTCTAAGCCGAAGAATTTCGGGCCGGCGGCGGCAATAAACGGCGCGTGGGACATGCACGCAACGCTGGCCACGTACTGCATCAGCTTTACGTCTGGCGAGTTTGGCGACATGAAGTAGTTGGCGATGATCGCGCCCACAGGCTGACCACCGAACTGGCCGTATTCAGCGGTGTAAATGTGCTTGTACAAACCCGACTGCATGACTTCCGGCGAATCTTCGAAATCGTCCAGCAGGTCGTCTTTGGAGACGTTGAGGATTTCGATCTTGATGTTTTCGCGGAAGTTGGTGCGGTCGACCAGCAGCTGCAGACCACGCCACGAGGATTCTAGGGCCTGGAAGTCCGGGTGATGGAGGATTTCGTCCATCTGACGGCTGAGCTTGGCATCGATCTCGGCGATCATGCGGTCAACCATGGCCTTTTTAACCGGCTCACCCTTGTTCTGCGGCTTGAGCAGTTCTTCGATGAACGCCGACACCCCCCGTTTGGCGATGTCGTAGGCTTCGTCGTCCGGGGTCAGGCGGGTTTCGGCGATGATGCTGTCGAGAATGCTGTATTCGCCGCTCTCTTTGCTCTTTTGCTGTGCTGCGCTAGTGCTCATTGTGTTGGCTTCCTTGGCTAGAGTCTCAGGCGTCCGGGGCTGCGGCGTTCAGGCCCAGCTCACCGAGGACGCGACCGCGGGATTCGTCGTCGGCGAGCACGCCTTCGATGGCTTTACGGAACGCAGGTGCGTTACCCAGCGGGCCTTTGAGGGCCACCAGCGCATCGCGCAGTTCCATCAGTTTTTTCAGCTCAGGCACTTGCTCGACCAGGCTGGCCGGGTTGAAGTCCTTCATCGAATTGACGCGCAGTTGCACAGCCAGCTCGTCGGCCTCGCCATCTTCCTGTAGACGGTTCGGCACGCTCAGCGTCAGACCCAGTTCTTGCTTGGCCAACACTTCGTCGAAGGTCATCTTGTCGATGCTGATCGGCTTGCGATCTTCGATTTTGCGATCGTCCTTGCGGTGGGTGTAGTCACCGATTGCCAGCAGCTTCAGCGGCAGTTCAATCTCTTCCTGAGCACCGCCGGTGGCGGGTTTGAAGGTGACGTTGATACGTTCCTTGGGGGCTACCGAGCCTTCTTTGGCCATGGCTTTTCTCCTTGCGGTTGTGGCCCTGGGGCCTATTCGAGTACCACTTCGAGGTCGAGGTGGCACAGCCTGCGATAAATCTCTTCCTTGCGTTCACGTACGGAATGGTTCTGCGGTAACAACTCGCAACAGCTATGCAGTAAATGCAGCACTTCCAGCACAAGATCGGGCTCCCAGACGTTCAGGCCTGAGTCCTGTAATGTTTGGTCGAGTGTTTCTAATTGGGTCTTGGCAAGTTCGTACTTTTTGGCCATGAAGCACAGTCGAGCCAAAGCGAACTGCCAGAAGAAACGTACGCGTCCGCCCTGTGCGGCTTGCAAGCCCTGCTTGAGAACCTGCACGGCGGCCTTAAGGCCGTCCTTGCGCAGAATCGGCATGACCTCTTTCAGCGCCAGCTCCCAGGCCGACTGAGTGTCGGCGACTTCGACCTTACGCGGCGCACTGGCGCTTTGCAGGTGCGGCATGACGTTGGCGCTGATCCAGGCGCGGGTGGCCGGATCGGCGAACGGCGCGCCGTCATGGAAACGCAATTCGATGATGCCAGGCAGACGCTGAACCAAAAGCGCGAAGTGGATTTCCACTTCGCGCATTGCCATTTCGGCGTCCAGCCCTTGAAGGCACTCCCAGACCATTCTCTGGCCATCGAACCAGAACGGTGCCTTCGCCAGACTCGCCTCCAGCTCCACCAGCAGATCGGCGTATTGGGCTTGGTTGTAACGGTCCTGATAGACCTTGAGCTTGTCTGCCGGCAAGCCGCGCAGCACGGTGATTTGTTCGGCATTGCGCTCGGGGACGGCGTCGATGGGTAACCACAGCAACGTGCGGTTGAGGCGCAAGGCGCGCAGATCGGTGGCTTTCTGTTTGAGCCACCAGGCACACAACGGTCGCGCGCTCTCTTGTTGAGCGCGCAGGGCCTTGTGGGCTTCCTTTTCGTTGTCGATAGGGGCGTCAGCGCTGAATAATTGCGTGGCGGCTTGTTTGATCTGCGCCATGGCCGCACCCACCACACCGGGTTCTGCCTGGTTGTCGGCAGCGCGCTGCACCATGCTGCTCAAGCGCCGGCAAAGCGGCAACAGCATTGGCGCATCACTACCTAGATGTTCGGTAAGTGCCGCATCGAGCCCTTCCAGATGTCCCACCAAACGCCGAAACAACGGCAACTGCTCCTTGATCGCGATGTGCTCGCTCAGTATGTGCTCAAGACGAGGCACCAACCAGCCGATGGCAGCAGCCCGGGTACGCAGCTTTGCCGGGTGAATTTGTGCCCAATGCTGCTCGCACAGATGCTGCAGAAGAGCACAGCCAGCCAGAAGACCCGGAAAGGATTCACGCTGATACAACGCCCAGGTCAACCAGGCCGCAACCCGCAAATCCTTGGATTGGGTTCGCAGCAGGTTTTCGCTGTTTTCACTGATTTTCAGCCAGTCGATCTGACCGCTTTCATGCATGGACGAGGCTTTCGCCAGCTCACTTTCCAGCGCTTCGAACTCGCTCGAAAATCGAACGTCCTCACCTGCAAACTGCTGCGGGCAAATAGCAGACGTCGCGAGCTCAAGGTAGTAAGTCGATAGCTGGCATGAATAGGACACTTACGGACCCTTGACTAACATTGGTATGTTGAGGAAAGCCATTAACAGTCCTGATAATGACCTCATCCCGAGATGACCTGCCCCCACACTCATTCCATCCTTAAGGAAGGTCTGAAGTAAGCAGCAGTTTTTAACGGCCATTGCTTGAGGTTCAAAAAATTCAGACTCTATCGAAAATTAGATTGCCCCCCCGCCAACCTAAATTCACGGCTAACTTGCACATTTTTAGATCTTATTTCCCACATCACAGGCGTATCTCGCCTGCATTCAACAGCCGTTTTCGCATCATCCACAGGTTCGACAAGGCAAACCGTGCGGTCTGCCGAGCAGTGTTTTTAACCAAACCACGGAAACGCTATTTCGTATAACCAAACTGACGCTTGATCCCCCGGAATCAATGCTCAACCTTGAACACGCGAAAAATACGTCGAGTTGTTATCAAGCGGGTGCTCATGAGTAGGTCTCCAATGGTGCGTGGCTTTCAGCAGGCACACAGTTCAGTACCAGTCAATTAGGCCATACACCTCCAGCACCCGCTGTGAATTTGAATGAATTACGCTGAGCCGGGCGATGAAAAACGATGATTTACCAAAACAATAAGTCTGGTGCGATTTTCTTCATGTCATACAGCGAGTAATCACTGTCCTGTGCGGCCAGCAACCGGCCCCCTCCCGAAAGCGCTCAAGCTTAAGACTTGCAGCATAAATAGATGCAGGATTTTCCTGTAAATCGCGCAGGAAATGCCTGCAAATCGCGATTATTACGCTAGCGCGTTGTTCGTACTTTTCATTATCGTGATTGCAACTGCCGAATTCCCCTATCAAGACAGCAAGAGCCTTGCGTCACAAAGAGCGCAGTAGTCCGCGGCATCATGTTGTTTGCTGGCGCCGACGATGGACAGTAGTTGGGCGATGATCGCCTGCGGAGCGGTAAGTGCTAGGCCATCGAATCGATATCCAACAGATATGGGGCTCCCACAGTGTGCCCTCCCGTAATTACTGCTATCGCCCGATCATCATCGTCGGCTGCTGGCGGGGCCATTGCCAGCTGTTCCTGCCTTCTGTTCTCCGCGTGAGCTTTCCAACGAGGCAAATCGTCCTCAATCAGTTCGGGCAATCCTGCGAACAAACCATACACATCAGCCTCACTGATACGGTCACCCCGTAATGTGCCCAGTCGCGTCCGCGTGGTTTCTATGTTGTCGTATTCTTGTTGGAGAGCGGCCTTTTCCGCTGCTTTCGTATCTTTATATCTGTCAGAGCTTGCAGTCAGGCGGCTCTCTAAGGTGAGCAATTGCCGCTTGGCATTCTTTAATGCCTCATCTACCTGATTAAACTCATCACCAGTAACCAGCGAACAATTAGAATCCAGAGCTTCCTGCCAGCGGCGTAGGCTGGCCCAGCAGTTTGGAATGTAGCTGACGACCATTTTGTGGTCGGCATTATCAAATACTTGTCGCAAGAATGTGCCGCGCTCCGGCAGGCCGTCAGTTGCCTTCAGCGCTACGGCACAGCCGTGGTCGTTGATGGTGCTGCAACCTGGCTTCCAGAGGATCGAGGACTTCACACCTGTATTAAAGTAGACCGGCATAAAGTGTCGTAGCGTACCGTGGTGAGTGTAGGGCTCGCCGAGGATGTTTATCATGCCCAACACAAACCATGACACCCCAACAGCCGGGTTCAGTACCGTAACGACACCCTGTGCGATGTACTCCCACTGGGTGGATGTATTCATCCATGTCGATGGGACGCTTGGCACCGGGTCGTTGTGGTTGACTATGCGGTGGTGCATCAGGGGCTTAGCCCCCTCGACGAATACTTTGTCACCTGCTCGTGGGGCACCGTAGGTGTAAAGCACAATGTCTGCTGCATACCGTTTATCACGTCGTAGCATTTCAGACACTATCAGGGCTATCGCGCCGCCCAGACTGTGCCCGGTGATGACCAGTTTTTGTCCGCTGTAAAATTTTTCTAGGTAACGGATTGCAAAATCAAAGGCCACCTTGGCCGCACCATAAAATCCGTTATGCACTTTGCCAACCCCTTGTTTGAAGGGCACTTGGGTCGCATCCATGTCGCGCAGGGCATCCGCCCCACCGGCGGTGCCCCGGATCGAGATCAACATCAGCGTATCGTGGTGGGTAATGAAGGCTTGGGTATCGGTGCCATCGTCAGCTGCGCTGTCATCAAAACAGTGAATACTGGCCGGGTTTTCCTGTTTTTTACCCAGGCTTGGGCTATTCACTTCCGAGTACAGTTCTGGGTCGAAGGGCACCACTTCCAGGCGTTTGGAGTACGGCACCTCCTCATACAAGGGGTAATAGGCTTTCCCCCCGGCCTGCGCCGCATCCACCTGCCAAAGCTCGTCAAATTTTGGCAGAGCGTCACCAAACCAATTACCAATGCTCGGCTGCAAGGGAAAGCTCACGCTGTCGGTTTCTACCGGGTGTGAGATGGGTTGCTGGCCAAAGTCGCTGTAACTCAGGGTCGACATCAGCGCCAGTTGGTAGAGGTTGAGCGCGCAGAAATCATTGCTCGGTGAGAGCATTGGGCGCAAGGCGCGCAGCGGACGCACCTCCAGCACGGTGCGTCGGCTCGGCATCAGGGCAATGCCCCGTGGTGGGCGTGCAGGCGGTGCAAACCCCAACGCCGCCATGGCCAAGTCGTTTGGCGTGACGATTTGGTTCTTCCCGCCATCCAGAAAACCGGTCTGCTGGACCTTGGAGCTTATTACCTGGGACTCTTGCCGAAACAACGAGAAAACATGGGAATTTGGGGCGTGGTTTCTTTTAACCAGCGGCGGCAAGTGCGCGTCGAACTCCACCAGCTCACGTACCTCAACCTGATAGTAGTTGTCGTCTTTGCCCCTGGCTGGATTGGAGTGGGTCCGTACTCCTGATTTATGTCGAAAGCGAGTTCTCTCGGCCCGTACTTGCAGTTCGGTGATTGGCAGGGGGTAATGCTTTCGTTCTTTTAAACGCACATATGTCTTGTCTTGCCCTTCGTAAGGCTGATTTAGTTTCAACACTACCGGGCCACAATAATGATTGTCCACCTTGCCGGAGCCGGTGGCGTCCAGCTTGCCGGTGTAGACAACGTCTTCGTAGTCGGTGACCACATACGCCAAGCCTGCATAGGGCTTGCCGTCCCCCAATTCATCCACCAATTGAAAACTGGTCGAGTGCCCGCGCAGTGGGCAGGTATGGATACGACCGTCAAAGGACGGCTTGTCACTGTCTTTCAGGGGAGCAAGGCTCATGGGGTCACCTCCTTGTTTTCGGTGCAGCCTGGGTAAATGCTGCAGTTGCGACCATCGGGCATTTTGAAGGTGCTGAAGTCTTTGTAATTACCGAAGCAGAATGCGTCCTGGTCTTCAAAATTTTCGCCCATACAACGTTTCCAACCTCCAGGCACCTTGACCCAGGTATCGCCCATGTAGGGTTCTTCTTCATCAGCCAGCTTGATCTTCAGCTTCACGGTTTTGCCCGGTAGCTGATCGAGGGTGTACGCGGCAAACGGACGACCTTTGGTGACATTGCCCTGAGCGTCGGTGTTTTTGCAGTAGAGAATTTTGGTGATGTAACGCTGAGGGCCAATCGTGCGGAAAAACCACTGACACTGCCCGGAAAACTGACTTTCGCCAGCAGCATTGAAGGTGCCCTTGTCGTGAGAATCGAGATAATCCCGCACCGCGATAAATCCGGAGTCACCACTGAAATCACTTCGATCCTTACCGTAACTCGCGTTGATGTCGAGTTGAATGCTGTCCAGCACCAAGTCGCAACCTTTGCGGGTGCGGCGTATTTCGATCTGCGCATCAGGTTTGTATTCAGTTCGCCATTCGCGGTTGAACTGCGGTTTCAGGTTGTCGCGCTTGCCCAGGTTGCAGGATTGGCCCCAAACGGGCACGTAGGTCACCGTCGCCACATAGGCAAAGCCCGGTGGCAGGTCGGCGGTAAAAATAAAAGTGTTGGACTTTCCAACGGCTGAGCAGCCAACAGCCAGGGCCAGGCAACTGCCGAGAATGAAACGGTGAATGACGCGGTTCATACGGGGGCATCTCCCTGCCAATACAGTGTTTCCTGATAAACCCGGTCAAAGTGCATCGCCGGGGTTTCGTTTGGCTGGGGTAGCCAGGTTTTTGGTGGGGCGTAGTCCGGCGCGAGCAAACTTTGTGTCAGCAAAAAATGAATGCTGTCGGGTTCCTGCCAGCCCCAGGTGTGCGCTAGGTCGAGCTGGCCGCGTAGCCAGGTATCAATGCCTTGCTGTTGGGCCAGATCGAGCAACTTATCGGTGTGTTCGCGGACCAGGTAACGGCGCGTATTGTCGAACTGTATGCTCTTGAATGTGGCTTCTGGCGTAGGGGTATGGCACCAGGCGGGGGCTGCTGGCGACGGGTACTGACCGGGCGCGGGATTGTCAGTGATCGTCCATTGCTCAACCTGCCAATAACATACGCTGGCCATTGATCCGAGATACTCCGGAACCTGCTCAGGTTGCAGGTAGGCCAGCGCACGTGCGAACACGCGGTTATCGTGGAAACGATAGACGGCTTGATGGGGGCGTTCGCCCGTCACTAGGCGTTCGCGCCAATGGGTGCTCAACACATCAAGGTCGGCGTTTTCTGCGCTAGCCAGCCAACCCCAGTTGCGCTCTGGCGAAGCTATCAAGCTCCGGAGCGTCGGGAGATCAAACGAATCGAGTTCAAACAGGTACGGCCCATTTTTCGCCAACGGCTCAGCGGGTGTACCGATGTACAGGTTACGGTAGCGCTGAGCCCCCAACTCGCTGACCAACGCATTGCGATCATCTAGCTGCCCGAGAGAGTCCAGCACCAGATAAAAGCGCCGCCCTGTCGCGGACTGGTCGTGTAGCCACTGCTCCAACGTGCTCATGCGTTATCTCCAATACTGCACAGGCCATCGCGACAAGCCTCGCAGAGCGGGCAGTAGTCAGTCGCTTTTTGCTGAGCCTCTAAAACGAGGGATAGCGGACTCAGGATGATGGCGGGCAGCTCACTAGCCAGCGCCTCTGTTGCTTGTAGTGGCGCCATACCGGGCACGGGCGCACCACCCAACACAATGGGTACACTGCTGAAGATGCCCCCGGCACTGATCACGATGTGCTGACCACCGGCCTGCAATGTCAGGCTCATGCCCGCATCGAGCACCACATTGCTGGCGGTGACATGCACCTGAGGCCCGGCCTGAATCACCAACGTCCCATCCGCCGTGGTACTGCTGTTGCCAGTGATGGAGATCAGCTCGTTTCCACCAATCACGGTGTTACGTTGACCGTCGGTGGTGTGGGTTTCATCGCCCTTGATCAGGCTGGTGCTGTTGCGCCCGACCTGCTCAGCGCGGTCGTTGTCGATCTCGCTGGTGCTGTTGTTGCGGATCAGTTGTTCGAAGTCACGCTCGGCGCGCAGGTAGATTTTTTCCTGACCGGCGCGGTCCTCGATCATCAGCTCGTTAAAACCACCTGAACTGGGCGAGCTGTGGCTGCGCAACACGGTTTTGGTCTTGTTCGCCGGCAACGGGTACGGCACCGGCCTCAATGTGTTGGGCACACAGCCGGTAATTAACGGATGGTCGGGATTACCTTCCAGGTAGGTCACCACCACTTCCATACCGATGCGCGGAATGGTCACCGCACCAAAGTTTTCTCCGGCCCAACTGGAGGATACTCGTAGCCAGCAACTGCTCTTGTCGCTGCCCAGTTCGGCGCGATCCCAGTGAAACTCGACCTTCACCCGCCCGTACTCATCGCAAAAGATTTCTTCTCCTGCTGGCCCCGTCACACGCGCCGTTTGACTAACGAGTACTGCCGGGCGCGTGACCAACGGTGGACGGTAAAACACGTCCCAAGGAATGGCGCTGAAACTATTGCGGTACCCTTGGGTAAAGCCGTCTTCAGGTTTTACCTCGCTGGTGATCGCCTCCTCCAGCACCTGCGGCTGCTTGCCTTCGTGCTCCACATTCAGCAATAACCACAGGGCGTTACACGACGGACGCGGGTGCTCGCTCAGCGTGAAAAAATGCCCGCTGCGCAGGTTCGGCTGATCACTTTTGCCCTCGGCCAGTTGGTAGTCGGCACGGTGCCGCTCCAGGGCCTGCCGGGCCAGCTGCCGACCGCGCCGCTCATTGTCGATCAGCAGCGGCGAACGGTAATCCTCCAGCACAGGACTGAACTCGGCGCTGAACTGACTCTCCAGCAACAGGCTGGGTCGAGTGAAGTCGTAATCGCGGCGGGTGACCTGGCTGGTACGCGTACTGAAACGCTGACTGAAACGCCGGACCACCGGATGATCGGCCACCTGACCACTGCCCTGCTGGTACGGCGTGGTCCCGAGGGTGGGGAAAAAGGTCTGATCGTCGGTGAAGGCCAGATAATGCCCGTCTGGGTTGTGCTGATGGTGCCAGGCGATACCCTCCTCACTGCACAGCCGCTGGACGAACTGGAAATCGCTTTCCCCGTATTGGGTGCAGTACTCGCGCGCGGGGCTGCTGCTGACATGAAAGGTATAGGCATCGGCCAGGATGCCGTGGCCTTTGAGGACCTGAGCGATGATTTGGGGAACGGTCAGTTGCTGGAAAATCCGTTGCTGGTGACTGAACTGCAAGTAATGCAGGGCCGGGACCAGGGTCAGGTGGTAACGGGTCAAGCGTGGACCGGCATCGCCCACCCACACGTCTTCGATACGCCCATGCAGGCCTTCGCCATCGAGACCAAAACGCAGAAACGCCGGCTGACTGAGCAGACTCTCCAGATCGATATCGGGGCGCTCGCTGACCAGCTCAATGTGGATCGCATAAAGACTGCTGATGACTTCCGCGCCACGAAAGGCCAGCACTTTAAAGTCATGGCGCACCGTAGGAATCAGCAGATCGAACTGCGCGGTATTGGCCGGGGCGAACATAAGCGTGTCCTTGGGCGAGAGAAAGAAACCGTTGAAAATGAACGCCAGGCCCTGAGCCACTGATAAGCGGCACAGGACATCACCACGCATGGCTGAACGGCTCAGTCATGCACAGCACCCGACGCTGTCACGACGGGCGCGGGCCGAGGCGGATCGCTCAGGTTTAGCCGGCGACCGGGGTGCGCCAGTCATCGGAACCGGAAGTGCCGCAGACTTCGTGGGTCCAAGTGATCTTGCGGTAGGTGAAGTGCACGTCTTCCAGATGGGTGAAGTGGGCGTTTGCCGGGTCCTGGCAGTTGTGCATGTAGTCCTTGATGTCGACGATGATCGCGTCTTCAAGTTTGGTGGTGTAGTAGTGCTCTTGGGTGCCAGCAGCCGAAGTGCGGTACCACTGAATAGTGATTTCGCTCAAACGCTCGCCGGAAGTCAGGGCAGCCAGCAGAAGCGGCGAGGCTTTGTCGAAGACCTTGGTGATGACCACTGGTTTGTGCACGCGTTGACCGGTCGGCTGGCCGGACTGCGGGTCACGCGGGATGATCACTTCGTGGCTGAAACCCTGGACCATCACCTGGTCTTCGTGACCTTCCTGGTAGGTGTTGCCCACCGAATCGGCGGTAAAGGCGCCAGCAGTAATCAAGCCTTGTTTGGTGCCGGTGATGGACATGTAGGCAGGTGTAGCCATGGTGACACTCCTTGCTGAAAAAGAGGACTTGACAGGCCGAATTGCCTGCCAAGGCCTGACTTAACAGATCAAGGTTCGTGCCACTCTTAAAATATCGTTTAATAACAATGAGATGGAGTTATTTTCACGATCAAACTCATTTTTAAACTGCGCAACTTCTTGCGCAGATCACCTACAAAGTGCGCAACTTCTTGCGCAGCACTGCGCAAGAAGTTGCGCACTATGGCGATAGGCCTTCTTTAAAAAGTTGTGGCAACAATCAAGGCGTTGTGAGGGTCTTTCCTCGATTTATTGGATAAAAACCTGCCTGAAATGCATGAAAAAACGCCCTCGTAAAATCACGATATGGACTCCTCCTAGTTCGGCCAGGGGGCGTAAATTAAGCAACGTGCGCTGGATGCAGCCCTGCAACTCGCGGCCTGAAATGCCCCAACCATCACGCCCGTTGAGCACCGAGCTCAACGGGCGTTTCTGTCTCCGCAAGGCAACCTCGATGATCGCGACTCCCCTCAACAGCTTTCGTACGCTGGCAGCCCGCTTACAGTATTTCCAAACAGTTTCCGGTCTGCTGATCGATTGAAGCCGACGTTTTGGCCTCGCCAAAGCCATAATTTGATTTCCCCAAGACCTAGTCCCACTTCCGGCTTCGTATAAAGCGGCGTTTTTCAAGGTAGTTGTCGCGTCAACCGTTTTTCTATGCCGCTTTTCTAACGGCCTGCTGTTCCCGATCCGGGTTCAGCAGCACCGTTCCTATCGGCTCCCAGTTGCGTGTTTGTCCAGACCACCGCTCAGGAGTTTTCTGACGTGCCTGCTCATACAGCTCGCGTCGTCGTGTCAGGATCTGATGATCTTGCCCGAGATGGCGCTCTGACGGTGTGACGAAGCGGATCCGGCTGTGCCTGTGTTCGTTGTTATACCAGCGCATAAAATCCCTCACCCAACCCCGCGCTACGTCCAAGCTGGCGAAGCCTTCAAGGGGCCATTGCGGGCAATACTTGAGCGTTCTAAACAGTGACCTCACACGCGGTCGGCCACGAGATGGTGTGATGCCCAGCTCGTACATCTTGCTTAACAGCGTCAGCGATTTCATCGGTGCTCCGTTATCAGAGTGCAACACCAACGGCTTACGCAGGCACTTCTCGCTGATCACGCTGCGTTGCAGCAGAGCAGCTGCTTTCTCTCCGCTCTCTTCTTCATAAACTTCCCAACCCACTGCCTTGCGGCTGTGAATATCCAAGATCAAATACAGGTAGTAATACTTGCTGCGTATGGGCGCCGGAAGGTAGGTGATGTCCCACGACCACACCTGGTTGGGCTCCCGAGCCGCATGTGTTGTTGGCATTACAACCCGCTGAGGTCGTCGACTGCGGCCTCTATGGTGCTGTTGGCCGGCTGCTCGCAAGACGCGATAAAACGTCGCTTCCGACGCCAGATACCGCGCCTCGTCTGCCAAACGTGGAACGATCTGGCTCGGAGGCAAATGCGCGTACGTCGGGCTGTTGCACAGCGCCACGATGGCGTGTCGCTCGATTTCGCTCAGAGCATTACGCGGTTTTGGCCGCACGGTGGTGCTGCGCGCATCGGCTTGCAGCTCCGGCGGTTGGGTCCAGCGCTGCAAGGTTCTGAGCGATAGTCCGACTTCTTGGCAGGCCCGTATTTTTCGCGCTCCCGCTACGATCGCTTCGATCAACCAACCGACCAATAACTGCCGTTCCGGCAAAGAAGTCAGTTGTCCTCGTCGTCGGTCCCCCAGTAATCGTTGAGCTTTTTTCGCAGCACTAACAACGCTGCGGTTTCGGCCAAGGCAGCATCTTTACGGCGCAGTTCACGCTCCAGTTCCAGGATGCGTTTCTTGTCTTTGCGCGTCTGTTCATGATCAGCCATCTTTTGCGCCTGCACCGCTTCTTGACCGCTGATGCAGGCCTGACGCCAGGCATTAAGCTGTTCAGGGTACAGGCCGTTTCGACGGCAATATTCGCCCAACTCAAGCTGCGTCAGACTAGCCGTTTCAAGGACGGCAGCAAACCGGGCTTCAGCAGACCATTTATCAGAAAGCAGTAGGTCGTCTGGCACTTTACTTCCTTGGTTGGCCAACTTGCGCCAGAGGTACATCGATACATCACTGACTCCTTCCCGGCGACAAACCTCAGCCACGGTCAGGCTCAGCGGGGGAAGCAACATCTTCAGCAATGCGGCTTTACGTTCGGGTGAATAGTACGTCACAACCTGTCTCTTTCCGCCCTCGGTGTGCTTTTGGGGGTAAATCCAGAGAGGCGACAACTATCCTGACACCGGGGGAAAGACAACGAGCTGCTCAGGGTCATACCGGAAAGTAAAACAGTAGTTCGCTCTCACCAAAGGACCGTCATCCCGCGCACAGGCAAGCTGAGGGTGCGAGCGAGTTTTCTTTGATATTCGCGGGAGGTGGCAGCATTGCCGAGATGGGTTGGGCATTTAAAAATCTCGATACTTAACTTGAAAATCAGAATATCGACCCCATTTGAATTTTCGAGCGTCGAAGGTAAGTAACCGTTTCAGCGCCCTATCAACAACACAAACTTTTGAATGCAAGGAAATCTAATGTTTACAGATATCAAGCCTGGACCTAAGCCAGCACGAGAAGATGGAAAAGATGACAGAAGACGTCATGTAAACCCAGAAAACAAACCAAAGCACCCAACGCTGCCGACCCATAAACCTACCAAGTAAATGGTACCTCGGGTCACATACATGCAATGGACGACCAGCAAGGCTGCGCCAGTTCTCTTTTAATATCTGAATTGGAGCAGGTTCGATCCATTGCTTGACGACGCGTCAAGTCGATCTGCGCCCATTGGAGAACGAGCCGCTCATTAATCAGATAAGTTTTCAGACGCTGAATACGCAGGCAAGCGCAATCAAACACGCCGCGAACGTTTGCTCGCCGAGGTGGATCAGGTCGTACCCTGAACTGGCCTGTATGGCTAATCGAGCCGTTCTACCCCAAGACAGGCAGCGGTAGTACCCCCCGACACTGCCGCCCTCTCGACAACCTCAACTTAACGCCCTCTCAACGACGACCGAGTCGCCCCGCCAAACTTTCAACTCAACTGATCAGCAACTCTCGGTCCGCCGCTTCCAAGGCGCAAAGCAAATCGTAGATACGCCGCGACTGACCCGCAGGACGCGAGCTAGCCTCTGCCAGCAACTACCAAAGATCGATGCCAACTCAACCAGCCGCTCAATACCGGGCATTACGATCCCACGTTCGATAGGGGATACCGCTTCGTTGCCAACGCCCAGACGCTCGGCTTCCACCTCTGGGTAAACCCACATTGCACACGCTGGCGGGCTATCTCTTGACTGTGATGTTGGAGGATAGTGACTTCGTGCTGGACGCGATATTCAATCGACTGACCACGCAACGGGATGTACCGATCCCCACCGAGCTGAAATCGAAAGGCTCAGTGCAACTGGCATAACACGTCTGCATGGATGCAAGGTCTCGGAGCCCACCAGGAGCAAGGCGGCGCATCGGTGAGCTCCGGCGGAGCGCTCTAGGGGATCGACTCGCACCTCACCAACACCACAATGGGCGTTCTGTTCGGCAATACACGGTAACAGGTGGACGCCCCATATCGTTCGGCCACCGGCATGAGGCCTTCATAGCCAGGTCCTACCCAGCAAATATTGCGGGCCGTATCGACCTAGAACTACGAGCAAATCATTCTGATTGCTTCGACTGCTTCCGGCGCTCGGCTGGATTAAAAGCGAATGCATCAGGTTTGATGGACAGCATGCCAGGCCGGTTCTTAAACCACTTATTGAGCGCCTCGACCTGGCCAGGGGTTAGAGCGAGGTCTCGATGCAATGAACGCTTCAGATCGGAGATAAAGTCAGAGCTCTCTTTAGCCAGGAAGTAATTGATCCAGTAGTTGCAGGCGTAGATAGCCTGAAGGTTCTTGATTGAAACCTCAGGGCGAACAGTTTGTACCTTGGCCATCAAGTTGTTCAGATATCGATAGTCACCGTCTGCCAAGACTGCCCCCCGTAGCTTCTCCGCGAGAGTCACCAATCGCTCAAATTTCATGTCGCGGAAATCACCCAGCTTTTCAACCCGCAGCAGGAGATAGCACTCAGCCATACGGCGCTGTATTTCTTCTTTGTTGGTAGCACCCCGACTAACCTCGCCGATTACACTTGCTGCTGCAGTCGCTTGCCCACCTGGTCCGCCCCGAGTCAACTCAGGCTCATCACCTTCGAAAGCGGCAGCCGTAAGATCTGGGATCTTCTCCTTCGGATTGACCGAGTTATTTTTTGCACAGACGGGGCCTGCCTGCACCTCACGACCTTCGTCGTCGACAAGGATGCGTACCTTTCCTGAGCGGAGTCTGTTGCCGCAAAAGTTACATTCGTCGTTGGTGGAGAAGTCCACACGTAAGCTGATGTATGCCATTGATTCCTCGCTGCCGGATTCCGGTTCTCTATCACTAGAGGCTTTCTGCCGGCGAGATTAACCGCGCTCCGATAAAATACAAAGAGTCAATTCGTACCACCTCCTAGCCCCTTCTGGTCGCTGATGAGACTTGCCGCTGGCATGGGTTTGGCTAGCGAAATCATGCTGCACACATAACCCCTAGAGGCTCAGGTAAGGGCGACAGGTGATGCAATTCGGCGCCAGTTTGCGCATGTGTTCGGGCATTTTCGACTTCATAAACCAAGGGCCGGTCCTGCTGTTCGCCACCTCGACGTCCAGCACCAGATTGACGTGATTGAACGACGTGGCCAGTGGCACTACGAAGCTCCATCTTAAGGAATGGTTGAAGCGCTCGACCTTGCCCTTTGTCTGCACGAGAAAAGGCTCGTGAGAATCAGCCAAGCGCTGCCTGAGTGCTCTGCTAGATAAACCATTATCCTCTGCGGGTATCGAATCTGTGCTGACGATCCCCATAGGACTTCGTAGCGGCCTTGCACAAATAGCTGGCCCGCCGGAATAACTCCGGCAACTGATCCACCTTGCCGCTGGGAACGTCCCGGCATATCCGATACCTGTACTGATCTCAGACTGATAGCCTGCGCAAAGTGCCTTTGCGCATGCACTTCGCCCCCATGGGCTTGAGCCGCAGATGCTGAGTGTCTTTACCCAGATAGCGCATCGCGTGATGGACCTTTGGCCGAATATCTGTCACTACCGTAGCGTCCCTTGTCATCATTGCAGCTGTGGCAATACCCCTGACCTCGGGTAATCTGCTCCCATAGCCGACCAATCTGCCGGGCCTTAGCGAAATCACTGCGTACATCGGCTCCGTTGAAGAAGAAGGCAGCATGGATGTGATAGCCCCTCTCCTCAACCTGCTCGACGCTGCAGATGTATTCGGTCAGATGGTCAAAGATAGAATTGCGCTCAATTTCTCTGGCCAGCCTATCCTGATCAGTAAATGCCTACTCGACACGCAACCGAGCTTGCACCACAGAGAGGTAACACAGGTCGACTCGGACCACCACGGTATGTAGTTACGGTTAAGCACACGGTCAGTGTACTCAGCGATTTTGGCCTGTTTATCCTTGGCATGGTAACGACGATCTACCTTCCCACGTAGATACCCTTTTGCGCCTGTCAGCTGGCGGATACGATCAGTCATTGAGCAGGGATTGATCACCCTGTCGCTGCTGCCATTGTTTGAATGGATGGGAATGGGTGCCTTCGCCGTCGTGCCGCTGGCTTCCCCGGTATGGAATAGGTTGGTTACTACGATCACGTGACAGCTCGCAAAGTGCGAGGACTAATAATGGCTCACTCCGGAAGCATTCATCACCTCAATGACGATCGCGGAAAACGTCGAGGCTGCCAGCCCATTCCTGCGCCTGAGCCAACGACCGAATGAAGTAATCAAGCACTACTACCGAAGATCCTCTCGCCAAACACGCCCAAACTGCGCACTCATCCCCGGCTAGTATCGAAGCCTCGCAGGTGAGCTCCATAGGACTTTGTAGCTGCCTTACAGAGGTAGCTAGCGCGATAAAATAATGCAGGTAACTCGTCCTCATCATCAGGACGGACATGCCGGTCTATTCGGTATTCAGGATTCTCCGGGATATGGACCAGCCCCCTTACCTGATCCAATGACAGACCCAGAGCACTCGCCCACGCCTCCTCCATGCGACTGATATTGTTGGTCCTCTCAGAACGTAGGCGCCCCACCGTGTAGTGGGCATCCCGGTTGAGCAGAATGAGCAGATGGTAGTGCGGCATCCCTCCCCCACCGACCTCTCTAGCCCAGACGTAGCGAACCTTGCAGTCACGGGCGTAGTGATTGCACTCACGTGCCTTGTCTAGGTTGTGCTCGATCTTGGCGTTGAAGGAGGCAATGAACCTGCTGACGACCTGATTCGTATAGGCATGGTCAGGGAGATCGATATCTTGGGGTAACCTGAGATCCACCCTGAAAGCCAGCACCCTTGAATACTGAGCTAGCGCCTGGTCTATCGTTCGTTTTAGCCGGGAAAGGTACTCCATGACGAAAGGCCCCTTGTCGCCCATCACGGGCCGACCTTCAAAGGTGTCGTTGTAGTGCAGGTGGAGGTTGGGGTTGCCGGAATGACGAAGCGGGTAATGGCGGGGGTTGCTAGGATTTCTATTCATGGTTATGACGCCTCTGTTGATGAGTTTCATAACCTGAGTCTGCTGTATATTTTTTTACCGTTACTTCGTACCTGCCTCCTGCTCTCTTCAGGATGCGCTAGTCGATGCTGTAATGAATCTGCCCATGAATCCTACGGGTAATACGTATTAGTAAAAGCATACTACCCGCACCGCAAATAACGCTCTCGGACACACCGGGATTGAGGGCAGCTTTTTCCAAGCTGCACCGTGAATTTCTTCAGGGCGTCTACTCCGGAGATAAACCATCGATGTACGGCACTGGCGCAGCGAGAAACCTAGCATCCTCTCTCCCGATGGGCCGAGCTATGAGGAGCAGCATTACCGAGCCTGCCGAGTAATCGACTGATTCGGATCTTGCGGGAGATAGCTGAGAATGCGGAGTTTCCTCAAGCGGCATAAACGCCATGACCAGCTACCAAGCGGTCATGGCGCAGATAATTTATTTGCAGGCCATACTTAAGTGGCTAATTCGGGACGCAGTGCCCTCAAGCAGGTTGCGCGCCTCGATTCTGGCTAAGATCCAATCGTGGACCTCTCCCTCTACCCAGCCCACGCAACGCTCCCCCAGCGAGACCGGTTTTGGGAAAGTACCTTCGGCGATGTACTTGTAGATGGTGGACCGGGCCAGACCGGTCGAGTCGATAACGTCTTTCAGGCGGATGATCCTCATGAACGGGGCTCCTCTGTTCGTTCAGAGGATGGGGAGAGTCGGTAAAAAATGACTTATGGCTTCCCAGCCCTGCGCTTGGGCGGCGTGAGCAACCCGAAGTCATAGCGATTTTGCAAGTAAACTTCAGACTCCACCGTCAGCGGCCGAAGTTTGACCACGCCGGACCGCTCCTCCTTCAGCCAGACAAACGCCTTTGCGTCGATGAGGGCTGGACTCACCACCAAAGTAATGACCTTGTAGCCAAGATCGTCGGCCACGGGGAGCACGCTCATTTGAACCGCCCCCAGCGACAGAAAACTGGCTTGACTAAATCGGCTACGAAACTCATGCGCGATCTCATGGGTCAGCCTGTAGAAGTGCTCGATGATCTCCACCCATTCGGGCACCCAACAATCCGGCTCGGCTGTACCACCCTTTCCGACCCCCTTCGGTTCAGGCTGGCGAAAATCACGCCTGATCATTTCGTAGAGCTCGTCGTCCCACAGATAGGCCCCCGGCAAAAGAGCGGACCAGTGCCGGGACAGTAAAAATGAGGCATACCGATACAGCATGCTCTGGAGTACAGGGTAAACACGCGCTCGCTGCCCCATCAGGAAACGAATGACGCTCAGCGGCGTCACCAAATCTGAATCCCCATCCCTGCGGGCATACGAAGCGACATCAAAGCTGAGGATGTCGGTGTGGGTAAAACGCTTATCCTCCAGGTTCCAAGCCTGATGGCACCACGACCGCGCAGTGACTGGGGAGCCCAAAGCCTTGATGGTGGGGGCGATGCAGCGCCCGTTTTCGAGATAGTCCCGACAGCCTTTTCCCTTTGGGCCAGCGAGCACTTCGGCTTAGAGAGCACGTAGCCACCTGACAGGTCGAGGCATCGATCGTACTCTTCATGCCAGTTCTTCAGAGAGTTCTTCGTCGGGTAGCCCAAATGACGAATAGTTGCCCCGGTGTGCTTCCCCAGTTTGATGTAGAGCTTGACTGCTCGGATGCGGTCTTCGTATGAATACATGAACTACCTCCAAGTAGTCCAAGATTTCTACCGCCCCCCCTTTACGATCTCTGCAGGAGCCGCCCTGAACTCGCCAGTAGGCTCCCCCCAGGCCCACTCCGAAGAGTCAATTTTCACTCCCTCGCGTGCCCGTCAGAGGGGGAAACTCCTGGTCCTGGTGAGAGCCGCCTTGGAGCGCCTCCACTCTGGCGCGCATTGCCGCAATTTCAGTTTGCTGCGCAGCAATTATTTCCTCTGCCAACTGCCGGGTCAGTGGATCCTTCCCATGCTCCAACACCAATTTAGCCATGTCTATGGCGCCCTGATGATGAGGAATCATCATCATCAGAAAATCGACATCCCAGTTTCCGCTATAAACATGAGCATGCATATCCGTCATCATCTTGCCCATGCTTGCATCCATCGCCGAGACAAATGGATGAGTGCCAAGCTCTGGCTTCTCTGCAGTTTGGACATGATGCTCATGCTCATGCTGCGCCATTGGGTCAGCAGCATGAACCAAGGAAAAAAGCATCAGCCCTGCCATCAGGCTGAAAGGAGCGGTCACGCGCATTGAATTGCTCATAGCACACTCATTAACCAGAATGACTGGGTGTACCCGGACGCACATAAATCAGGTTGATACTTTTCTTGTTGCGCAAGTTACCCGAAGGTAATGCCAAGTTACCAACCGGAATCTGCTTGATGAACTTTGGCTGAAGTGGCTCGCTCACATCGAAGACGCTCACCACCCCCTGGCCAGCAGAAGGAGTACCGGGAAGTTCATCCTGCTCGTGACAAACGAACAGCAGGTTATTCTCTGGATTGGTCCAGATGCCGTGACTGTCGCGGCCGTGCGAGAAAAAAGTATTCACAAGCTTTCTCTGACCTACTGGGACCGCACGGTCGATTATCGCAATCTGACTGGACGCAATACCATCAGGCCCCTTGTCATCGATACGTGCATAGGTCACATAAACAACCTTGCCATTAGCGTTCTCGACGAACTCTATGTGGTTCGGACGCGCATTACCACCAATAGAGACATGATCCAGCAGATCCTGCTTGCCCAAGACCGAGCGACTGGAGACGGCATCAGCCAGCTTGTGTGAGAACCACATTTCCTTGCCATCCGGCGCCAGCTTCTGGAAAGGTGTGAAGCCGAACGGATCCTGCTTCGATATATCGATGGTATTGATCTTGACGGGGCGGCTAAAACCGTCGCCTCCTATATTCGTCTGATAAACTTCGATCTGCGATGTTTTCTGGGAAATCAGGAAAGCCAGAGCACCGTCTCTAGAAAACCACACCTGCGACGGCCCCGGCATGGTCGGAAGATACATTCTCAGGGCGCTATCCGCCGCCCCCTCAGAGACTTTTTTGGCTTTGTCGGTATCAAGGATCGCCACGCGGCCTTCGCCACGCAGGGCTACCCAGAGCTCCTTACCATTACGGCTGAACGTCGGTTCATGGGGCTCCCGCCCCACCAGCACTCCACTTGTGATGATTTGATCAGTGGTTTTTTCCGTCGCGCGCGGATTGGGTTGATTGCCAATAACCGCCATGCGCTGGGCATCAATCAAATAGACATTGCTCGTCCCACGACCAGTAGTCGCAATGAGTTTCTGGTCAGGGGAAGGTGCAGCACCATGGATATTAATCGCCCCATGGTAAAGGGGCTTACTGGTCATGGCGTTATGGACTGGAATAACGCCACCGGTGACAAACTGAAACGGCGGCCTAGGATCTTCGTCAAAGCTGGTCAGGTTCACAGTACCTTTTACGGTCAAGGTCACAGGATCAATAACGGTCAGCGTATTTGACTCCTCATTCGTAACATAAACCAAGTCGCCTGGCTTAGCAGAATTTGCCGGAATGTCAGCAGCAGCGGCTGTAGTCGCAAACAACAACGCCCCTCCGACCGTTAGCAGAGTGCGTTGGAACGCCGAGATAAATCTCTGTTTTTTCATTGCTGGTATAAACATGAGTGAGCCTCTATCTTTAGTAATGTACACCAAGCATTCAGCGGCGTACACATTTTAAACAATTAAGTGCTAAACGCACAGTACCTTTAACATAGACGTCAACCGACACCTAGTCAAATAGACGGACTCAAGGCTGATCTGTACACCGAGTGCTAGCATGACATGATTAGGCATTTCCGAGTAAATTCAGCACCAGCAGATTTTGAAAGCCTCAGTAAATTAAAACTGCCTACTGTAAAGCACCACTGTCACACAACTACTACCATTCTTGAGCCACACCGAAGTCCTGCCAAGCAACCCCGACCAGGCATTAAAATCATCAGATCTGTAACTGGAAATCAGCCTCGGTAGCGATGCACTGCCGACCCCCAAAGCAGTATCTGCACACTGCATGAAGTCGACGCGCGGGAAAGTCGAGTGACTGAAAAGCAAATTTTCGGCCACTGTCAGCCGCCAACATGCTGAGACCAGAAAAACACCGAGTGCCTAATCCAACTAGCGAACGATATCCTCGACATTGAAAATGTCCGAGCTCGACGAAGTCGTCGTGCACCTGAGCACGGCCTGGCCTGCAACAGGTGCCGAGATGAAGAACCCAGAAGACCCATACTCAGCATCAATGATCTTCCGAAAAACTTCACTCGTCGCTTTTTCTGAAGTTTACCTAGGCGGCAACCGCAGCATTATTTGACCAGTGTCACCGGCACATCACTGAGTTTGACCACAGCACTGGCCACCGAGCCCAGTAATAAACCCAAGGTTAGACCTGCACCATGGCTGCCAATAACGATGCTCTGACAGTTAAGTTCCTTGGCACAAGCAACGATGCTCGCCCCTGGCGCACCGATGCGAGTGTGGGTGGTAACGCTAATGCCCGCCTGCTGCAATTGCTTGACTGCCGTAGCCAAGGCCGCTGCGCTGTGGCTTTCGTAGTGCTCATGCAAATCTTCTGCGGTCATGCCCTGGCTAATGCGGCTGGGCAGAAGCGGGTGGACATAGAGCAAATTCACGGTGCAAGCATCGCCGAGCAAGCTGCCCTGCTGAATTTGCTTGATCACGTAGGCCAAAGCTCGATCGGCATTGGCGGAACCATCGCTGGCTAACAGTACTGTTGGCATGTTCATACTCCTTGAAAATTTATCTAACGGTGTACCACTGCAGGCCTACGGGCCTGTCAAGCATGAAGCTGTCCTATATTGAAAGAGAGCCGGATTTGACTATTTTCGCTGTTCTCTCTCGTTTAATAACTCGCTATCCGCCTTGAAAGACCCACAAAACTGAATCAATCCGAGCTTCCCCACGCTACAAACGGTCAATCCCAACAACCTCCTGCCGGCAGCCTCCTAGGCGCAGACTTGCAAACGGCGCAACAAATATTTCTCCAACTCTACCAGCGCACACAGGCCGATGGCCGCCCCCAGACACCAGACCCAGGCCAACAGCGGTAGCGCGTCTGTCGCAAACAAGCCTTGCAGCGGCGTCCAGTAAGTCAGTGCCAGTTGTAAAGCGCAGAGCAACAGCACCATCGCCCAGACCATCGGGTTATCGCACCAGCCAAAACGCGCCGTGCCATGCAGGCTGCGACTGCTGAACAAGTAACCAATTTCGCAGGCCATCAGGGCATTCACGGCCAAACTTCGGCTGCTCTCCAAGCTCCAACCCAGGTACTGGCTGTAAAGAAACAGGCCGAGACTTGCAGCCATCATCATTACCGATATCCAGACAATCCGCCACAGCAGCACAGCGCTCAGCAACGGCAGGTGCGGGTCTCGTGGCGACCGGCGCATCAGCCCCTCATCTGCTGGTTCGAAAGCCAGGGCCAGAGCTAGGGTGACGGCGGTAATCATGTTGACCCAGAGAATCTGCAACGGCGTGATTGGCAGAGTCAAACCAAAGAGAATCGCCACCAGCAAGACCAGTGCTTGCCCACCATTAGTAGGCAGAATAAATAGAATAGTCTTCTTCAGCGTGTCATAGACCGCTCGGCCCTCCTCTATCGCATGGGTGATGGTGGCGAAGTTGTCGTCGGCCAGCACCATCTGCGACGCTTCCTTGGCCACCTCTGTACCCTTGATGCCCATTGCGATACCGATGTCGGCACGCTTAAGCGCCGGCGCATCATTGACGCCATCTCCCGTCATCGCCACCCGCTCACCGAGCGCCTGCAAGCGCTCAACCAAACGCAATTTGTGGCTTGGGCTGGCACGCGCAAACACATCGGTACTGGCCAGGCGGGCATCCAGTTCCACATCGTTCAGTTCGTCCAACTCGACGCCAGTCAAGGGCGCCTCACTGTTGAGCCCCAAGCTGCGGGCGATGCTGGCTGCCGTGGCGGCGTGATCGCCTGTAATCATCTTCACCCGGATGCCGGCGCTGTGGCAGTCGGCGATAGCGCGAATAACCTCTTCGCGCGGCGGATCGAGCATGCCGACCAAGCCGAGCAGAACAAAATCCCCCTCGATGTCGGCATAGCTCAGTTCATGCTGCACCTGCGGCAGGGTACGCAGGGCCAGGCCGATCATGCGCAAGCCCTGGCTCGCACCCTGCTCCAAGCGGGCACGCCAGTGTTTGAGATCGAGGGGCTCGTCTTGACCATCGCGCCACTGACGGTTGCACAGCGCCAGCAGGCGCTCCGGTGCCCCGACCACATAGATCAAGCCATGAGCATTGCGATCATTATGCAGGCTGGCCAGGTAACGGCGCTCGGAACTGAATGGAATGCTATCGACCTGTGGCAGGTGCTGATTTTCCTGCGCGATCTGCAAGCCCAACTTGCCGGCCAGCGTCAGCAATGCTGCCTCGGTGGGATCACCACTGATCTGCCATTGCTGCTCATTGAAGGAAAGGCTGGCGTTATTGACCAACAAGCCCGCGCGAACCAACTCACGCAAATCATCGGCACTATCCAGACTGCGCAGTTGGCCGTCATCGCAACTAATACTACCGTGGGGGGCATAACCGACACCGTCGACCTGATAGTGATGAGCGGCGGTAAAGACCTGCTGCACGGTCATTTCGTTGCGGGTCAGGGTGCCGGTCTTATCCGAGCAAATCACCGTCACCGCGCCCAAGCTTTCCACCGCTGGCAAGCGGCGGATGATCGCTCGTCGCCGCGCCATGCGCTGCAGACCCAGCGCCAGAATAATCGTCAATACCGCCGGCAAACCTTCAGGGATCGCCGCTACAGCCAAGCCCACCGAGGCCATCAACATTTCACTGACACTGTAGCCACGCAACCACACACCCACGGCGAACGTCAGGCCCGCCAGACTGACAATCAGCAACGTCAGATAGCGGGCAAAACGGCTCATATCGGCCAGCAACGGGGTTTGCAGGGCCGTGACGGCGCTAAGCAAATGACTGATGCGCCCCAACTCGGTGTGCCCGCCAGAGGCCACCACCACACCGCTGCCGCTCCCCGCGCTAACCAAGGTGCCGGAATAGGCCATACAACTGCGATCGCCCAAACTGGCGAGTGCTTCCACCGGCTCGATCTGCTTGTCCGCTGGCAACGACTCGCCGGTCAGTGCCGCCTCTTCGATGCGCAGATCGCGCACCTCCAGAAGGCGCAGGTCGGCGGGCACCCGCTCGCCCGCATCCAGCAGCACCACATCGCCCGGCACCAACTGCTCGGCCGCCAGGCTGATTACCTCGCCATCACGGCGTACGCGGCTGTCCACGGTGAGCATCGACTGGATCGCGCGCATCGCCTGCTCGGCCTTGCCTTCCTGGATAAAACTGATAACGACATTAATCAGCACCACGGCAAAAATCACCGCACTGTCGAGCCACTGACCCAGCGCCAGGGTCATCAACATCGCGGCCAGCAGCACATAGATCAATAGGTTATGAAACTGCAGAAGAAAGCGCCGCCAAGGGGTCAACCCAGCGCGCTGCGGTAGCTGATTAAGGCCATACTCCCGCAGGCGAGCCGCCGCTTGTTCGCTATCCAGTCCGGCACTACTGCTGCGCAGTTGCTGCAGGCTGTGCTCGGCCGCTAGGGCATGCCAGTCACGAGAATCCGACTCGCTCATAATCAACGCCTTGGAAATAGAAAACTGAATCTAACATAGCATCCGCAAGTCACTTATTGGCCTAGATCAGGTTCGCTAGCAACAACAGGATTCAGGCTGCATACCCAGATAAGCGCAACAGCGCCAGCCCTGTAGACCGGAAGGGTGCATTGTTTGCCGTCGACCTGCAGCAGGTGCAACAAAAATCAATACTGTTTTTTGTTCTCTACAGGGACGTTGCACGGTAGGGTGAAGGTCTGGCTCTACTAATAAGTGGTCTTCATTATGCGCGATACTCTTACCCGTTTTTTGCAGTTGGAATCGGCCAGCGGCCTAATGCTAATTGGCGCCGCCGTGCTGGCCATGAGCATCAATAACTCGCCACTGAGCTTTCTCTACAACGGCCTGCTAAATGCGCCTGTGGCCGTGCAAGTCGGCGCCCTGCAAATCGCCAAGCCCTTGCTGCTGTGGATCAACGATGGCCTGATGGCGCTGTTCTTCCTGCTGATCGGCCTGGAGGTCAAACGCGAGGTGCTCGAAGGGCAATTGCGCCAGCCCGCTCAGTTGGTCCTGCCCGGCACAGCAGCCATCGGCGGCATGCTGATCCCCGCCTTGGTCTACTGGTGGCTGAACCATGACAACCCGGCGGCGGCCGGCGGCTGGGCCATTCCCATGGCCACCGACATTGCATTCGCCCTCGGCGTGCTGGCCCTGCTCGGCAAGCGCGTCCCGGTGTCGCTGAAACTGTTCCTGATGACCCTGGCAATCATCGACGACCTTGGCGCAATCATTGTCATTGCCCTGTTCTACTCCAGCGAACTGTCCAACCTGTCACTGATTCTCGCCGCTATTTTCCTCAGCACCTTGATCCTGATGAACCGCTTTGGTGTCAGCAGGCTCAGTCCGTATCTGGTGATTGGCGCCCTGCTGTGGGTTTGCGTACTTAAGAGCGGCGTACATGCGACCCTGGCTGGCGTGACCTTGGCCCTGATCATTCCACTGCGCCCGCGGGACGGAAACGCTTCGCCCTTGCTGACCCTTGAGCACGCCCTGCAACCTTGGGTGGCCTTTGCCATTTTACCGCTGTTCGCCTTTGCCAACGCAGGCGTGCCATTGGGCGGTCTGAGCGTGGAGAGCTTTATGCATCCGGTCCCGTTGGGCATTACTGCTGGCCTGCTGCTGGGCAAGACTATTGGGGTGTTCGGCTTTACCTGGCTGACCATCCAGTCTGGCTGGGCCAAACTGCCACAAGATACCAACTGGGGGCAGGTGCTTGGGCTGTCGATCCTGTGCGGCATTGGCTTCACTATGAGCCTGTTTGTTGGCTCCCTGGCGTTTATCCCGGAGGTCAGTGAATACGCTGGCATGGACCGCGTAGGCATCCTCACCGGCTCGCTCTTGGCCGCCGTGATCGGCTACGCCGTCTGCTACCTGAGCAGCCGCCCGGCGCGCTAAAGAGCAGACGAAAAAGCCGACCTGCGGGGCGGCTTTTAATGCGTTAGAGCGCTATCGCCTTGAATTAAATAGAAACAGATACGACAGAAATTTGTTGCTCCTTCGGAACTTAAATACCGGCCGTTTCAACGACGCTAGGGGCGGTTGCAGGATCTGAGTGCAACACCGTTATTGAGTTGAACCTGATGACATAAAACAGCACTCTACTTACCTGGGTATCAATGCGGCCAGTTTTGGGGAATTTGGCTTGGGTATTGTTCACTCCGGCAGATCCCGTGATCGAACATGCACAGTCTAAAAAAAATCGCACGATTAGTTGGGACAAAGGGTAAATGCCTAGACAGAGTAACTCGCTAAGAGCAGCGGCACACATCCCACTTCACTGGCTGCCTTTGCTGGTACTAGCCATGATCACGGGATGCAATGACGATATCCCGCCACCGATAACTGAGCCCCCAGCACGACCGGCAATTATCGTTACCGTGGGAAGCGATACAGCGGGCAGCAAATTGCGCTTCCCTGGTGTTGTACGCGCTGCGCGGCGAGCCGAACTGTCATTCGATGTAGCCGGCAAGCTGGTCGAGTTCAAGACCGAAACAGGTGCCAGAGTCGCACAGGGGCATGTCATTGCCCGGCTTGACGACACCCTCTTTGCCTCCCGTGTGCGAGCCGCAGAGGCAGAATTTAAACGCGCCCAAACAGACTACCAGCGCCACTTTCAACTCTGGGAGCGGCAACAACTGGCGCGCACGCTAGTCGATGATCGACAAGCGACCCTAGAGGTCATGCGCAGCCGTTTAGCCACAGCGCGCGAGGAACTGGCCAATACAAGCCTGCGAGCCCCCTTCGACGGCATCCTAGTACGCCGCCACATAGAGACCTTCGGCAATGTCCAGGCCAAGCAGCCGATCGCCGAACTGCAGAACCTGGAACAGTTGGAGATCGTCATTCACGTGCCTGAACGACTGCTGCGTAGCCAGCCGCGGCAAACTCGCGCACTGGCAGTGTTCGAAGGGCACGAGCAGCCCGTACAACTGAATCTCAACGGCTACTCTGCCGAGGCCCACCCGCAAACGCAGACGTACGAGGTGATCCTGAGCCTCGAACCTGGCACAGCCTCCTTCCCGATCCTGCCCGGCATGTCCGCCAGCGTGCAGCCGTTCGTGCAGACACACGAAGATGGGTTGCCAGCAGTACCTCTGAGTGCAATCAGTGCTGGTGCCGACGGCGCCCCCCATGTCTGGATAGTGGCCGAGGATGGCCGGGTGACCCGCCGCGCCGTGGTCACCGGGGATGTGAGCGGCGAAATGATCGCAGTACCATCCGGACTGAACGTCGGTGAGCGAATCGTCAGTGTTGGCATTGCCTCACTCCGCGAGGGCATGCGAGTTCGACCGCTGGAGAACGCGGAGCACGACGAATGAACCTCGCCGACTTCACGTTACGGCGGGCCACCAGTGCCTGGCTCGTTGTCGCACTGGTGCTTTGCGGGGGTTATTGGGCTTACCAGCAGCTTGGCCGTTTCGAGGACCCTGAGTTCATTATTCGCCAGGCTGCCATCCTAACCAGTTATCCTGGGGCCAGCCCCTCCGAGGTCGCGGATGAGATAACCGACCGCATCGAGGGTGCCGCCCAGCAACTGCCCGAAATAGAGAAAATCACCTCGGTTTCACGCGCCGGCGAGTCGCTGGTCAAGGTCGAAGTGCGCCTGTCCAATGCTGGAAGCCAGGCAGACCTGGAGCAGGTCTGGGGCAAACTGCGCGGCAAGATGGACGAGGTGGCTCCCAGCCTGCCTCCGGGGGCATCCCGACCATTGGTCAAAGGAGACTTCGGCGATGTCTTCGCGCTTTTCTACGCCGTGCATGGCAAGGACTACAGCGCACGCCAACTGAATGATTACGCCGATCGCATGCGCCGCGAACTGGTGCTGGTTCCCGGCGTGGCAAAGGTGGCCCTGCTGGGAGAACCCCGCGAGGCCATTTTCGTTGAGGTCGTGCGCGAGCGCGCAGCTCGCCTGGGCGTGGAACTGGAGCAGATCCACGCGTCCCTGGCGCTGCATAACCAGGTGCTCCCGGCGGGCAATGTGCGGGCGGGCGCCATGCGCTTGGAGGTCCGCCCGCTCGCCAACAGCACATCACTGGATAGCCTGCGGGCGCTGATCGTCGCCGGCGACAGTAGCCGGGGCCTGGTGCGCCTATCGGACATTGCCGACGTGCGCCGCAACTATCTTGAACCGCCCACGGTCCTGATGCGCCGCAACGGCGAGCCGGCGATCGGCATTGGCATCACCAACGTCACCGGCGGAAACGTCGTGCAACTCGGTGAAGCCGTGCAGCAACGCCTGCAGGAGCTCGAAGGCATTCACCCGATAGGCATACAACTGGAAAACATCTCGCTCCAATCCGATTCGGTGCGAGTCGCCGTACAGGGTTTCGTGATCAACCTGATCGCCGCGGTGGCCATAGTGGTGGTGGTCCTGCTGCTGTTTTTGGGGCTACGCAGTGGCTTGATCATTGGCGTGGTGCTCGTGCTAACGGTCGCAGGAACACTGATGGCCATGTATGCGCACGGTATCGCGATGCAACGCATCTCCCTGGGCGCCCTGATCATCGCCCTGGGCATGCTGGTAGACAATGCGATTGTGGTCACTGATAGCATCCTGGTGCGTCTGCAGCGGGGTGAGCAACCGGTCAACGCGGCACGCGCGGTGGTCAAGGCCACAGCCTGGCCACTGCTTGGCGGCACGACCGTAGGGATATTGGCGTTCAGCGCCATCGGCCTGTCGCCGACCGACATGGGCGAGTATGCCGGCTCCCTCTTCTGGGTGATCCTTTACTCCATGCTGCTATCATGGCTGTTCGCGCTCACCCTGACACCCCTGTTCTGCGTGCATTTCCTCAAGCAGGAACGCCAGCCCGATAGCCCTGCGCCTGGACGCCTATTGCGCGGCTACCTTTCCCTGCTGCATCTGGCGCTGCGTCACCGCAGCCGCTCCGTAGCGCTGCTGGTGACATTACTCGCAGCCGGTGTTATCGCCTTCAGCCAAGTACCACCAGGCTTCATGCCCGATTCGGCACGCCCCCAGTTCGTTGTCGATATCTACCTGCCGCAGGGCACCGATATACGTCGCACTGCCGAGCGTGTTGCCGTCGCCGCACAGCGGGTAAGCGCAGAGCAGGATGTCAGTGCCATTACCAGTTTCATCGGTCAAGGCGGGCTGCGTTTCATGTTGACCTACAGTCCGGAGGACCCGAATCCGGCTTATGGTCAACTGCTGGTCGATGTAACGGACTACCACCAGATCGCCGACTTGATCGCCCGCCTGCAGCCGGCGCTTAGCGATCTATTGCCGGAGGCAGACATCAAGGTCTGGAAGTTCATGCTTGGTCGCGGTGGCGGCAAGAAAATCGAGGCCACATTTCGCGGGCCTGATGCAATTGTGCTGCGCCAGTTAGCAGAACAAGCGAAGGCCATTATGGCCGAGGATCCACAAGCGCTGGCGATTCAAGATGACTGGCGCCAGCCGGTACCCGTGGTGAGCCCACGTTACGACATGGCCGCAGCGCAGCGTGCAGGAGTCACCCCTGCCGAGCTCAATGCCGCACTCAATCGCACACTCAGTGGCACGACTGTCGGCGTATTTCGTGAACGCGAGAAACTGCTGCCCATCATTGCCCGCGCGCCTGAAGCAGAGCGCGGGGGCGTGGAAGATCTGCGAACCGTCTTGGTCTTCGCCCCTACCGCCGCACGCTTTGTGCCCATTGAACAATTCATTGAACGCCTCGATACGCGCTGGCAGGACGCCCTGATCCGCCGCGAGAACCGCTTCCCGATGATCAAGGCACAGTGCGACCCGCCGGCTGGTGAGCTCTCTGCGCCCCTCTTCGAGCGTTTGCGCCCCAAAATTGAACAAATCCCCCTGCCGGCGGGCTATCAATTGGAATGGCATGGCGAATACAAAGCCGCCAAGGAGGCCAATGCAGGGCTTGCGCTCGCCGCACCCTTCGGCTTCCTGGCGATGGTTGTGGCGGTGATCCTGATGTTCAACGCCCTACGACAAACCGCAGTGATTTGGCTGACCGTGCCCCTGGCCGTGCTGGGTGTGGCCATCGGGCTGCTGTTATTCCAGGCACCCTTCGAATTCATGGCCATCTTGGGCTTCCTCAGCCTTACCGGCATGCTGATCAAAAACGCCATCGTCCTGGTCGACCAGATTGACGCCGAGATAGCGGCCGGCCGCGCGGGGTATGCTGCGCTGCTGGAAGCCGCCACCAGTCGTGTCCGTCCGGTCTTGCTGGGCGCGCTGACGACGGTGCTCGGCGTTGCTCCCCTGCTGGCCGACCCATTCTTCCACAGCATGGCCGTCACGGTGATGTTTGGCCTAGTGTTTGCCACTGGGCTTACGCTGCTGGTTGTACCGTTGCTCTACGCAATACTGCTACGCATCCCCAACCCGGTTTCGCAGCAATTAGAGCCCGGATATGACTGAAAAAACTTCCTTATTTCAGCAAAACACGCAGATTTCACCGGCTGAGCTTGCAAATGAAGCAGATGCCCCTCTCCCCACTGCGACGACAGATCCGGGCATACCCGACAACGAGCCAAAGTCAAGGCATTGATTGAAGATGACCGGGGCCTTACCCCGCAACAGGAAAATGCCTGCATGGTGGTGAAAGTGATCGACACCGTGCTGGCACCCAACCCGCGATCCTGCGGCTCCCGTTCACGCAACGGGCCTACCACACTAAGGTTCACTATCAATCGGTTACGCGCACTCAACCATAACCTTTGCCTGACTGAGCCTAACGGCCCGTCGGCGCCAGTGACGCTCAGGTAGATGTTCTTGAACGGTAACTTTGGCCTGCAAGCCTGGTTGTTCGCGCGCTTTGACGCCAGCTTCCATGATTTTGCCGGCTCCGTCGTGGTGCGCGCCATGGGTGGCTGGTTGGCGCTGACGGCGGTGAACTCGCTGATGGCCATGGTGGGCGGTACAGTGGCGGCGCTGATCGTCGGGCGCAATGCCCCCAGCTTTCTGCATAACGGTCCGCTGGCGGGGTTGACAGCAATCTGTGCGGGCTCCGATCTGATGCACCCCGTAGGCGCACTGGTGACAGGTGCCATCGCGGGGCGCTGTTTTGTCTGGTGCTTTACTGCCTCCCAGAGCAAAGAGCGCATCGACGATGTGCTCGGGGTGTGGCCGTTGCATGGTCTGTGCGGCGTGCGGGGTGGCGTTGCCTGTGGCATCTTCGGCCAGAGTGCCTTGGGTGGACTGGGCGGAGTCAGCCTGATCAGCCAACTGATCGGCACTGCGCTAGGGGTAACTGTGGCGCTGGCCGGTGTTTCCCCAGTGTATGACGTGATCAAGGCGTTGCATGGTTTGCGCCTGAATCAGGAAGAAGAGTATTACGGCGCGGACTTGTCGGCGCACAATATCGGTGCCGTGAGCCAGGACTGATCTACGTCTCTTCATCATCTGCGCCGGGGTAAAAGCCGTGTAGCAGCCGATAGCTGTCATGCCGCACATGATCGACCCGCTCTTGCACCTGCTGGGCGGGGACACCCAGCAAAATCAGTGCATGAGAGGCAAGCATCAGGCTCGATTCCAGCACCTCGGGAACCACCTCACTGGCACCGGCGGCCTTCAGTTCGGCTAACTGACTGTCATCGCGAGTGCGCACCAGAATCGGCACGCTTTGGCTATGTCGGCGTGCCTCCTTAAGTATTTGCAAGGCGATGTTGGGCTGGTCGACCGCGATGACCAGCAGCCTGGAGCGTTCCAGCCCCATGGCGACCAACAGTTCACCCCGGCGTGCATCTCCGTAATGCACACAACGTTCAACCACGGCGGCTTCCTGAACGCGCACCGGATCGCTGTCCAATACGATGTAGGATTGCTGTTCATGGTTGAGAAATCGGCCGATCGACTGACCGACGCGACCGTAGCCACAAATCACCACATGTTTGTGCAAGCCGGCATTGAGTGCGCTGACTTCCTCGATTTTCGCTTCTTCGTTGGGTTTGCGATGCATGCTAGCGGCGATTCGGGGCGCGGCGCGCAGCAGTAACGGCGTGAGCAGCATCGAGCAAAACGTTGCTGCCAGTAACAAGCCATCGAGGCCGGCGGGCATCATTTGATGTTGCTGCATCTGCGCCATCAGCGCGAAGCAGAATTCACCGCCCTGGGCCAAAGCCAGACCGCTACGCCAGGCCGTTTCACTGTCGCTACCGCGCCATTTGACCAGTAAGGCGACCACAATGCCCTTGATCAACAGCAACCCCAGCGTCAGACCGACAATCAACAGACTGTGGCTGGCAAACAGCTGCAGGTCGATCAGCATGCCGATGCTGACGAAAAACACCCCGAGCAGGATGTCGCGGAACGGACGGATGTCCGCTTCGATCTGATGCCGGTAATGGCTCTCCCCCAGGAGCATACCGGCCAGAAACGCCCCCAGGGCTGGGGACAGGCCGAGCATGTGAGTCAGGGATGCCGTCAACAGCACGATAACCAGCGCCAGCAATACGAACAGTTCCGCGGAGCGGGCCGCTGCCACTTCATGAAACAGTCGCGGCAGCAGCCAGCGACTGGCCAGCAGCAAGCCGACGAACAACACTACGGTTTTGCCCAGGGTCAGAGGCAGCGCCCAATACCAGGGCTGATCGCTGCTGCCGGCGAACACCGGCACCAGGGTCAGCAACAACACTGCCACGACATCCTGGAACAACAGCACCGCTATCGCATTTTTCCCGTGGCTGCTGAAAATTTCCCCGAGGCTGCTCAGTTCCTTGCTGACAATCGCGGTGGATGACAGCGCCAGGCCGGCGCCTAACAACAGTGCCGGCGTGGCAGGCATACCGAGCACCATCAGCAAGCCGCCCAACAGTACGCCACTGGCCAGCACCTGCAGGCTACCAAGACCGAACACCACTTGGCGCAGAGCGAGCACTTTCGACAGGGAAAACTCCAGTCCCAGGGAGAACAACAGGAACACCACGCCCAACTCGGCGAGGTCCGGCAACTCTTCGCTCTCATTCACCCAATTGAGTGCAGTCGGCCCGATCAACAGCCCGACACACAGGTAACCCAGCACCGGCGGCAAGCGCAAGCGCTGGAACAAGGCAATGACAACCAGAGAGGAGGCGAAGATGATCAACAAATTGGCAAACACTGAAAACTCCGGTGATAGGCGCTGGCTACTCAAGCGTAGAAGCAAATAAATCGAGAGTATCGCGTAAATTGCATTCAGGGCGGCTGATATGCGTCAGAGTTTTTCCTCACCCATTGCCGTTCGAGCACCAGGGCAGAGGGTTCAATGGCTCGACCGCTTTTCGGGGCGGGCCTAGGTGACAGCCGGTGCAATCACGCAAGGTGGGGGCGCCGTTCGCTTACCTTGCTTGTATAGTTCGCTGGTGAGGAATAGATTCGATCCTTCAAGGATCCTATCAAGCCACAGACCAAAGGGAAATTGTCGTGACTTACTTAAAACCACTCAGTTACACCCTCATCCTCTGATCTCAACGACGTCTATTGTTGTTGCTAATAGTCAACTGCTACTACATTACGAAGATGGGTATCAGCCCAGTGAGGATGACCGAATGCGAGTGATGATTCTAGATGATGACCCTTGGATATCAGATCTTTTAAAGCAACTCGTTTTGAGCATTCGCCCGGTTGCGCAAGTAGATTGCTTTGGTGACGTTGCTAGCGCTTTAGACGCATGGCAACAGAGTACCTATCAGTTGGTTATGGCCGACTGGAATCTACCGGATGCTCCCGGTGTCAGCCTGTTGCAGAGAATTCGCGAAAAAGATCAAGGCACTCCGCTCATAATGATCACCGGCCGCGCTGATCGAGAGAGTGTGCTGGCGGTCAGGTCGCTGCGGATCAGCGCGTTTCTCGCCAAGCCTTTTCAGGTTTCGCGCGTCGTGGAGTGCCTGGACGCGCTCCTTCCTCTTGATGAGCCCCCTCGAGCAACCCCTGTCAATACCGATGATCTGATCAGCTACCTCAGTGGTTTGTCTGCAGGTGAACTGGACTTGCCTTTACTCGCCTCGGTGAAGGAAAAGCTTCAATTGGGCTATGGGGGGGGCATTAATGGATTTGAGAAAGCTCGCCAATGATTGGCAGTACGACCCGGCGCTATGCGCCCATTTGATCGCTGCCGCCAACAGTGCCGCTTATCTCGGCCCCGGCCAGCCATGCACGAATTTGAACGGTGCCCTTACACGGCTGGGGGGGCTTACCAGCGTGAATCTGGCGATCAGTCAGGCCTTGCGACAAACCAATACTCAACCTGACGCTTTGCTGATGACATTCGTCCACGGTCATCTGGATGTTGCTGAGCGTTTGGCTGAAAGGGTTGTTCTCCTGGCTCAACAATGTGGCCTAGATCCCGCTCCGCTGCAAAGTGCTGCCCTGTTACACCGCATGGGCGAACTCTGTGTGCTTTACCTGACCCAGATATGGGAGAACCAGGGCAATACCGCGGATGAAGAAATGCTCACGTACGCTGTCCGTGATTTTGCGGCGCCTTTTGCGGTTCGCTTGAAAGCGCACTGGGGGCTGCCTATGGTTCTACGTGAGTTGATAGGTGCTGCCTATGCCTTGCCTCCCATGCAAGTACGTCGAGAGCAAGTGGTTATGCGCCTTGCCGCAGCCATGAACAATGGCGAACCTGAAGCAGACATTGAAAGACTTCAACGATTAGCGGGCCTGACCTGAGCGTATTCGGGACTTGCAGGTGGGACATCTCGCCTCCCCCTCCCCCTCCCCCCAACAGGGCTTAAACTTTAATATTGAAGGCTTGAAGGTCTTCTGAAATGGGACCATGCGGGTGAGAACACATAAGTTTTTTGCATTGAACTGGGGAGTAGCAATCACTCTGGTGGTGGGGGTAGGGGCAAGCATTCTGGGCGCCTGGGTCCTTGAACGCATCAACGAGCAGCAGGCTCAACAAACAGTCGCAGTGGCTACCGAGGAAGCCGCAGAGTTGGTTTTAACTCGCCTCAATCTTTACCAATACGGATTGCGAGGCGCTCGTGGAGCGGTGCTGACAGCGGGTGAACATGGCATCAGTCGTGAGGTTTTTGACCAATATAACCAAACGCGCGACCTCGCTGTCGAGTTCCCTGGCGCAAGTGCCTTGGGCTTTATCAGGCGTGTACCTGAGCAGGATGAGCGCGGGTTTCTCAAGAGCGCTCAGGCCGATGGCAAAGCTGATTTCACCATTCGTCAATTCTCACCCCATTCAGGCGAGCGTTACGTTGTCCAGTATGTCGCACCGGTTGAGGGAAACCAGCCTGCAATTGGTTTGGACATCGCTTCGGAAACGTCGCGGCGGGAGGCTGCCCAGTCCGCGATACAAAGCGGCGTAGCCCGGATTACTGGGCCCATCACTCTGGTGACCGCATCGAAACCGCAGCAGTCTTTCCTCGTTTTGATGCCCATCTTTCGCGGTGGTGTGACTCCGACGACCGTTGCTGAACGAGAGGCAGCAGCTTTTGGCTGGAGCTATGTCGTGTTGCAGACAGAGGAGGTACTCAGAGGCTTACGCATAGAAAATGAGACAGTGCATTTGCGATTGAGGGATATCACTGTCCCAGGGCAAGAGAAGCTATTTTATGAAAGCATCGACGACTCGACTAGCCATGGAACGCTGATGACCCACCAGCTGGAGCGTGAGGTATACGGGAGACGATGGCAAGTTGAACTCAGCGCGCACCCATTGTTCATCCAGCGCCTGAATCAGGTTTCACCAAAGGTCGTCCTGTTGATGGGTGGTTTGCTTACTCTACTCCTGGCTACGCTGGCAGGTGTTGTGAATGTCAGCCGTCAACATCGGCGCCAGATATTCGCGGAGCAGGCAAGGCTGGCCGTCATTGTCGAAAGCTCGGCCGATGGCATTATTGGAAAAACACTCGATGGCATCGTCACCAACTGGAACAAGGGAGCCGAGCACCTTTTTGGCTATACCGCCGAGGAGGCTGTGGGCCAAACACTGGTCAGTTTGATTGTTCCTGAGGCGCTTGTAGCTGAGGAAGCCCATATCCTTGCCAGCATAAGGGCGGGGGAGCGTGTCCCCAGCTTTGATACCCAGCGCCGTCGCAAAGATAGCCGGTTGATCGATATCTCCGCTAGCATCTCGCCCATTTATGGCGAGGGTGGTCGCGTCATTGGAGCCTCCACGACGTTAAGGGATATCTCGGCGAAAAAAGCATCAGAGGCCCGAATTCTCGAACTCAACTCCAACCTGGAGGAACAGGTGGCGCAGCGAACTTCAGAGTTGCGGCATCTCAATCTGTTGTTGGGCTCTGTGTTGCGTTCGGCCACCAAGGTTTCGATCATTGCGACGGATCTCGATGGGGTTATCCGTGTGTTTAATAAAGGCGCCGAGCATTTGTTGGGTTATGACGCTGATGAGTTGCTGGAGCAGCGCACACCCGAATCGATACATATGCCAGAGGAAATCGCTGCTCGCAGCATTGAACTGAGCGAGGAGTACGCTCAGGCAATCGATGGTTTCCGTGTGTTTGCCCATAAGCCTGAGCTTGAAGGCGCAGAAACCCGAGAGTGGACTTACATACGTAAAGACGGCTCGCGTTTTCCTGTCACGCTGGTGGTCACCTCCATGCGAGATACCGATGGGGTACTGAGCGGTTACCTGGGCATCGCGGTAGACATCACCGAACGTAAAGAGGCGGAAAGGGAACTGGCTGCGAGCCTGAAGACGACACTGGAACAACGTAGCGAACTGATGGCGGTGCATGATCAGCTGCTGATGGCTGCTGAAGTGGCCGAACTGGGCATCTGGTCCTGGACGTTGGCAGACAATGTCTTGACGTGGAATGACCGCATGTTCGAGTTCTACGGGCAGCCACTGATGTTGCGCAATACTGGCCTGAGTTATATGCACTGGTACTCGCGTATTCATCCCGAGGATGCTATAGCTGCGGCTGCAAAGCTGAATGCCGCCGTCGAGGGGACTGATGTGTATGACACAGTTTTCCGTGTCGTTCGCCCGGATGGACAGGTCCGCTTCATACATGCAGGCGCGCAGGTCGAACGCAGTCCAAACGGTGCAGCTTTGCGCGTGACGGGTATCAATCGGGACATCACTGTCCAACGCGAGCTAGAGTCACATCTGCTTTACGCCAAGGAACAGGCCGATGCAGGGAGCGCGGCAAAATCGTCGTTCCTGGCCAACATGAGCCATGAAATACGTACTCCGATGAACGCCGTGCTGGGTATGTTGCAGTTGGTGCAGAATACTGACCTGAATGATCGTCAACTCGACTATGTGACCAAAGCGCAGACTGCTGCGAAATCACTTCTGGGTTTGCTCAATGACATCCTCGATTACTCCAAGATTGAGGCCGGCAAGCTGCAACTCGATGTGCACCCATTCGAACTCGAACCGCTCATGCGTGACCTCGCCGTTGTGCTGGCCGGCAACCAGGGCCAGAAAGAAGTAGAGGTCATGTTCGACCTGGACTCCAATCTACCCAACGACCTGATAGGCGATAGCCTACGACTGCAACAGGTGCTGATCAACCTGGCGGGTAATGCTCTCAAGTTCACCATGGAAGGCCAGATCGTGGTCAGCGTCGAGCAACTGCTGCGCACGGAAAATGCTGTGAGCTTGCGCATCGCGGTTTCTGATACTGGCATCGGCATCAGTTCGGAGCAGCTTCAGCGCATTTTTGAAGGATTCACTCAGGCCGAGGCTTCAACCTCTCGGCGCTTTGGTGGCACAGGTCTGGGCCTGGTGATCTGCAAGCGGTTGGTCACCTTAATGGGTGGTGAACTTCAGGTGGAGAGCCAGCAGGGTGTCGGTAGTCACTTCTGGTTTGATATCACCCTGGATGTAGCGCCGACTTCGCTGCTGAAATCTGCCTGCCCTAAAGTCGATGTGTCTTTACGGATACTGGTAGTCGACGACAACGCCATGGCGGGTGAATTGCTGTTACGAACCGTTCATGCATTGGGATGGGAGGCCGACCACGTGAGTGGTGGCACGCAAGCGGTGGAATGGGTGAAGAAAGCCCAGGCGCGAGGCACAGCCTACGACGTGGTGCTGATGGACTGGCGGATGTCCGATATGGATGGGCTGAGCGCTGCGCAATTGATCCATCAACAGGGCAACGGCGTACCTCCTCCAATGATCATTATGATTACCGCTTACGGCCGCGAAGTGTTGGCAGACGCCCACCAGGCGGGAGACGCTCCATTCGTGGGGTTTCTCACCAAGCCTGTAACTCCCAAGCAGTTGGCCGACGCTGTTAAGCGAGCGCTCAACGGCAAAGGTCTGCCGCAGTCACTCCCGTCCAAATCAACTGTTGACAGGTCGCAGCGTCTGGCCGGGCTGCGGCTATTAGTGGTGGAAGACAACATGCTCAATCGGCAGGTTGCCGATGAGTTACTGACAGGGGAAGGCGCTCAGGTAACACTGGCTGAGGGTGGACTGGAAGGTGTGAGCAGGGTGATGGCAGAGAGCGTGCCCTTCGACGTCGTGTTGATGGATATCCAGATGCCGGATATTGATGGCTTGGAGGCGACCCGTCGCATTCGATCAAATCCACGCTTTGCAGCGCTGCCGATTGTGGCGATGACCGCGAACGCCTCCTATACCGACCGTGAGGCGTGTCTTGCGGCGGGGATGAATGATCATGTCGGCAAACCTATAGACCTGGAGCAACTTGTCGTAACGCTGCTCTTTCAAGCGGGTCGCGAGGATAGCCAAGCATCTCAAACTGTGGGGCAAGCCAATACAGGAGAAGGCGTCATTGAGCCTCGTGCATCGATCATCGGCCGCTTTGGCGGTAACCTAGGGTTGATCCGCAACGTGCTGCGTAACTTTGGCCCCGAACTGGAAACACAGCTTGTCCGGTTGCGCGATCAGATCCAGCGGCAAGACGCACCGGGGGCAGCTTCTGTGCTCCACACCATTAAAGGGAGCAGCGGCACCATGGGTGCCAAGGCGGTGTCGCTGCTGGCCGGTAACCTGGAGCACACACTAAAACACGGAGATGCAGAATCTGTGGCGAGCATCTTTGCAGACCCAGCATGGTTTGACGAATTGAGCAGGTTACTGCAACGAAGCCTTGAGCAAATGGATGACGATTTTGGTCAGAGCCCGCGTGCAAAAAGCAGTGCTGACGAAAGCCCCTTGGCTCCGGCGCAATGGAAAGAGTCCCTAGAGGAGATTTTGCTGTTGCTGGAAGCAGGTAACCTTCAAGCCATAGAGATGGCAGACGCATTGGCGTCAAAAACACCACAAGCCTTGCGCCCGCAGTTCGACGAGATGGTTGCCATGCTGCAGTCGCTAGACTTTTCTGCTGCGGCGCAGATTGGTCGTGAACTTTTGAGATCTGCCTGATGGAACAATCGATGGGAACCTGGTTAACGCATCCCCATAACCGTCAAAAACTGCTTATTGTCGACGACCAACCGACTAATATCCGGGTACTCCATGAGCTGTTTCGTGAGGACTGTGATGTGTTCATGGCCACCAGCGGTGAGCAGGCGATCACACTATGTCGGACTCAGCTACCCGATCTGATTCTGCTTGACGTGGTCATGGAGGGCATGGACGGGCATGAAGTATGCCGTCGACTCAAGGCTGACCCTGCGACCCAGGATATCCCCATCATATTCATTACCGCACAGCAGCAGGAGTCGGATGAGGTACTAGGTCTGGAACTTGGCGCGGTGGACTTCATCAGCAAACCCATCAATCCGATCATTGTTAGAGCCCGTGTGCGAACACACCTGACCCTGAAACTACAGAACGATCTGCTGCGCTCCATGGCGTTGATGGATGGCCTTACTGGAGTGGCAAATCGACGAAAATTCGATGAGGGTATATTGGCGGATTGGAGGCAGTGTTTTCGAGAGCAAAAGCCACTTTCGCTTATTTTAGTGGATGTCGACTTTTTTAAACGCTACAACGATCAATACGGACACCAGGCAGGAGATAGCTGCCTGAAATCCGTTGCCCAAGCATTATCTGAAATGGTTAGACGGCCCTATGACTTGGTCGCTAGGTATGGTGGCGAAGAGTTTGCCTGCGTTTTGCCCAATACAGGTATTTCTGGGGCGGTCGAAATTGCAGAAAAAATGCAAGAGCGTATCCGAGCACTGGGTATCGAGCACTCGGCTTCTGATGTAGATCGTGTGGTAACTATTTCTCTGGGCGTCGCAACATTGACGCCCAGTGGTGATCTTGAATTCCAGGCTTTGATAGAAGCTGCGGACAAGCAACTCTACGAAGCGAAGAAAGCTGGCAGGGCGAGGGTATGTTCATCTGCAATATCGTCCAGTTAAGAGCCCCCTTTTCTTATTACATTTTTTGGTTGGGTCTCAAGGGCGAGCATTGAATCAAGAACTTGCGCCAATCGAGAACACCCAGTAACTGTCCGCATTTTACCGAAAGCCTCTAGGTGTAACGGCTCGCGTTTGAAAGCATCCGGGCTCACAATCAAAGCGATTTCCAGCTCAGAGTAACCGCAACCGACGGACTGGCCAATTGATAAAGTCGTCAACGCCATGAACTAACTGACCAAGGATAGCCAGCCTCCACGCATCAAGCCTACAAGGGCACTAACCTTCGAGACGGGGCAGATCTCCAATTGACTGCGCGAAAGTCTCAGCCAGGTCCAACAACTTTCTGTAATAACTCAGTCATCGTCGCTCGGCTTGAAGCCGCTTCAAAATTACTTTGAATGTACCGTACCGCGCTGCTGCCCATATCGAGCCGGCGAGTCTCATCACTCATCAACTCACTGACAAAGGTTGAAAGCTGCAGAGCACAATTCGGAGCAAATATAATGCCCGCATGAGCAGCCTTAACTATCCCGGCAGCCTCCCCACCTACACCACATAACACCGGCCGACCGCAGGCCATGTAATCCAGTAACTTTGTAGGAATAGCTCCTTTGAATAGAGGAATATCCTGCAAAGTTACTAGACACAAATCCGCGGCATTAATGAAACCACGCGCCAAATTTTTGGATACCGGAGCCAGCAGCAGCACATTATCGACCTTCAACTCTGCAATACGACCCTCGATATGCGAGCGTTTCATACCATCGCCAATCAACACGAAAAGTGTTTTTTGATCCTGACAATGCATGGCAGCATCAACAATCACATCCAGATTATTGGCCTCGCCCATCGCCCCAAAATACAAAACAATGCTTCGTCCGTCCCAGCCATGTATTCGACGAATCTCGGCCCCCGCGTCGGGATCGGGATAAAGCATCTGGGTATCGATACCACAGGTAATCACTTCTAGCTTTTCTGCGGGCCAGCCACGCCGATGAATATCGTCGCGAATGCCATGGGTCAAGGTAACAATTCGCTCTGCCTTGTCGTAAAGCAGTCGCTCCATCCATGACATAACGGCAATCAGAGGTCGGTTACTCAGAATCCCCATCTGCACGGCAGACTCTGGCCACAGATCTCGCACCTCTAAAACCATCGGAATACCGCGCAGCTTGCAGACCAGCCAGACGGAGAACATAGGGAAAATGGGTGGTGAAGAAACGAGTACGACATCCGGATTTCCAGCCCGCAACAGTCCAATGGGCGCCGTCAGTGAAAATGAAATGAAACTAAGCAAGCGTCCCAAGTAGCTGCGGTGCAGTTCGCTGTAGGTGTAGGTACGAATGATCCGCACCGCACCGTCCTGCTCCCGCCGCAACAGGCGCCTGTACCAAGGGAGAACCGGTTGATCGCGGCGCATGTAGCCGGCCTCGCCAGAGACCACTGTTACCTCATGGCCATTGGTAGCCAGATGCTGGGTGAGTTCATACACCAGCGAGTGCCCCGGCGATGAGTGCCCCTGATAGTACTGGTAAACCACCGCGACCTTCATTTGAACGCCCTGTAGAGATGCTTGAGGTTCTCACCTTCCCTCTGCCAACTGAGCTCCTGTCGAACGACAGCAAGGCGCTCACGCCAGCATTGTTGGCGCAGTTCATCGGCAAAGAATTGCTCGATCATCTTCGCCATGGCCAACGGCGTGGTCAAATCACCAACACAACCGATCTGATTGCCCTCAACCAAACGCCGCAACTCCGGTAAGTCGCTGGCCAGGATGGGTAACCCGGCAGCAATGAACTCGAACAACTTGTTCGGCGTGCAGTAGTAATTGTTCAGGCAAATCGCCTGATAAGGAATCACACCAGCGTCCGCTGCTGCCGTCACCTCAAGCAATTGCGTTTGGGCGACTGCCGGATGCAGATGTACGCGCGACTGCAGCCCCTTGCGCTTGATCAAGCGCTGCAGAGCATCGGCAAGCTGGCCATCCCCCAGCAATACAAGATGAACCCCTGAATCGCGCAGCAACAGCATAGCCTCGACCAGTTCAAGCAAGTTGCGTCCGGCAGAAAACCCACCCTGAAACAACAAGACGCGATGCTCGCGAGGAATGCCGAAGCATTCATGCAAATACCAAGAGCGTGGCCCAAGCGGTTTGATGCGCTCGGCGTTATGAATGACTGCCACTTCTGTCAACCCATAGCGCGCCTCTAGCTCACGAGCAATCGACGGATTAACTGTAATCACCCGATCACAGGCATGGATATACCGGCGCTCAATCTTCGCCCATCTCGCCCGCTGCCCGCGCGCGAACTCTTGCGCGCTGTACAACTCATGGCTGTCATAGATCAAACGGGCGCCAAACTCACTGGCCAACGCCCGACCAACAGCAAGCATCGGCAGATCATGCGCAACCACGATATCAGCCACATGCTGACGGCCATCAGCAAGAAACAGATTCAGATAAAAGCGCTCCTGATCGACCAAAAATCGCCAGGCAAAAGACTTCAGCAATCGCATCAATTGGCCATTCATTGGCAGATACCGACGAACCAGCCTATATACCTCGAGCACGCAATTCTCCCGCCGCGCCATTGACTCGGCCCGGGCACCGATTCGTACAACGCGCGGATCGCCCAACACTACCGATCCATCCAGTGGCCTCGCCAAAATGGTGACCCGCCAGCCGTCCTCCTCCAAGCTGTCTGCTTGGAGAAGTATCCGTCGATCAATCTGCCGGTCGTCGCACAACATCAGCACTCGCCGCGCAGGCGCCTTGAGGTCAGATGCCACTGGGCTTCATATCTCCGTCGATGAAAATGCGGTGCCACAGTTCCAAGCACAGCAGGCCCCAGACTACACGACCGAACTCGCGCTCGTTGCCCAGGATTTTCTCCACCGCTGTCACGTCATACAAGCCGCGCTGACGTGCACGATCAGACAGCAGTGTGTCGCGCACAAAGTCGCGCGCCACGCCCTTGGTCCACTGCGTGAGCGGCGTCGGAAAGCCCATCTTGTCCTTACGATCGAAAATGCTCTGCGGCACCGCACTGCGCACCGATTCCTTGAACAGGTGCTTCATCCGCCCTTCGGCGAACTTGATGTTTGGCGGGATGGTGGCCATGAACTCCACGATGCGGTGATCCAGCAACGGCACCCGCGACTCAATGGAGGCTGCCATGCTGGTACGGTCCTCCACATGCAACAGTGCCGGCAGCGAACCCTTCAAGTCGAAATAGGTCATCCGGTTGACCAGCGAATGCATCTCGCCACGGTTGAAAATGCGCTGGAACGACTCGAACGACGAGTAGCCGCTGCCGCTATGCAACGCGCCCTGATTGAACAGTTGCGCCATGCCCTCGCTGCGGTCCAGCAAGCTGAAATAACGCTGGTCATAAGAGGCGAACAGGCCGTTTTTCCACAGACCTTGCAGCATCGGCTGGTAGGTCGCCAGCAGCGGCAGGTTGGGCACGATAGATTCCAGCGATACGGCATAACGGTTCTGGTTAGCCGTCTGATAAATGGCGCCCGACAGGCACTTCTCCAAGTACAACGCCATATAGCGGGCGTAACCGATAAACAGTTCATCACCGCCCTGCCCGCCCATGACTACCTTTACATGCTTGGCAGCCAACTGCGACACGTAGTACTGCGGAATCACCCCAGGACCGGCCAGCGGTTCGTCCATGTAATACATGAGGCGCGGCAGCATATCCGCCAGCTCGTTGCTGGCCGGAATATAGATTTCATTGTATTGGGTGCCGGCAAACGCAGCGACATCCTTCGCGTATCCGGTCTCGTCGAACTGCGGCCCTTCGTTGAACGCTCCGGTAAAGGTGTTCATCTTTTCGCCGCCCAGCATGCGCGAGGCCAGACAGACGATGGCGCTGGAATCCAGACCACCAGACAAATGCGCACCCAGCGGCACATCCGACCGCATATGCAGGCGGATCGAGTCGTCGATCAAGCCCGACAGCGTATCGACGAAATAACGCTCATCGTGTTCTTCATCAATGTTGTAATGCAGGTCCCAGTACTGGCGCGTCTGCACCTTGAGCGTTTCGCCCTCGTACCATGCCGACAGGCAATGGCCCGGCTCCAGTTTATCCACACCTTGGAACAGGGTTTTCTCATTCAGGCAGAACTGGAACGTCAGGTAATCCTGCAGACCGTCGGGGTTGGCCTGCGCCTTAACGCCGCCGTCGGCAGTGATCGCCTTGATCTCCGAGGCGAACAGCAAACGGCGACCATCGAAGTGGTAATAGAACGGCTTGATGCCGATGCGATCACGGGCGCAAAACAGGCGCTGTTCATGCTTGTCCCAGATGGCAAACGCGAACATCCCCAGCAGGCGATCCACAAAACGCTCGCCCCATTCGCGGTAGGCGTACAGCAGCACTTCGGTATCCGAATAGCTGTGAATGGGATGGCCCTTACCGATCAACTCGCGGCGCAACTCCAGGTAATTGTAGATGGCGCCGTTGAACACCACGATAAAGCGACCGTCTTCGGTCACCATCGGTTGTTTGCCGTGTTCGGGGTCGATGATGGCCAGGCGCACATGGCCCAGGCCAACCGGCCGGCGTTCGTCCAACCAGATGCCATCTCCGTCGGGGCCGCGATGGCGGATGGCGGACATCATTTTTTTCAGCGAGTGAGTGATTTCATCGCTGTTCCCGAATGTTGCTAGCGACCCTGCTATTCCACACATACAACACACCTAAATTAAAAATATGGAGAAATCAAATCACGTGACGAGGAGTAAACATTCTTTATGTTCGCCCCATAAAAAAAACCTGCCCCTCTAAACGCCCTAAGCACCGGATTAACTTGATAGAAACTCGGATCCGCAGAGTACTTACACGCCCCATCTATCATCGCTGAGAGGGAGCAGCGATATTCAATGCCAAGAGTCGGGTCATATACATATTTCTCACGATCAAACTCGAGCTCAACAACACTGTGCACACGGCCATCATTTGCACTTACATCGTAAACTTTCCACACCGTATTTTTAGGTAACTTACTAACAAAAACTAAAGCATAGTTCCCACAGTGCGCATTTTCGGCAGAAGCAATAAGACGCTCAAGATCATCCAACGACTGCTTGGTGTTATGGGATGCAGAACTAACGCCGACTCCATAATGAAGATTCTTGCTGACGGCACGGGCAAGTCGCCGCGCGGCGGCATTGCCACCGGTTCCTTCCACGGAGTAAATCGGGGTAAACGATCTAAGAAGAAGCCTGCCCTGGCCTTTGCCTTCCAACAATCGAACCCTATAAAATGGATACCTGCTCTGGGGCTTGACGGCGATGTCTGAAAAGAAAAAATTCGAAATACTATATGGATCCCCGACATTAAACTTACCGACAGAAACCTCTCTACTAAATGTCGGACTGGCAGAACCAAAAACCTGAACAAGCGTGCCAACCTCGTCAGCCGAATACCAACCCAAATTGAGACCCACAAGTGAACTATCAGAAGAACTAGAAAAACAGACCGAAGAGGTTTCTAAGCTTTGCGCCGATAGATAGTCATTTAGAGAGTTAGTTTCAAGCGCTTCTGTGCCATACCCTAGATAGTTACCTCCCATAGGACAGTGTACAAAAGCGAACAGGTGAGACGGTACCATGGCGGATTTCGCAGCAGCACTAAGAATTGGTTTCACCTGGCGTAAAATCAAGCGATTTTGCACCCCGCCGTTTAGCACTTTTATATAAAATTTGGAAAAGTCACTTTTATTATCAAATGTAAACTGCGAAGTCGCATAACCACCAACCACAACAACCTTAATTCCGGAGTACTTTTTTAAAAGCTCCCAATGACTGCCCTCACCGCCATCTCTTCCATATATCTCAAGAGACTTCGGCGCCGTTTCTACATCATTCCAAATCACGTCAAGACCAATTACAGATGCATCCCCTTTAACCGACACACAAAGGGACGAGCTTGGCAAGTCAACTGCCGAAAGGTAATCGTTCAAGGTATCTGTTTTTAGAATTTCCACCCCATATCCCTGATAGTAGGTGGCGCCTTCACACCCCTGATAATCCACGTTAACTTTTTGCGAGGCCATCGGTGAGATGCCACTTATCATGCCGACCAGCGAGTACTCATCAAGCGAAATGTAAGGTAAGTTAGAAGTTTCTCTAAAATAAGAATAAGCAGCTTTTTTGAGTGCGGAACGATCACAAGTAGACTCAGAGCATTGGTCATACGCAAGTTTGAACTCTCGACCTGCAGCAGTTGCAAAAGCCGCATCGAGACGGGTCAAAAATTGATCATAGTCCAGCCCGAGGTCCGAAAAAGCGAGCACCGAATACAAGGCGGTTTTCTCGACCCAACCAATATCATCTAGGCGTCCATAATATTTAGCACCAGCGTCCTTTATATCTGCTGATAGCCTCTCAAAATTTACACTTTTACCGATTCCTGAAACTAGCGATTCACCAACCTTCCAAGAGTCGAGATCTATCAGTCTCGGGATCAAGACATCGGGATAACCATCTTTATGAACCACCCCGAGCAATGTCTGAGAACTGGAGGAAAAAATAATATCAACATCACTCTCGGTATACCCCTGAAGAAAATATATATAAGCCCCTGTATTAAAGAGGCTTCCACTATCAGGGATATTGAGAACAGGTCCAGATTTTTTCGGACTGAGGTTACCAAAGCCTAATCGATATGCCTCACCTCTTAACTTGACACTAAATTCTGACATATCGACATAACCCTTCCATTCCTGGCCAAACACGGGGATAGACTTGGTCTCGCCAGCTTCTGGCTTTGACCACCGCTCTTCGGAGAACGAAAGCCTTTCGCTTACATCCATGTCGTCAGAGTTCAGGAAAAGAATTTCACCTCGCATAGATGAAAGAACCATTAACTCCCCGTCTACTGGAACCGCCGCGTAGGGATAGTTGAATAAATTTTCCGAGGGGCCGTTACCTCCAGTGTAACGGATTACGTCTAACGTCGAGGAATTTAAAACACTCACGAACCCCGACTGAGGGTCGGCCACTACCAACTCGTCTTTATTAAGTGAAAATATAGAAGTCGGCCAAATGTACTGAGACTCCATTGGATTCCAACCCAGAGAGCCTTTAGAGTTAATGATTTTCCCTGTCTTGATGTCGATCTCATAAACCTTTCGCTCCGTTAGTCCTGTCGCAAAGACCTTTCCGCCACTAACAGTAACTCCGTGCGCCTGCGCTATTGCCGCGCTCCACTTTTCCTCTTTTGAATCAAGATCAAAAGCGACTATGGTTCCCGCATCATAGTTTGCGGAGATAAGCAGATTAGCGGACTGATCAACCACCACATTCTCAGGCCCTCGAGTATCCACCGACGAGTACTCGCCCTCAATTAAATACTTGCATCCAGCAGCATCCAACGAACCTACCAATATATTGTTTGCTTTGTAATTTGCAACATAAAGCTTCCCATTACCTCCGACAAAAACGCCCGTCGGATTATATGTAATACTCTCCAGAAAGTGCTGTTGATCCTCCGACAACCTCGCTTCTTCTACATCACCAAAAACGCTCTCTGCAGAAACCTTGCAGAGCGAGCCAGCATCACGATCTAAAACAAGCAAACTGACGTAGTTAGCGATCACAAATTTGTTATCGGCTAGCGGAGCAACTGAAACGTAATTATTTTTCGAGTTCAAACCTTGATCATTTGACACTGCCAACAACTTCACTGCCGAGCCAGCTTGCAAAGGCACATATCCGTGTTTCTCTTCCGAGCACCCGGATAAATACCCGACGCACAGCGCAACTACAAAAAAAATACGCCAACTAGTAGTCATAGCACTCTCATTCAACTCAGATTTCACTCAAGGCAAGCGCACTTTCGCGCAAAGCGCTCGTATTTTTCAGGGTGGGGTCAATCAAACGCGTTGTAATTTTTCTAGCAATTTCTGCATCGCATCCCAAAAAATGACGTCTTGTGCCGACCAAGCAAACTCGCTTCTGCGCTGCTCAATCGTCCCGCGCCAATTCGGGAAATCGCCGACAGCGAAGGCCATGTCGATGGCGCGGGCTATCTGCTTGGCGTTGGCCATGGTGGCGGAGTGGCCGAAGCCATTGGCGCGCACGAATCGGTTCAGTTCAGGCGAGTCATTGGCCAAAATCGGCAAGCCGGCCTGAATAAATTCGAACAGTTTGTTCGGGGTGCAATAGTAGGAGTTCAGGTCTACGTGCGGGTACGGAATGATGCCGATGTCCGCCGAGGCGCTGTGTTGCAGTAGTTCGCTCTGCGGCACGGCGGGCAGGAAGTGAATACGTTTACCCAGCAATTTCAGGTGACTGGCTTTGGCTTTGAGTAGGTCGCCAAACGCACCAAAGCCCATCATCACCAGATCGACATCGTTGGTTTTTACGTGGGCCATAGCCTGGATCAGGGTTTCCAGGTTGCGGTGCGGCGCGAAGCCACCCTGGAACAGCAAGATACGCCGCTCGGCCGGCAGGCTCAGCTTCTCACGCAGCAGGTCGTAACGCGCCGCTGGGTCGAAATCGGGCAACGGGTCGATGGCGTTTAGCAGGGTCACCGGCTTGGCAATCTGATAACGACGGGCCATTTCATCGCCGATGGATTCGTTGACGGCGAACACCAGGTCGGCCTTCTTGATGTGCTCGGCTTCGGCTTTGGAGCAGATACGCCGCTGCACGGCGGAGAAGGATTTCTGCTCCGGGTAGAGTTCGTGTGCGTCGTACACCAACGGCACGCCCCAGGCGGCAGCCAGTTCGGCGCCGGCTTCGAGGGCTGGTAAGTCATGCACCTGCACCAAGTCGCTGGGGAATTCCTGGCCATGGCGGACGAACGCATGGCGGAAGGGCAGCGGGTCGTGCATCTCGCGGTTGCGGTAGCGCATCAGCAGGAGCGCTTTGTAGAGCGCCCAGTTGAGGCGGCTGGCGTAGTTGAACAGGCGCTGAAACATGCCCTGGCCGTTGGGGTAGCGATTAGCGCCCCAGTTCAGCACGTCGTTGAAGCTGTATTGCCGCTTCATATAGCCGGTGTAGGTGAGGTTTTCCGGAATGATGAAGTTCAGGCCGATACGGGAGAGCGCAATACCTTCCGGTGTTTGCTCATGATGTGTATCGCCGTCGTGCGATAACGCCAACAACCGCACGGCATGCCCACGGGTAATCAAGGAAACGGCCTGCGCCACAACCCGACGATCTAGGTTCTGATCGTGGCACAGCATTAAAACGTGAGCCATTTTGCTCCTCTCCCTTACTTCTTGTTAACCAGACAAGCCAGTGTGTTCACTGCGATGCCCACCCGGTTTTCCATGTGTTGATCGAGTTGCGCCAACCGGACCTGGTTGGCGTGCAATTGGTCCTTGAGGTGTTGGTTGGTTGCCTCTAGCTCGGAAAGGCGCCCTAGCGCCTCTTGTATCTGGGCTTGCGCTTCTGACGAGCGCTGATGGAAGTACTGGTCTTGCTGTTGCTGCATTTCGATATGGTTTTGCACTTGCCGGGTGAGCGCGTCGCGCTCCGCATCCAGATTTTGCAGTTGTACGATCAAGTGGTCGGTAGCGGCGGCGCGTTGGCTGAAGACGTCGCGTTCGGCGTTAAGATTTTGCACCAGCACCGCGAGACGATCAGCATCAAGAGCACGCTGAAGGAGCGCATCGCGCTCGGCACCGAGATTCTGTACCTGCACTGCCAATCGATCGACTTCTTGAGCGCGATGGAGCAAGGCATCACGCTCGGCAGTGAGGCTCTGCAATTGCACCTGCAGACGATCTGCCTCTACTGCACACTGCAACAGGGCGTCCCGTTCAGCACCGAGGTTCTGCATCTCGACAGCCTGGCGGTTGGCGTCTGCGACCATCACCGACAAGCCGTCGCGCTCAGCGGTCAGGTTCTGAATCAGCACCCGCAACTGGTTCCGCTCGGCGGCCTGCGCTTCGCTGTGCACGAGCGCCGAGTCGCCTTGCAATGCGCTGTCGAAGCAGGCCTGCAGGCCTTCGAGCACCTGAGCAGGTGTGGGTACGACAGCGGTCATGCTGGGGCTTAGGGTCGCTGGGTCGAACCACAGCGCCTGGGTAACTTGCACGTACAGCGGCTGCGGGGTATCGCTCACTTGCAGGTAGCGGCAGGCGTTTTCGTCACTGGCAACCCAGAGTACATCGGGCGCATGGCCGAGTTGCACGCTGGCGAATGGCTCGGCGTTGCCGCAGGAGGCGAGCACGCCGTAGTAGCCCGCCACCGGTGCGCGGGGCAGTTGATGCGTGCTGTGGGCCTGGCCGTCTTCCAGTACGCAGCCATCGAACAGGCTGCCGATGCTGTCTTCGAGCATCAGTTGCAGCGCGCCGTGACTACCAGATTGACGGCTTACCCGCAGCGTCGGCGCGGCATCGAACAGCGGAAACTGCAGGCGCCAACGGCCGTCGGCACTGGCTACCCGTTGGGCAACCTGACAAAACGCGCGCAAATCAGCGATGGGGGGGGTAGTTGAAATCGACTCTGGACGCGGGCAGCGATCTCGCCTCGGCCAAGCGCGGCGGCGGCAGCGTGAGCTCCGCGTTATCACGTTGGAAAATCACCAGAATTTCACTGTGGCTGCGGCAATAGCGTTGCTTGGCCAGGGCCGGGTACAGCTGTTTGGCCAAGGCCTGGGCCAGCAGCGACTGCAGCGGTTGCTCGGGCGCTGCGGCATGCCCGCCGCTGCCGCAGTGTGGGCAAATAGCCAGATCCCAGCCCGACCACTCGCCCAGGGCATTGCGGCGCAAATGGGTTTCCGGCGGCAGCATGGCGCTCCATGGTTCGCCCGACAGTACCGTCGCGCGCACGTGCCAGCCGGCTGGTGCACGGCGGTGCAGGTCAGCGATGTCGTAGCGACGCTGGTGCCAGTTGACATGGTAGGTCTCGCCACAGTCGGCGCAACGAGCGGTGGCATCCAGCAACTCTTCGCGAAACGGCACTGCCACCAGCACCGCTTCGCCGGCGACGCGAAACAGCTCACTCCAGGCGACAGCCTCTACGGCGTCGGGCATATGTTCCAGAGTGTCGGTGCTCATCACCAGGTCGAACGCCGCACGGGGAAACGGCAGTGCCTGGGCATCGCCCAATACGCTGTGAAATGGCAGGCGTGAAAGCGCTTCGGCGCTGCTGTCAAGGCCGACTATTTTCGGTGCGCCGGGGGCGGCCAGGCGACTGGTCAATTTGCCGTCGCCGCAGCCAACGTCCAGCACCGAGTCGATACCGGCGGGCCAGAAGTCTCGAATGGCTTGCGCCAGATTGCGCTGGCCGGTCTGCAGGGCTTGGTCCCAGACTTGGGCTTCGCCGTATAGGCGTGTGTCTTGACTCACGACAGCAACTCCCAATGCACGGGTTGATTGACCACGCCGATCTGTACATGAATGCCAGAGGGCGGCAGTACTTTCAGGGCGTGGCAACGGTCATGCAGATCGTAAGAGGACGGTTCCACCGCCGAGGCCAGGTTCAACTCGCGGAACAGGGCCACCGATACCAAGTAGTCCCCTGGCCCCAGCAACAAGGGCGCGAAGTCGACGCGTACCCCACCTTTGCCTTCCAGTTGCGCGAAACGCTGGCCGCTCAGGCTGGCGATTACTTGCATCACGCAGGTGCCGTCCGGGCGGTAGATGGCTACTACGGGAATCGGATCGAGCACCGCCTGGCTGGCATCGAAGGCGATCACGGCAAAAGCTGGCTCGCCGGTAATCAAAGTGTGGCGGCGGGCGCCTACTGCGTCGAAGAAACCAAAACCGGTGATCCGTACTTCGCCGCTGCCGTAGCGGTCGTCACTGCTCAGTTCCTGCAGGTCGGCGAGCAGTTCGTCGCGCAGGTTGCGGCCCAAGCTGAACTCGGTTTGCAGAGCCACGCGCAGGTTGGTCCAGACCTCGTCGTTGCCGGCCACTATTTCCGCCAGCGGGCAATACACGCCCTGCTCGGGATCGTATTGTTCGAGCAGCACCGGATGGCTTTCGCTTTGGCGCACGTACAGTTGCACCCAAGCACCGTCCGGCACGACGTCGGGCCAAGCCAATTGCAATGGGGCGTGCTGGTAACGCCCACCGAAGTCGCCGAACGCCCAGCAAGCGGCGTTCGGCGGCAAGGCGGCGCGCTGCCAGTTCATAAACTGAGGGTCGACGATCAAGTGGGAGCCGCACGCCTGTGCACCGGCCATATCGATGCTGCCCAACTGCCCGCTGGCGTCGCCATAGTTGACGGCAGCCACCAGCAACGGTTGCGTCGGTACTGCGCCGTCTCGGCCTACCAACCGCAGCAGGCTGGTTTGCCCGCCAGCGGCGGTCAGCGCCGACACCTGCCCACGGGTGAGCGACATGCTTTTGGCGCTCACGCGGCGCTCTTCTTCGTCGCGGATGCTGGCCAGGTAGGCCTTGCTCACTGGTAGTAACAGACCGTCCTGACGAATGCGTCCACCTTCCAGCCAGATGCCGCGGTCACAGAGCATTTGCACCGAACTAATGTCGTGGGAGACAAACACAATGGTGGCGCCCTGGCTGGTCAGCGCTTTCATGCGCTGGATGCACTTACCGAGAAAGTAAGCATCCCCGGCGCCGAGAATCTCGTCGATGATCAGCACTTCGGGGGTAATAGTGGTGGCCACGGCAAAGGCCAGACGGGCGTACATACCCGCCGAGTACTCCTTCACCGGGCGCAGCAGAAAGCTGTCCAGTTCGGTGAAGTCGGCGATTTCTTCGATGCATGCATCGACTCGCGAGGGCTCAATGCCCTGGTAAGCGAGCGCCGAGCGGATGTTTTCCAACCCGCTGAAGTCCGGGTGAAAGCCGGTTCCTAGGGTCATCAACGCTTGCACCTGGCCGTTGACGCGGATCTGCCCGGCGTCGGCGCGCATCTGCCCAGCGATTAATCGCAGCAGCGTGCTTTTTCCGGCGCCGTTGCGGCCGATCAGGGCTACTTTTTCGCCACGGGCGATGTTCAGGTTAATATCGGCCAGCGCCTGAAACAGGTCGTAGCGGCGCTTGGACACCGGCCAGCCCAAGGCATCCAACGCGCGCCAGCCGGGATGCTGAAAGCGGCGGAACGTCTTGCTGACATCAGCAAGGGAAATCGCGCAGTCGGAAATGGTTGGCATCAGGCGTGGTCAGCAAACAAGGGTTTGAGGCGCAGGATAAGTGCCCCGCCAAGGGTGAACAACACGCAGGCAAACAAGGCAAACAGACCGAGCTGTTCCAGCGGTACTTCACCTCGCATCAGACAGGCACGATACAACTCCATCAGCCAGGCCAACGGGTTTAACAACAGCAAAGCCTTGAGACCTTCTGGCACCATGTTGGCGGTATAACCGATGGGCGAAACCATCATCAGAAACAGCACCAGAATCGGGATGGCTTGCTGCAGGTCGCGGAAAAAAACCGTGAGTGTCGCAGTAATCCAGACCAGCCCCAGCACCATCATGATTTGCAGCAGGTAGATTACCGGCACCAGCAAGTGGGTCCAGTGCGAGCCGTGGTAATGCAGTACGGCGCCCCACAGCAAGAGCATCCCCATGCCCATGGTGGTGTGGCCGATTAGCACTTCACGGGCCACCACCAACTCGATAGGAAACAGGGTGTTCATCAGCAGGTCGCGGCTGGCAACGACGCTGGTGGTGCCGGTGCCAAACGCCTCGGCAAACGCCAGAAACGGCACCAGGCCACTGAACACCACCAAGATGTAATCCATGGTGCCCAGGCCCGGGATACGCACTTGCAGAATCTGCACGAACACCAGGCTGTACATGCTCAGAAATAGCAGTGGATACAGCAGTAGCCACAGCACGCCCAAGGCATTGCCGCTGGTACGTTTCTTCAAGCCTTGCAACACGGTGGCGTAAAGAATACGTCGATGTCTGAGCAAGCTGGCCAGGGCACCCATGTTCAACCTTCTTTCAGCAGTTCTTCGAGGATGAGACGGCTGGCGAAAGCCGAGCCATAGGGCGAGATCAGATCATCGGCACGGCCATCGGCGAGGTTTGTGAACGCGTTAATGATCCGTTCATAAGACGCACCCACCAGTTGGTTCCAGCCCAACTCGACGGTCTCTACCCACTCGGTTTCATCGCGCATGGTGATGCATGGCACTCGGTAAAAAAAGGCTTCTTTTTGCACGCCACCGGAGTCGGTGAGAATCACCTTAGCGGTTTGTTCCAGAGCGACCATATCGAGAAACGCCAACGGCTCGACCACGCTCAGCGGCTCGAGCAGGTGTTCTAGCTCAAAGCCGCCAATCAGCTTACGGGTGCGCGGATGCAGCGGCAGCACCACCGGCAGTTCACAGGCGATGTTGGCTAGGGCGCGGAGAATGTCGGTCAGGCGTTCACGTGAGTCGGTGTTCTCGGCACGGTGACAGGTGGCCAGGGCAAAGCCCTTCTCGCTTAGCCTCAGGATGCTGAGAATTTTGCTGTTGTCGCGGGCACGGTCGCGGTAGTACTGCGCCACATCGAACATCACGTCGCCAACGTTGTGCACGCCCCGATTCAAGCCTTCACGCGCCAGGTTATCGACGGCCAGTTGCGTCGGGCACAGCAGCAGGGTGGACACGCGGTCGGCCAGAATGCGGTTGACCTCTTCGGGCATGCGCATATTGAACGAACGCAGCCCGGCTTCTACGTGAGCGACCGGAATATGCAGTTTGGCTGCTGCCAACGCGCCAGCCAGCGTAGAATTGGTGTCGCCGTAGACCAGCACCCAGTCAGGCTTCTCGTCCAGCAATATCTGCTCAATGCCTTCAAGCATCCTACCGGTCATCACCCCATGGGTGCCCCCGGAGGCTTCCAGGTTGTATTTTGGTGCCGGGATCTCCATCGCATCGAAAAATATTTGGGACATATTCGGGTCATAGTGCTGGCCGGTGTGCACCATCACTTCTTCGATCTTGCCTGGGTGCTTGAGAATTTCCCTCGAAACAGCGGCCGCCTTGATGAACTGCGGGCGAGCACCAACGATAGTGACGATTTTGCAGGTCATACAGATAAACTCGCTTTCAGGGCGTTAACGACAAGCGTCTGGGTGGTCTCGTCGAGATACGGGTGCATAGGTAAGCTCATGACTTCACTAGCCACCAGATCGCCGACGGGCAAAATCGCCGATGCGTCGGCCACGGCCGGCTGGCGGTTCAACGGAATGGGGTAATGCACAGCAGTCGGCACACCAGTTTGCTGCAACTGCTGCTGCACGTGCTCACGGTTACTGACACGCACTGTGTATTGGGCCCAGGCGCTGGTGTTGTACGCTTGTACTTGAGGCGTGGTGGTGATGCCTTGCGCTTGCAGCAGCTGGTCATAACGACTGGCAGCGGCTTGGCGCAGTTCCAATTCCTCGGCAAATATTTCTAACTTGGGAAGCAGGATGGCCGCTTGCAGGGTGTCCAACCGGCTGTTCACGCCCACACGAATATGGTGGTAACGACGGTCTTGTCCGTGACGGGCGATCTGGCGCAATGCCACAGCCAATGCATCATTATTGGTAAACAGCGCTCCACCGTCGCCGTAGCAGCCCAATGGCTTGCTGGGGAAAAAGCTGGTACAGGCGATCGGGGTCAGGCTGCAGGAGCGGCGACCTTTATAGGTGGCCCCAAAGCTTTGCGCGGCATCTTCGATCACGGTGATGCCATGGCGGCTGGCGACAAGGTTGATGGCGTCAAAGTCTGCGCACTGGCCGTACAGCGACACCGGGATGATGGCGCGGGTCTTGGTCGTGATTGCCGCTTCCAGCAGGGCCGGATCGAGGTTGTAGGTGTGCGGTTCGATATCGACATACACCGGTTTGGCGCCGAGCAAGGCGACCGTTTCGGCGGTGGCGATATAGGTAAAACCGGGGGTGATCACTTCATCGCCAGGGCCGACGCCAATGGCCATCAAGGCGATCTGCAGAGCGTCAGTACCGTTGGCCACACTGATGCAGTGTTTTACCCCGACGAAGGCCCCCAGCTTGCTTTCCAACTCGGCTACTTCCGGGCCGAGAATGTACTGACCGTGGGCCAGTACACCGGCAATGCCGGCATCGATACGCGCTCTGAGGCGCGCCTGTTGGGTTTTCAGGTCGATGAATTCGATCATGCTGCCGGTTCCCTGCTTAGCGTTTCGCCCTGTAGGACGTACCGCGCACCGGTGTGTTCGCAAAGAGCGCTGCCTTCGCCATTGATGGGCAGCGGCAATTGCTCGCCGTACTCGCTCATCCAGCCGATCTGCTTGCCGGGCACGCCCACTACTAGGGCGTAGGCCGGTACGTTTTTGTTGACCACCGCACCGGCACCGACAAAGGCAAACTCACCAATGGTGACGCCGCACACGATGGTGCAGTTAGCCCCCAGCGTGGCGCCCTTGCCTACCAGCGTGTTGCGGTATTCGGCTTTGCGCTCGATCAGCGAGCGCGGGTTGTAAACGTTGGTGAAGACCATGCTCGGGCCACAGAACACACCGTCGCCGAGGGTGACGTTGTCGTACACCGAGACATTATTCTGAATCTTCACGTCGTCGCCGATCACCACTTTGTTGCCGATGAAAACGTTTTGCCCCAACGAGCAACCCTTGCCGATACGGGCACCCGCGCAAACGTGAACAAAATGCCAGACGCGACTACCGTCACCGATCTGCGCGCCCTCATCGACGACTGTGCTGGGATGAACCTGATAAGCCATAGCTGCCTCAGCGCAACAGACGAGTGATGTACGGATGCCCTTCGCCATCGCGGGCGGTAACCGGCTGCACGGAGCGGATCACATCAACGGTTTCGACGCAGTGGCGGGCATCCTCGATGCCAGAGCCTTTGCCGTCGAGAATCGCCTGATAGCTGACGGTGTGCAGGTCGGTGAAACCTTCGGAAAACTCGACCTCCTGGCCATCGACGGTGATCGAGCGGTAGGTCGGTTTCTTACCTTTCACGGCGTCTGGCAGGTCGTTGGCATCGATCGACAGGAACCAGCGCACGCGGGCCTTCTCATACTCCAGGTAACCGGCAGCCTTGTGCTCGCAGCTGTAATGCACGACGTTGCGCTGCAACTTGCCGAAGATGAAATGCAGCATGTCGTAGAAATGCACACCGATATTGGTGGCCACGCCAAACGACTTGCGTGGGTCACCCTTCCAACTCTCCATGTACCACTTGCCGCGCGAGGTAATGTAGGTCAGCTCGACCTCATGCTTGTGCGCAGCGGCACCGACCTGCACGCGGTCTTTAAGATCGATGATCGCCTGGTGGTGACGCAACTGCAGAATGTTCCACAGGCGGCGGTCGGTTTCACGCTCAGTCAATTCCAGGTCGTCGAGCATGTACGGGCTCGGCACCAGCGGTTTTTCGCAGATTACGTCGCAGCCCAGGCGCAGGCCGGCATTGATGTGCGGGTGGTGCAGGTAGTTGGGGCTGCACACCGAGACAATATCCAGGGCCTGACCAGGTTGGCGCTTCAGCGCCCAGGCATGGTCATAGAAGCGCTCGAACTCAGTGAAGAACTCGCTTTGCGGCGAGAGACTGTCGATGATCCCCACCGAGTCATTGATGTCATAGGCGCTGACCAGATCATTGCCAGTGTCCTTGATGGCACGCATGTGGCGCGGGGCGATGTAGCCGGCCGCACCGATAAGAGCGAAGCGTTTCACAGAAAGTCCTCTAAAAAACTTTTAGCTACACAAGGCATGAACTATCCGGAAGAGCAAAAAAGCAGTGACTCACGCACTCTTAATCTATCTCCGTGCAGATCTTGCCTTGAGTGGCAGACCGTCAGGCCTTAATGATGTGCTCAGAAGGCGCGCGATACTTTCCGCGGCTGTCGACAATGAGGCGCGCCTTCGACCGGATAAGTTCGTAATCAAATCTGTCATGATCAGTTGCCAACACCACGGCATCGAAGGAGACCAAGTTTTCTGCTGTTAGCGGCTCGCTGGAAAGCTCGAAATGATGCTCGCGCATCTTAGGGAATACCAGGACGTGAGGGTCGCTGTAGGCCACGATGCCACCCTTAGCCTCAATCATCTCCATAATTTCCACGGAAGGCGACTCACGCATGTCATCTACGTTCTTCTTGTAGGCGATACCCAACACCAGCACGCGACTGCCCTTGAGCGCCTTGCCATGGTTGTTCAAACCATCCATGAGCTTACCAACCACGTACTCAGGCATGGCCTTGTTGACCTCGCCCGAAAGCTCAATGAAACGGGTATGCAAGCCGTACTCACGCGCCTTCCAAGTTAGATAGAAGGGGTCAATGGGAATGCAGTGACCACCGAGTCCTGGCCCCGGATAGTAGGCGGTAAAACCGAAGGGCTTGGTGGCGGCAGCATCAACAACTTCAAAGATATCGATGCCCATGCAGTCAGCCACCACTTTCATCTCGTTAACCAGGCCGATATTGACCGCGCGATGGATATTCTCCAGCAACTTGGTCAGCTCGGCAGCCTTGGTAGAGCTGACAGGAACCACCCGATCGATAGCCTGCTCATAGAGCGCGATACCGACCTGCAGGCAGTTCGACGTATGGCCGCCGATAACTTTTGGAATGGTTCGCGTTTCAAAACTGGGATTACCTGGATCTTCACGCTCAGGCGAGTAAACCAAGAAGATATTCTCGCCCACCGTAAGGCCGCCCTCCTGAACGCGGGGCAGTAACTCTTCCTCAGTTGTACCCGGGTAGGTAGTGCTTTCCAGTGAAACCACCTGCCCCGCGCGCAGATAAGGCTTGATCGCATTGGTGGTGTCGATCACGAAGCTCATATCCGGCTCGCGATACTTGTTCAGCGGAGTCGGTACACAGAGAATCAGCGCATCGCACTCACTGACTCGACGGAAGTCAGTGGTCGCCTCGAAGCCGGATGCACGAGCTTTGCTGATGCGCTCACAGGCAATGTGCTCAATGTAGCTCTGACCAGCATTGAGCTTGGCGACTTTATCGACATCAATGTCGATACCGAGCACACGATAACCTATAGCGTTGTAGCGAAGCATCAGCGGCAGACCGACATATCCAAGCCCTACAATACCAACAACAGCTTCCTTACTTTTATACTTGAGAATACTTGACAACTGGCAACTGGCAACTGGCAACTGGCAACTGGCAACTGGCAACATGACTGGTAACATGACTTGCTTCGCCAGCATCCATCCAAAACGCTCCATAAACTCAAAGAAAAAATCCAAATTTCTTGCAGGGCGGCGGTAAAAACGCCTTGTAAAACGCCCGCAGGGGCTGCCTCGCTCATTGACCGTGGCCAGCGCATCTCAGCACTAAGCGAGCAAGGCTGCGGCACTGACCAGCAATCAACCAGTGAAAAACAATGAAAAGTTATCAAGACAGCAAGAGCGGCCCTCACACTCTATCTGCTCTACATTGGCGGATGAAGCTTCAGGCATCCGTCTTGAGAAGATCGCCCTCTGACGACGGTACTCTGCATTGCCCCACCCACTTGCCGACTCGTACTTTCACACATATCACAGTGATGTCGGACGGACGCTTCTGGCTGCACCGCCAATGGACACAACGCCGCCGCGCGCCCACCCAATCTCACAGCAATTGAGGCTGAGTTGAGTACGACTTACACTTGGCGGCGCCGAGATCCGCCGGCTCGCTCAGTACGAGCTGATCTGGTCTATAGTCAGTGGATTAGCCAAGTCAGGGGCTCAACAATGACAACACTAGACGAGCAATTAGAGAAGGCATTCATAATAGCCTCCTTCACTGCAAATCGCTTTCTCGTCGACCATATGCGACGGGCCTCACACGAGCTAAATCTTGACTTGGAGTCCCTAATAATTCTGGGGGTTTTAGCTCATGCAAATATATCGACTTCCATAATTCCAGGACAGTCTTACAAAAAACAAATGCCAATCTCGATCAACCCGATCAGGACAAGCGACATATCAGCAATATGCAACATCCCAAAAGAAACAACACGTCGAAAACTGAAAAAACTAAAAGACAGGGGGATTATAAACAGGAACCATGAAGGCCTCTGGCTCATCAACCCTATCGGCATTGATGAAAAAACCAGATTATTCACCAAAGAAATGATCAAGCGACTACTACAAACAGCCAAAAACATTGAAGCCATACTAGCGAGTCAGTAGGCAAACTGTAGTGACAGTAACTTTCACAGATAGCGACACACACCAACTTACGCGACACTAACCGAAAGTAAACAAGTCACCCCACACACCTTGAAACTGCTATTTAACCTATCACTCAGCGCTTACCCCAAAGCAGCGCGTGCGTACAAGCTCCTTAACATAGAAGCAATTGCCCTCATCTCCTGAATAAATATTAATATAGGTTAACTCACCACCCACTTTCAAATAATAGACCTGACTGAAAGCATCATCATCACCGTCAAATGCCGGTGACAACTTCGTGATTGGCTCCGACCTTGCAGAGACCGTACGAGAAATGAAGTCACCGCCCATACGGCCGACAACCTCGCGATAGGCAGACCTAGACCAACCCCAACTTTTTTGGAACTCCAAAAGGCCGGTCTTAAAAAAATTTATCCTTGAGGCCATTTTCACCTCATCGCCTGTACTTAGAATCATCTTGCCTTGGGCAAAAAAGCTACCAGATACTCGACTGTGATAGTTATTATAAAAAACACCAACGTTAAGCATGATCAATACTGCCAGAAAAACCCCTAGCAACCCACAGACTTTAAACCGCTTTATCGCAAGCATTCGGTAAACTCCTGCTCGGCGAGAAGATCAACCCTTGATGCATGAACATAGAAGGCTCCTGCCTTTCCTTCAGCCGAGAGACAGCTAATTTCATAGAAATCATGCATCTTGCTGAAAACAACGACGGCGCCCTGAACAGGCATCTCGGAAAGTTTAGCAATCGAAACCTTAAATCGCTCCCTCAGCCCCTCCGTGCCCCTTCCTCCATCGCCGACATAGATAAATCGGTTACCGTTCACAATTTCGCCCTGGAAATCAGGTCTTTTTAAAAATAACAATTCATAGTCGATTTGCCCATTTAGCAAAAACAACTGAAATAAACACAAAGCGCCCAACAAGGCCTCTTTCCATCTAGAGAAAGAACCAAACACAACTGGCTGCAGCGCAGGCAGGACTGCTGACTCGGCCACAACAAGTTCACTCAATTCAACCACCGGCTCTCCCAGCAAGTATTCCGGATTAAACATATAGCCTCTACGGGGTACTGTCTGTATAACACTTTTGGATATTTCGTCATCCAGCACCTCACGAACCAATTTTATCGACTGGTTAAGATTGTTCTGCGAGACAACCCGGCCACTCCAAGCGTACCGAAGAATTTCTTCACGCTCGACCATTACACCCGCTTTAGAAATTAGCAACTCCAATAGCCTAGAAGAGGTATAGCCCAAGTCTATTTTTTCCAGTCCGCCTGCACCGACAACCCTTATCACCATCTGCGCCGGATAGAATTTAATTTTTCGGGCGTCTGATAGCGGGCTTTTAATAATAATTTCCTGAGTACTCATCACTGCACTTCAAATTTATTGGTATCATCCAGTCGCGCGACTGGAATATTACTGCCTGCATCGCGTCCAGCGCTCGCTGTCACGATGCCAATGAACTGCTCTGCAGGCATCGGTTTAAAATAGTAATAGCCCTGTGCATACTTAACCCCTACATCCAGCAGTGGATTGACCTGCTCGCGCCCTTCAATGCCCTCAGCAATCACAACAAGATCAAGGGAACGTGCGATTCTGATAATGTGCCACCACATAGTGTCTGCAGAGTACATTTTATCTAGAGTAACAAAAGACTTGTCGATCTTGATAATATCAACCGGCAGCCGCTCCAAATAAGCCAGGTTAGAACTTCCCGCACCAAAATCATCAAGCGCAATCTTGTAACCCAAATCATGAAGATAATAAAGTTGCGCTTGTGCTGACTCCCCAGCAACAGTGAAGGATTCGGTAATTTCAAACACGAACTGCGCGGGACGAATCTCAAATCTCAATAAAATATTATGTAATTTCTTGGCTATATCAGGCGCAGCTAGGGCTACGCTCGACAGATTGATCGACACATATTTGTTCTCCGTACACGAGAGCAACACCGACATATCTTTGGCAACTTGCTCACAGCACCATTCAGTCAACTCCACGATCATCCCATTGGCCTCGGCCAATGGGATGAACTCAACCGGCGATATCGAACGATCATCTAGGGTCCAGCGCATCAGCGCTTCAGCGCCCATGACCTCGCCACTGCGCATGTCCACGATCGGCTGATAGAACATCTGCAACTGACTCTCTTTCAAGGCGTTCTTCAACTTTGCCCGTAGAGAAAACTTCAGCCGATAGACCCGGCTGACGGTATAAACCAGCAGAAAAAAGAGCGCTGCCAAGGTGCCCACGCACAAGAGAAGCAGCCAGCCCCAGACCGTTTTGTAATACGCAGCAGGTACGGAGATAAGCGCTACCAGATCACTCCACTTGACCGGGTAGGCATAGAACACAGCATCCTGGGTGCGCACTATCGTCTCGGGGGTTGCGACAGCCTCCGCGGAATAGTCGATGGCATGATTGGCCAATACGGGCACCGGCTTGCCGCGCTCGAACAGCGCAAAGGAAACATTTTTGTCCAGCGCAAGGGCATCCAGCAGGATGCCCTTATTGATCCGCACATGAACCCGATTTTCCCTGATCAGAATCTCTCCGGCATCCAGGGTCGCACCGACCCCAGCATTGAACCAGTAAGTTCTGGTCGTACCGTTGCCATTGACCGGATACCCCGCATGACTCTGCTCGAAGGCAAACGCACTTAGCCCCCCGGACTCCGACCCATACGAGCTGCACAGCCCTCCGCCATCCACTTTCAATGCTGTTTCATAGATAAAGCGATTGGCGTCGACCAATGCAGCCTGGGTCAGGAACACCTCTTTACGACAAGCATTGCCTTGCTCTTGATTAAATATATCAAGATCATGCAATTGCTCAAACACTCTGGAAATCTGATTACGCATCTCCACCAGCTGACTGGCATTAAAGCTGCGCGTGCGTTCAAAAAGATGAGTAAAGTAATGACCTACCAGATACTCAGTCAGTGCAATCGATACAGCCAAAACCATACACCCACCGAGCGACGCTAATAACACTTTGTTATTAAACCCCTCATCACCAAGAAGCCATTTCACAAATCAACACCCACGCACACAAGAGGAGAGCTGGAATCATCCGGGGCGCGGGCAAAAATTAAAAATTAATTGGTGTGATTTTCAGTGAGCGCAGATTAATCGCCGTGAATTCGCCCCTCTTACGCACCCACCTATAACTCGTTTCTATAGACTGCCCTGAGATGCGGCCATGAGAGCCCCCCCTGATAGGCACGTTGTCCTGAGCAAATCCCGCCAGCACTCAATTCACCCACTCACCTGCAGGCTGAGGGGCCGAGAGTTTCAGCGGAAAGTCTTGATTGTCCATCAGCCGTGTAAACTTGCCATCGACCGTTACGCCATTTTCCATGCACAACTGGCGATAACAAATCACGCCGCTACGTTGAAGCGCTCTTTCATCCTGGCCAATGCCACCACCTCAAGCTACGCGCCGGCCTGGGTCGGCCGCCACCACGGACTTCGCGGCCTAGCCGCGCCTTAACAGCCGCTCCCGTCGCCGTCCATAGGCGCGAACTTGGCCGCAATAAAATTCAACGCCCCACACAGGGCGAGTCAGAGTACACACGCCACCTGGAAGGTGGAGTAAGACTCGACATAGTTGGAGTCACCATTACTCAGAGAAACGCCGTGGCGGCTGTCGGAAGACCAGTAGGTGGAGGGCGCGCCGCACCACCCATGCAGATTGCACATATCAGTGTTCATCACAACCACACCTTCCATGCTACGAGTGGCATTGACAAACAGTTCCAGCAATTCATCTTTGGTTGGCAACCTGGCGCCATTCCCCACAGTGTATTTGCAATAGCTGTCAGCACCTGACCAGTTACGCGGGAGCCCATCCGGTTTTGAAAAATTTATCACCTGGAGCCCCGCTGGCACGACCACCGTCTGCATCACCTTGGCGGCATCGCCGACGCTAGGCTCGCCCGTCGCGGATCGGGGCGTCACGCTAAACGTCAGGAGCTTGCCCACATCTGCCGGCATCAATTGGCGGCTCTGCTTATTGCTGCCGTGCGCGATAGCCGAGCCCCCTATCAAGATCGATAGGTCATCCAACAACCAGTCGAAGGTCGAGCCCGATTCCAGATCGCCGTCCGCATCGCTGTAGGCATAGCCCCCCGAAGTCACTAGGTCGTACTGATAGACCGAGTTAGCCAGTGGGCTTAGCGTGGCGACCGGAGCACTACCCTGGGTAGTGATTACAGTGGAAAGTGCCGGATCACTCTGTGCGGGATCGGTGCTAGTCGGATCGGTCGCGACCAGCGCCTCAACCTGCAGCGCTTTACCATTGCCATCGCCTGGCAGCAGGGTATAGCTATTGCTCTCCGCGCCGCCGATGGCGACGCCATTCAGCAGCCAACGCCAAGTGGTGCCCTGTTCTGCATCACCATCCTCATCGCTAAAGCCAGACGTTGCGGTGACGGTGCTGCCCACCACGACGGGCGCAATGCTCTCTAAAGTCGGCGCAGCCACCGGCGCGCGGCCCTTGACCGTAGGCGTGTTAGCTACTTGCTGCGCCCACAGGCTCGTGCTGAGCGAGCATAGACACGTCAAGAACACCAAACGCAAAGGTAGTACAAACATGTGTATTCCTCTTAAACAACGCCACCCGCCGTTAAAGGCCGGATGGCAATGGCTTATGTTAGTTGGCTACGACTTGAATCATACGTTTCTGATCGCCTTTCTCCGGTGTATAGGTGTCGCTGGTAGCGGAGGGAATGTCCACAAAAGCGCCGCCGCCCAACGGCTCGATCTGCCACTGGTAGCTCACCACGCCGCAAGTGCCAGCGCACGTCGGCACGGCGGTCAGGGTCGAGGCCACAAGGGGATTGCCGGTATAGCCAGTAATCTGCACCGACAACAAATAGTTGTTGGCTGCCACGTCGATTGCCGCGGCGCTGGCCACCTCAGCGCCAACGTCAGGATCGGTGATGCTCGGGTCGGTACGCGGCGTTGCATACAGAGTGATGCTCGTGCCCAAATCACTCGCTGTGATTGTGTAAACGCTATCGGTCCCTAGATTATTGGCGCCATCGCTCCAGCGATAGGTCGAGGCGATCGCAACATCGCCGTCCACATCGACGAAGCCATTGTCGCTCGCAGTCAGGGTGTCGCCGGTGTCTATCACGCCGTTAGCGTTAACGTCGTTATGCGTCACTGTCGGCGCCGCCATACTGGGCACGCGACCCTTGACAGCGCTGGTCGGTGTGGAAACCACGGCGAACGCCGAGCCGCTGATGACCAGCCCCAAAGCGAATCCAAGGGCGTGTACACGGTACTGTTTGATCATAATGTACTCCTTTTGTGTGTTTGATTTTCGAAAGTTCTTTACTGATGGACGCTATCGTCAACGCCGGGGCCGTCTCGGCAAGGAAACAGCCCGCTCGTTTTACGGCACGCTGACCCGAATGGCTTTTTTCTGGTCTTCAGGCCGCACGAGATAGGTAGAGGTTGTTGCATTGCTGATCGGGATGTAGGACCCCGAACCTACACTGGCTTGGATTTCCCACTGGTAACCGTCGGCCGGCACATCATTACAGACCGCCGAGCAAGTCAGTCGCGCTTCCAGCGTCTGGCCCACAATCGGCGGGTCGAAGGCCAGCAGCCGGCCATTCACATACACCGCCACCGCGGTTAGCGTGAAACCCGCAGGCGTAGACCCTTCGACCGTTACCCGGGCGGTGTCATCGGCGACTTGTAGATAACCGATCGGTATGTCGGCCGGCGATAGTTGCGCATAGGCGGAAATCGATTGCAGGGCGAGCAATGACCCGGTAACGAGTGCCCGCAGCAGATTACAGCCATAGAAGGACATGGCCAGGTGGTTGGATCGTGCAGAAGCGCGCGACATTTGGGCAGGCAGCGACGCATGTGCAAACGCTGCGAGGTCTGCTTTTTTAGACCGGGCATCGAGATGGCAGCTAGCGAGGCGCTTGAAGTTGAATATGGATTGTTTCATTACGGGCGCTCTCGCTTAGTTCTTCGGCATGAACAGGTAGGCCGTCAGGCTAATTACTTGGGCTTGCGCCCCTTTAGCCACGGTCAACTGTCCTGTTTGTGCGTTGACGGTTACTTCGTCTGCCGCAGCGGCTGGGCTGATACCGGTGATGTCGTAACGGACGACCCCGCCAGCGGGCACGCCCTTGACTGGGGGGGCGGCGTAGAAGACTGGCCCATTGGTGTTGTTGGCCGGGATCGCCATATCATGGATGGCAAAGCCAAAGTCGAGGTATTTCGCTTTCTGCTTGTAATCGAGCACGATGTTGTAGTTGCGATCGACGAATTCCTTGCGGGACTGTTCAAGGGGTTTGATCGCCATGCCCTTGCCGCTACCCGAGAGTTGCGCGCCCAGGTCCTGATCGAAGCTCCAAGTGAAGTTGGCACTCAGCACCCATTGACCATCGCCACTCTGAATTTGCTGGCGTTCCGCCGAGACACCAATCAGAGGTATCGGTTGCCACTTAAGCCCCAGGCCATAGCCCTTGGGGTTTTTTTCCAACTGCCCACTGCCGTATGCATCCACTCCATCGCCCTTCCACTGGAAGTATTTACCCGTAACGGCAAACGACGGGGCGCCAGGCAAGCTGGTTTCGGCGCGAACATCCCAACCCTGGGCAGGACGCTCATAGAGGTCCTTGCGCAGGGGGTCGGTATTGAGTTCGTGGCGACTCGACTGTTTCCAGTCACTTAGCGGCGTGTAGTAGTTGGTAGCGAAACGGCTTTGCTCGGTCCAAAGCTCAGCACCAATTCCTAGTCGGGTATGGTGGCGGGAAAAGTCTTGGTCGATGAAGGTGTTGGCCCCCACCATCAGATCAGAATTGAACTGATGGCGGTAACCCAAACCGAAATTGCCAATGGTGCGCTCATCAAAGGTTCGCGCACCGACCTGAGTAAACAAGATGCCATCCTTGCTCTCAAGCAGGGGATGCAGGTAGTCCAGGTTCAGGTCAACATCATTGCTGGCCGTACTGGCCTGCACACCCACACGAGCCTTACCGGTGCTGTTTAGCAAGCCCTCAATACCTTGTGAGATGCCACCCGTTGCCGCTCCTAGCGCCTGCTGCTCAAGCTGCTGGCTAAGCACCGAACCGGGAGACTGATCTGCCCGGCCCCGACCTAGCATGCCGTCAACGGTTGTGGCTGCAGAAACGAGCGTGCTCTCAACCTTTTGGGCCTGACGATTGGCCTGCTCTTTTTCTACGCCGGCTTGCGCGGCAAGGGGCTTTGCCGGCGCGGGCACCAACACCCAATCACCGGCCTGCAAACTGCTGACCCGCTCATTACCCATTAACAGCGCGTTGAGATTGCGCAACTCGCGTTCCGAGCGGTTGACACTCAACGCCAGAGCACCCAACGGCTGCCCCTTGCGCAGGGCCTGTAGCACAAAAGCAGGATACAGTTGCGACTCGCCATTGGCCTGCTGTTCAACCAACAGCGCGGGCCCCAGCCAGCCTTGCATCTGCGCCTGTCGCTGCTGTGCAAGCAAGTCCGCGTCCTTTACGTCAAAGCGTTGAGCCACCTGTACAAGGGTTTCGCCCTTGAGCGGCACATAGAGCACATAGACCTGACGGGCCGTCTGTTTCGCATTTGCTTGAAGCGGCGCGGCCATCGGCCCAGCGACAACCTGCATGCCCATGCCCATGCACATAACAGCCAAGCCGACACGTAGCGAGCCACGTAAGCGCATGTGATTATTGCAAACAGGAAAAGGCACCCTGGGAAATTGGGAAGGGGCAACAAGGGACTGACGCATCTATTTAGGCACTCGACGACGAGAAATACAAAAGTTGCCCAAAGCGCCAAGACGCTGACGAGCAGGGAGCAGGGAGCAGGGAGCAGGGAGCATCAATGCCTCGCCAACAAAAACAAAATGACAAGTGGTGATTTACAGTGAATTACGCGCAGGAAGCCGAACTTAGGCTCCCTAGGGAAACTCTGAAAAAGACTTTCAGATTTGGTGAAATAGCCGCCTGATCCGAACACGACGGTTGAGCCCCGATGAAACAGATGTCCTTCGCCGATGCCGAGTACGCCGGCAAACGTAAGCAGACCCGCCGCGAGCGTTTCCTGATCGAGATGGATCAGGTCGTGCCCTGGAAGGGTCTGATTGCCTTGATCGAGCCGAATTATCCGAAAGGCGAAGGTGGTCGTCCGGCGTATCCATTGATGGCGATGTTGCGGGTTCATCTGATGCAGAACTGGTTCGGCTACAGCGATCCGGCGATGGAAGAAGCGCTGTACGAGACCACTATCCTGCGCCAGTTTTCGGGGCTGCATCTGGATCGGATTCCCGATGAAACCACGATCCTCAACTTCCGACGTCTGTTGGAAAAACATGAGTTGGCCGGCGGGATTTTGCAGGTCATCAACGGTTATCTGGGCGACCGTGGCCTGATGTTGCGCCAAGGTACGGTGGTCGATGCGACGATCATTCATGCGCCGAGTTCGACCAAGAATAAAGAGGGTAAACGCGACCCCGAAATGCATCAGACGAAGAAGGGGAACATGTATTTCTTCGGGATGAAAGCGCATATCGGCGTCGATGCCGAGTCGGGTTTGGTGCATAGCCTGGTGGGCACGGCGGCCAATGTGGCGGACGTGACGCAGGTCGATCAGTTGCTGCATGGCGAGGAATCATACGTGTCTGGCGATGCCGGTTACACCGGTGTGGACAAGCGTCCTGAGCATCAGAATCGCAAGATGATCTGGTCGATTGCCGCACGGCCCAGCAGCTATAAAAAACACGCGAAAAAGAGTTTGATCGGGCGCCTGCGGCGCAAAATCGAATATGCGAAAGCACAAGTCCGGGCGAAGGTTGAGCATCCATTCCGAGTGATCAAGCGTCAGTTTGGCTATACGAAAGTGCGCTTTCGCGGCCTGATGAAAAACACCGCGCAACAGGCCACGCTATTTGCCCTGTCGAACCTGTGGATGATGCGAAAACGGCTGCTGGTCGCGGGAGAGATGCGCCTGTAATGCGGGAAAAGCGCCTTGAAAAGGCGTCGCTCAAGGGTGAAACGATGAGTTAAGAATAGGAAAGGTCTGATTTCTGACCAGCCAGCGTTTTTTGAACCTCTACCAACGAGGGCATCAAAAATCGCTGACTACTTCAGACCTTCCCTAGGGCTTGGTTTACCCTTTTCCGCATCAGAAAAATGCTAGCTCTTCTACAGTCTCCCAAGCTCTGTAATGTATGCAAAGAGAAGACAGTGAGAGTCCATAGTGCAGAAAAGACAGGGCGGGGGATTTTTACAAGATATTTGCTTGACATATTTGAGCACACACAGAGCCAAATATAACTGAATACGCTCAAGCGTAAGTTGCGCTACGATACTGATTATAGTTGTATGCAACAATCTACCTAGCCATAGCTCCTTGTTACTCCGGCTATCTTCACACGATACTAATATCAACTTCGAGACATGCACAAACTCGATCAAAAAGCCACAACACCCCATTCACCTTGATGTTTTTCTTCATTGACATTCGCTTCTTTTCAAAAAACCAGATCGTATCGCCCCTCCCCCTCAATCAGCAGTGTAAAATCACTAGTATCAACAGCCGGAGTCAGATTGAAGCAACCGCAACGATTCAGAACTCATTCTAAATCTATCGACTGGAAGGGGGAACGCTCTAGGATCAATACACCCAAATTCAATTATGGGTCTTATAATCACTCAATCTCCTACAACCTGCGGCCGGTGGTTTTCGGGAGTGAACACTCTGGAAACCTGCATATAGAGGAAAATTAAATCTACGAATCTGCACTGAAATACAGTGGGCCGCGCGATTGCCAGCACACCTGCACAGGTTAGTACCCGGATGTTGCAGCTGGGGCTAGGCGTCAATCACCCCTGAAGGAACATCACGTAAGTCAACAGTCAATCCTGCCGCAGGACGCCATCCTAAATGACAGCGATGACGGCCCGAGTCCAGCAGGACCTGACTGGGCCTCCGACGGTTTTGCGGACGCTGCGAAAACTCCCCGAAGATTGATTACCATCACTCGCTACGCTTTTACACGGTATGGCACAAGCGAACACAGACGCACCCAATTTCGTTCTAGTGAGCTTGGCCAACACACCATCAGTAGCCATAAAAGACCGCGCAGAGGAAAGACAAAGATAGAGCTCAGTTCTCGAGCGCTGCATAGACACCTCATCGAAATGACGCCCGCATTAAACGGGCGCCGTATTGCTTTTAGTGACAGTGAACTTTGCCTGCACTATTATCCATGTGACAGCACTGCCCAGGCGGTGAGCTTTTACGACAACCTCCACCGTGGGCAAAAATCGCAGTACTAGCGAGCATTAATAACATCAAAACAACAATCATTTTCATGGTTATTCTCTTTTGTTGCTGTATCACCGACCCACCCAAGTCTGCCTGAGTCACCCGCAACCCGCCCTGAAAAACAGGAAGTTCCCTAGCCTTATTACGCAGCTAAGAAACTCCCAGCCATGCGCATCGGAGATGCAAAAACACCATACCCAAAACACCACTCAATCAAAGTGAAAAACTCTGAATTTGAATTTTCCGCTACTGCTGCGTAGGCCATATACTTTGTCAGCGCTCACCGAACCAGCCTCGCCAGAACTTCCTGGCTCATGGATTGTGAGGCGCTTGCGCCACCAAACACCCTGAGCAAGCAGGTCGACATCACTGATCGCGCCAAGCTGCTTACCGCAGTTGCCGAAGCCGAAGAGCGTTTTGGGCCGGTCGATGCCTTGTTCAACAATGCCGGAGTAATGCTCTTAGCTGAGATCACCAAGCAGAACCCAGCCGAGTGGGATCAGATGATCAACGCTAACGTAAAGGGCTTGCTCAATGGCGTTCACGCAGTTTCGCTTGAGGCGATGGTGTCCACCTATACACACACGCCAGCCACATTAGCTGGAGTCAAGCACTCGCTTGGTAGCAAAGGCGATAGCTACGACAACACTTTGGCCGAAGCCACCAACTGACTGTATAAGGCTGAGATGATTTACCGTCAGCCATGGAAGCGCCGCAAGATAGTAGCGTTGGTAACCTCGATGGGACACTGGCACAACAATGAGTCGCTGCTGAGCTCAGATCGCTTTAGCTTCAGGCTATCTTATGCAAGGCCAGACTACTTGCGTAGTTGAGTAGCCGTAGCAGTAGGTAAGGACGAATGCGGTCATGCGTCAGTGGCGGCGTCACTCTAATGACCTCTTTGGGAAAAGAACGCCCCAACCCATGCCATTGGCTTTTCTTGCTTGATGAATCACCAATTAGCATCAGCTTTGAGGCTTGCCCGGTGCTCACCAGCGCCTCAAGGGCGTCACGTTCTTTCTGGCGAAACTCATCATTGATGCTAGCCTCTTGGCAAACAACCACATCAAACTGCCGACGCTCCTCAATCAGAAGTTCAATGTCACAGGCATCAATCGCCGGAGTCAGTTTGAAGCAACCACACTCATTTAGAAGCTTCTCAAAGCCAATTAACTGGAAGGGATGACGCTCCAGAATCAACACGCGTAAATCAAGCACTTGCACAACCATCGGAATACCTCGCGCCAAGAAGAGTCGCCGACGCTTAATTACGTCGAGTCCAGCATGGGCGACCTGCCTGTAGCGAGCGAATGAAATGAGCTTTGTAGTGCTGAAATCTGATGAGCACAGATGATTAATCGGGAGAAGGTATCGAATATGCGCAGAGGCACCGAGCGATGACTCTCTAACCTCCGCGACCAAACCAATGCGTAGTGCTCGGCAGAATACTGGGCTCAGGGCACGACCAGCAGTGGATCGGCAATGCCCATGCCGTACATGGCCAGCATAGTAAGGCCTCCAGCTGCCAGCAGATAGTAGAGAGTCGGCAGCATAGTCTTGCGCAGGGTAATCCCTTCGCGGCCTAGCAAACCCACGGTGGCAGAGGCTGCCACCACGTTATGGATAGCGATCATGTTACCCGCTGCCGCACCCACAGACTGCGCCGCCACCATCATGCTCCCGGATAGCCCCAATAGACCGGCGGTATTGAACTGGAACTGCGAGAGCATCAGGTTGGACACCGTATTGGAACCGGCGATAAAGGCCCCCAATGCCCCTACCACTGGTGCGAAGAACGGATACACGCCACCCATGCTGTCGGCCACCAGTTGCGCCATTGCCACAGGCATCGACACAAGATCGGAGCCGTTTACCCCAGAGTTGATCAGAATGCGCACCATGGGGATAGTGAAGATCAGTACAAAACCAGCCCCCAGCAGGGTCCGACTTGACTCGCTGACTGCCGCAGCCAGTTCGCTAAAACGCATGCGGTGCATAAAGAAGGTCACCAGCACCACCAAGCACAAGATTCCGCCCGGCAGGTAGAGGGGCTCCAGGGCTCCAGAAACACCGGTTTCGCCGAGGATATTCTGCCAGCCGAAGCTGAGTGAAATCATCGCAGCCTTGAGTTCGGGAAAGCTACGCGACAGAACCAGAAAGATCGCCAGCAACAGGTAGGGTGCCCAGGCCATAGGTACGGACACTGGCGTCTTGCCGGCTACTTCCTCGATCTTCATCTCGATCTTGCCCATCCACTCGGCTGGCCAGTCTTTAGCCTCGGCGAAATCCCAGGTTTGCTTGGGTAGCAAGAAACCAGCCTTGGCTGCAGGCACGACAATTGCCAGGCCGACCAAGGCACCGATAATCGAAGGGAACTCGGGGCCGAGAAACACTCCGGCGGCCATGTAAGGCAACGAGAAACAGAACGCGGTGAAAATGGCGAAGGGAGCCACCGCCAGACCTTCACGCCACGACTGATTCTTGCCGAAGAAGCGGGTCATGATCATCACCATGATCAATGGCATCAGCAGACCGATCAGACCATGTGTGATGGCCACCCGCGAGTAGATCAAGTGGAAGAACATCTCCCAGTTACTACCAACCGCCACCAGCTGTTCGCTTATTCCGCTTTTGTCCAGACCGCCCCCCACGCCCACTAGAATCGGCGTACCCACCGCTCCGAAAGACACAGGTGTAGATTGCACCATCATCCCAAGCACCACGGCCGCTAAGGCTGGGAAACCGAGGGCGACCAGTAGCGGTGCCGCCACAGCCGCCGGCGTGCCAAAGCCGGAAGCCCCCTCGATAAAACAGCCAAACAGCCAGGCCACGATAAGCGCCTGGACCCGGCGGTCCGGACTAATATTGGCGAAGCCACGGCGAATCGCACTGATAGCTCCAGAATGCTTGAGGGTGTTGAGCAACAAAATCGCACCGAAGATGATCCAGAGAATCCCCGCGGTGAGAATCAGGCCCTGTAGGCTGGAGGCGATAACGCGGTTGAGGGACATGTCCCAGGCACTCAGGCCGATTATGGCCGTGAGCAAGAAAACCGCCGGCATGGCGTATTTGGCCGGCCAACGAAAGCCGATCAGCAGTACGCCGGCCAGCACCAGTGGTACAAAGGCTAGGATGGACAACAGTGTTTGACTCATGGTTAGTTCCTTATTCTTTTTGTAAACCACAGTTTCCGGATTGTATCCGGCGTCACACATTTGGGCCTTGCCGGCCCCTAGCACGGTCCAGGTGCCCCGGACCGCAACATTCCCATGCTCGAAGCGCCTCAGGCCATGAGCTAGAGAAGCAGGTTTAAATGGCCCCGACTAACCAGGCACGCGGGCCTAAATTAGCCTTTTGTTTGAAGCGAATACGCCAGGCATGCAACAGGGGTTCGGTATAGCCGCAGGGTTGCTCGCGCCCCTTGAAAACCAACTCGCTAGCCGCCTGGAAGGCGGCCGAAGTGTCATAGTTACTCGCCATCGGCCGGTACAGTGGATCTCCGGCATTCTGTACATCAACTACTCGCGCCATTCGCTGCAGGGCCTCCTCAACTTGGGCGCGGCTGACCACGCCATGGTGCAGCCAATTAGCGATGTGCTGGCTCGAAATGCGCAGCGTAGCGCGATCTTCCATGAGGCCGACGTTGTGGATATCCGGCACTTTTGAGCAGCCCACGCCTTGCTCGACCCAGCGCACCACGTAACCGAGGATGCCCTGGCAGTTGTTGTCAAGTTCCCGCTGGATATCCGCGGAACTCCAGTCGGACGCGGCGGCAACCGGCACCGTCAGCAGGTCATCGAGCAGGCTGTCGCGTTCCCCGGCCCGATCTATTTTCTCCAGTTCAAGCTGCACCACCTGTACATCCACCTGGTGGTAATGCAACGCATGTAGCACTGCTGCGGTGGGTGACGGCACCCAAGCGGTGTTTGCCCCGGCCCGAGGGTGAGCGATTTTCTGAAGGAGCATATCGGCCATAAGATCCGGCATGGCCCACATCCCCTTCCCGATCTGGGCGCGCCCCCGAAGGCCGCAGTTGAGGCCGACCAACACGTTGTTGCGCTCGTAGGCTTGAATCCAGCGCGCGCCTTTCATATTGCCCTTACGCAACATAGGCCCGGCTTCCATGGCCGTGTGCATCTCGTCGCCGGTGCGATCGAGGAAGCCGGTGTTGATAAAGACCACCCGCGCGCTGGCAGCGGCAATACAGGCCTTGAGATTGATACTGGTTCGCCGTTCCTCGTCCATGATGCCCATCTTCAGCGTATGCCGCGGTAGACCGATAAGGTCCTCAATACGTTCGAATAGCAGGTCAGCAAAAGCTACTTCCTGCGGGCCGTGCATCTTCGGCTTGACGATATAGACGCTGCCGCAGCGCGAGTTGCCAGGCCGATTGAGGTCGTGCAGAGCAATTAGGCTGGTCATCACTGCGTCGAGGATGCCCTCAGGAATCTCGCCGCCATCTCGGTCGAGGACCGTTGGGCTGCTCATCAGGTGGCCCACATTGCGCACAAACAGCAGCGAACGGCCATGCAGGGTCAGGAGCGATCCGTCGACGGAGATGTACTCACGATCTGGGTTGAGTCGGCGCACGATGGAGCGACCACCTTTCTCCAGGCTCTCACAGAGGTCGCCGCGCATCAGGCCCAACCAATTACGGTAGATCAGCAGCTTATCGGCGGTATCCACCGCAGCGACCGAGTCCTCACAATCGAGAATGGTCGACAGTGCCGCCTCGATCAGCAGGTCCTTGACCCCGGCGGCATCGGTCTGACCGATCGGGCTGCGCGGATCAATCTGGATTTCCACGTGCAGTCCATGATTCTTAAGCAGTACGGCCAGTGGCTCCAGAGCAGGGCCCTGGTAACCGACAAACTTCTTCGGCTGCCGCAGGCTGCTGTGGCTGCCATTGGCCAGTCCGACCTGCAGTTGACCTGCAACTACCCGGTAATTGACTGCCTTGGCATGGGAGCCACTGACCAGCGGCGCAACTTGATCGAGAAAATTGCGGGCAAAGGCGATCACTCTAGCCCCGCGCATTTTGTTAAAATCAAAGCCCTTGTGCGCCCCGCCCTCTTCGCTGATCGCATCGGTGCCGTAGAGCGCGTCATACAGCGAGCCCCAGCGCGCATTAGCGGCATTCAGCGCATAGCGCGCATTCATCAACGGCACCACCAACTGCGGCCCAGCCTGGCTGCTGATCTCGTAGTCGACTTTGGCGGTGCTGATCTGCACCTGCGCAGGCTCCGCCAGCAGGTAACCTATAGACTCAAGAAAGGTGCGGTATGCCGGCATATCGATCACTGGGCCGGGATGACCTCGATGCCAGGAATCCAACTCGGCCTGCAAACGCTCGCGCTCGGCGAGCAGAGCGCGATTTTGCGGTGCCAGATCATGTACAAGTGCTGCGAAGCCAATCCAGAATGCTTCAGGCTGCAGGCCCGTACCAGGCAGCACGTCGTGGTTAACAAAGTGTTGCAGGCTGCAGGCCACTTGCAAGCCTGCACAGTTCACGCGATCAGTCATCACTAATTTCCTTTCCGAGGATTGCGGGATAAGCCCTATGTCCAGCTCAACCTGCCGTCTCCCCACAGGTCGAAGGCCGTCTGCTGATGGCTACGCACGTGTTTACAGGGCTACGATACCGGCTTTGGCCACTTGAGCATCCTGCTCGGCCTTGACCCCGGACACCCCTACAGCACCGACCACCTGGCCATCGACCTGGATCGGCACACCACCTTCTAGGGACGTTAGCAGCGGCGCAGAAAGGAAGGCACTGCGCCCGCCATTGACCATATCTTCATAACCCTTCGATTCGCGTCGCCCGAGGGCCGATGTGCGTGCTTTTTCGGTGGCTATATAGGCGCTGATGGGCGCACAACCGTCGAGGCGTTCCAAAGCTAAAGGGTGGCCGCCATCATCGACCACTGCAATGGCCACGGCCCAGCCGTTGAGCTGCGCCTCGGCGCGGGCGGCACAGATGATTCGGATGACTTCACTCTGGCTCAGTACTGTTTTGTGGTGCATGTCCTGCCTCGTATTTGTATTTGTTTGACCCAGTTGGATCCGGGTAGTTATTGCCGCCGCAAGACACCTGGCCGGCCCCGGCGATGCGCAGGTAGTCAGCTCATTGCGTCGTCCACCAGCTCAATCCAGTGCCGCACCGGGGTGCGCCCAGCACCGTCGAGATGGGCCTGGCAGCCGATGTTGGCGGTAACAATTACATCTGGCTGCCCGCTTTCCAGAGCATTAAGTTTGTTGTCACGCAACTGCCGCGACAGCTCCGGCTGGGTCAGCGAATAGCTGCCGGCCGAACCACAGCAGAGATGGCTGTCGGCCACCGAAGTAAGCTGAAAACCGAGGTCAACGAGCATCGCCTCGACTGCGCTACCGAGTTGTTGGGCATGTTGCAGGGTGCAGGGGCAGTGGAAGGCCAGGCGTTGGTTGGCACGAATGCCGAGACGCTCCAGCGGTTCGCCGCGTAGCACTTCCACTAGGTCCTTAGCTAGGTCACTCACCCGCTGCGCCTTAGCCGTATAGAGCGGATCGCGAACCAGCATTCGAGCGTAATCTTTGATGAACGCACCACAGCCACTGGCGGTCTGCACGATGGCTTCGGCACCCTGCTCGATAGCAGGCCACCAGGCATCGATATTCCGCCGGGCCCGCTGCAAGCCCTGTTCCTGGGCGTTAAGATGGTAGTCTAGAGCTCCACAGCAGCCGGCCTCGCGCACGGGCTGAACACTGATACCGAGACAATCAAGCACCCGCGCCGCCGCCGCATTGGTATTGGGCGATAGCCCCGGCTGGACACAACCCTCAAGCATCAAAACACGCCGACTGTAAAGCTGCGGTGGGCGGGGCTTGGCGACACGCACTTGACGCGGCAGCTTTTCCTGCAACCCTGCGGGCAGCAGCGGACGCAACGCCTGACCGGTGTAAGTCAGAACTCTGAATAGCGCAGGGCGCGGTACCACCTGGCGCAAGCTGGCCCGCAGCAGTCGCTCGCTGAGCGGTCGAGGCACTGCCTGCTCGACCATTGCACGGCCGATATCCAGCAGGTTGTGATAGTCCACCCCCGACGGGCAGGTGGTTTCACAATTGCGGCAGCTCAGGCAGCGATCTAGGTGCAGCTGGGTCTTGGCTGTAACGGGGTTGCCTTCGAGCATCAATTTGATCAGGTAGATTCGTCCGCGTGGACCATCCAGCTCGTCGCCGAGAAGTTGATAGGTCGGGCAGGTGGCGTTGCAGAAGCCACAGTGCACGCAGCTGCGCAAAATGCTTTCAGCTTCTTCGCCGCGCGGCAGCGCCCTAGCCTGCTCAGTTAAATTGGTCAGCATCTAAACCTCTGCATACATGCGGCCGGGGTTAAAGATCCCCTGAGGGTCGAGCTGTGCCTTGAGCTGGCGCTGATAGCGTAGTAACGGAGCGGCCAGAGGCTGGAATGGACTATCGCAATGATCGGCCGTGAAACAGCTGGCATGCCCACCAACGGCTGCGGCCGCTGCGCGAATATCACTGGCCACAGCACTGGACTTCAGCCAGCGCTGGGCACCGCCCCAATCGATCAGTTGCTCGCCAGGCAGGTTCAGCAGGGGGCTGTTGTGGGGCAGTGATAGTCGCCACAACGGTTGCGGATCTCGGAAAAATGTCAAGTTATGTTCGTTCAGTTGCTTCCAGTAGCCTGTATCGAGGGGCTCACCGCCGAGCCGTTCGCGGGCCGCAGCCACTGAGCCCTCACCACCTTCTAGGCGTAGGTGCAGGGCCTTTCCATCGTGACTGGCAGCGCTGATCGGCAGCGGCTGCTGACCCCACTCAGCGAGTTTCGCCAAGGCATGCCCAGCGTCCAGATCTAGGCGCAGACTGAAGCTCTGACGCGGCTTGGGCAGAACCTTGAGGGAAACCTCGGTAATCACCCCCAAGCAGCCATAGCTGCCGGCCAGCAGGCGTGACAGATCGTAGCCGGCGACGTTCTTCATTACCTCGCCGCCAAAGCGCAACTGTTTGCCAAGGCCGGTGATCAACCGCGTACCGAGAACCATGTCACGCACCGCCCCAGCCCAAGGACGGCGTGGTCCAGAAAGACCCGTGGCTAGCATGCCGCCAACGGTGGCCGTAGCGCCAAAGTGCGGTGGTTCGCAGGTAAGCATTTGCCCAGCAGCATCCAGCACCGCCTGCAGTTCTGTCAGCGGGGTACCGGTACGGGCTGTGATAACTAGTTCAGTTGGATCGTAGCTGACGATGCCGCGATGGATACGGGTATCAAGCACCTCACCGACGACCATGCGGCCGAGGAATATCTTGCTGTTGCCGCCCTGAATACGTAGCGGCGTTGAGTTATCGAGGGCCTGGCGGACCTGCTCCAGCAACACGGCGCTGGCATCAAAGTCGGGCATCAGAATCGCTCCAGCTCAGGAAAGGGTAGTCGGCCGTGATGCACGTGCATGGCACCAAATTCGGCACAACGGTGCAGGGTCGGAATATTCTTACCGGGATTGAGAAGACAGTGGGGGTCGAAGGCCGCCTTTACTGCGTGGAACAGGGTCAACTCATCGCTGTTGAACTGACTGCACATCTGGTTGATCTTCTCTAGGCCCACGCCATGCTCGCCAGTGATGCTGCCGCCGACCTTTACACAGAGTTCGAGAATCCTACCTCCGATGGCCTCGGCGCGCCCTAGTTCGCCAGGCTGGTTGGCATCGAATAGAATCAAAGGATGCATATTGCCGTCGCCAGCATGGAATACGTTGGCCACGCGTAGGCCATATTCGGCAGATAGCTCGGCAATCCCCTTGAGTACCCCAGGCAATTCGCGGCGAGGGATAGTGCCATCCATACAGTAGTAGTCCGGCGAAATGCGCCCGACCGCAGGGAATGCGTTCTTGCGCCCGGCCCAGAATTTCACCCGCTCAGCTTCGTCGCGAGCCAGACGCACCTGGCTGGCTCCGGCCTGCTGCAGTACCGCGCGCACCCGCTCACACTCGTCCTGAACGTCAGCCTCAACGCCATCTAGCTCACAGAGCAGAATGGCCTCGGCCTCCACAGGGTAGCCCGCATGGATAAAGTCTTCGGCGGCGCGGATGGCCAGGTTATCCATCATTTCCAATCCGCCGGGTATGATGCCGGCAGCGATGATGTCGCCCACAGCGCGCCCGGCCTTTTCCACCGAGTCGAAAGAGGCCAGTAGCACCTTGGCCACCTGGGGCTTGGGCAACAACTTGACAGTGACCTCAGTGACGATTCCAAGCATGCCCTCCGAGCCGGTGAACAGCGCCAACAAGTCAAAGCCCGGCGCATCCAGGGCATCGGAGCCGAGCGTCAGGTGCTCGCCGCTGGCCGTGAGAACCTCCAACTTGAACAGGTTATGTACGGTCAGGCCGTATTTCAGGCAGTGCACGCCGCCAGCATTCTCGGCGACGTTTCCGCCGATTGAGCAGGCTATCTGCGAAGATGGGTCAGGCGCGTAATACAGGCCATAGGGCGCGGCGGCCTGGGAAATTGCTAGGTTACGCACGCCGGGCTGGACCCGCGCGCTTCGTCTGCCAGGGTCGATGTCGAGAATTTTGTTGAGCCGCGCCAGCACCAATAAAACGCCCTGCTCCAGCGGCAGAGCGCCACCGGACAGGCCAGTGCCGGCACCACGCGCCACCACCGGCACGCCGCGCTGATGACAAATCTGCAACAAACGCTGCACCTGTTGCAGGCACTCGGGCAGAACTACCAGTAATGGTGTGGTGCGGTAGGCAGATAGGCCATCACATTCGTAGGGATTAAGGTCTTCCTGGTTGTGCAGCACCTCCATATCGGGTATCTGCGCGTGCAACTCGGCCAATAGGGCCGGTTTGTCGACCCGAGGCAGCGGGCCGTCGACACGCTCGTCGTACAAAATGCTCATGGCAGGCTCTTTAAAGTAAGCGTTATTCTTGTTGGGTCGGTTCCGGGCAGTGATATACCCGGACTGGTGTGCAGGCATCATTAACCCTGCAAATCCACAACGTCCAGCTAGCATGCAATTGGTCCTACCAGTTTTCTTAAGTGGCCATTCAGCACAACAGCGCGAAATCTCTTAGAAAACATGGATATCTGCCTAAATTGGCCGCATACAACCATCCATTCACAAACTGGTACGACCAGTTCGGCAGGGACCGATCATGACGAATGTAGACGTACCACGACGCCAGATCAGCGACGTCGTCACGGAAAAGATCGAACGCTTGATCGTCGATGGCGTGCTCAAGGCTGGCCAGCCACTGCCCTCGGAACGGCGCCTGTGCGAGAAGCTCGGCATTTCCCGCTCAGCCCTGCGCGAGGGGCTCAAAGCGCTACGCGGACGCGGAATTATCGAAACCGCCCAAGGCCGCGATTCACGAGTGGCCAATCTCAACAGTGTCCGCGATGCCAGCCCACTGATGCTCCTGTTCGGTTCGCAACCGCGCACCCTGTTCGATTTACTGGAAGTGCGCGCCCTACTGGAAGCGGAATCAGCTCGCCTAGCAGCACTACGCGGCACTCCAGCGGAATTCGCTATGCTGACCCGACGCTATGAGGAAATGCTGGCCGCCCACGCACAGCCGGAGGGCTTCGAAGCTCAGGATCATGCGCGCCTAGACCTTGCCTTCCACCTCTCGATCTGCGAAGCCTCGCACAACCCGGTGCTGCTGCACATCCTTCAGTCGCTCACCGACCTAATGCTCAGCACGGTGTTCGCCTCGGTCAACAATCTCTACCACCGCCCACCACAGAAACGCCAGATTGATCGCCAGCACACTCGGCTCTATCACGCCATACTCGAACGGCTGCCAGAACAAGCGCAACGTGCAGCCCGCAACCATATCTACAGCATTCGCGATAACCTCAAGGAAATCGAACAAGACGAGCAACGCCTGGTGCGCATCACTATACGCTTGGAAAGCTGGTCATAGCAGGCCATTCCGCGCCAGTTAGCAGGGCTGGGGCTCGAACGTATCCCCGGCGAAATCAGCATTCTCAACCTCCCTCGCCTGCTAAAAAACACGACCTAGCTACCGGCATCCTGACAATAATCCGTGCCGAGGGCTCTCATGGTGAGAGGACCTGATCAATTGTTGCTCGGAGGAAAGTAGGTGACAGTGCTCGCACCAAATGTGCAAGCACCGGCGTATCTTCGAACTTAATGTCGGATTGGTTCCTAACACTGAAACCTGATCGAATCGCAAGCGAAACTAGAAGGTAGGTGGGGCATGGTGTATGCCTTTTCTCCCCTACTGGACCGGTGACTCGGGCAGTCTGGCTGACCAGTACTGACGGGCGCGTGACCAGCGGCGGACGGTAGAACACGTCCCAGGGAATGGCGCTGAAGCTGTTGCGACAACCTTGGGTGAAGCCATCTTCAGACTTCACGCCGCTGGTGGTCGCCTCCTCCAGCGCCTGCGGCTGCTTGCCTTACCGATATAGCTGCCGTTGCTTCGGGTGTCCGACGGAGTCGGTCTGAATTTCATCCATGCCAGCCCCGCACTCGCCCACACCAACCTGCGCGGCCCCGGTTACTACCACTGCCCCCAAGGAATCCCACCATGCTGCCTCATCCGACCCTGGACACTCGGCATACTCGCGGAGGCTCTTAGCATGAGCCGACAGTCGTCAGGTAGCGCCATTATGAAACTCAACAAGCCAGCCACCTGCGCCACGATTTATTGCGACATTGCTCCGATCGTGAACAACGCTTGGAAGATCGCAGCCATGACCGAGACGATCCTGGCATACCTTGGGCTGGTGACTGTTCTCTATTTCGATCAGTTCTAGCTGAACCTGAGATGGCTCATCGTGACGCTTTGAACTGCGCGCACTTTCGGCATGAGCGCCGACTAGGTCACGGTGGCACTGGCTTACCCGCAGCAATGGCAAGGTGAAGACACAAGTACGCTAGGGGCCTTGATCCGTGCGCGGGGGGACCCATGCGCAGGAAACCATCGGTTTGTTTGACGCTTCCTAGCGCGCTCCGATCCACGCCACGCGGGTGGATCACATCGACCTCAACCTGCAAACCCGTTTCGGCAGTGGTTACAGCGAACAGCACTCTCAAACCAGATGCTGCCCTTGCGGGTCCTCCGAGGTGATCCGAAACAGCTTGGACTCAGCAGGGAGCATTTCGAGTAAGCCCTTGGGGAGCCACAATGGATGAACAACATCTATTGGCTCGCCTGCGAACTGGCTGCTTATCAGAGTGTCATGCGGCTCGATTGTCGGTAACCGCAATGCCAATGAGATGGCGCTGGGGTGGGTCTATCTCAGGTGCTGGCTGTTGTCATGGTGACTAATAACCCAAGCCCAAAGCCAATTATCGAGGAAATTCCAGCAACGAGCGCTTGGGACATTTTAAACCTGGAACGCTGCTGCGGGGCTACTGGTCGATTTTCTGAGTTTACCGGCGGCATACGTGCCGCCGGTGTGTTGGTGCCGGGGACTACCTCAATAGCTACGGTTAATGTGTAACCAATCCTGGGTACTGTGCTGAGCGCATTTTCAGGAAGGTCAAATGCCTTCATGGCAAGGCGCATCTGCCGGATTGCCTGAACCAAGCTGTTGTCGGTGACCTCAAGCCCGAAACTGCCCCACGCCTTCTCGATGATGCTCCTTTTTTTGACCACCTCTCCATTGCCATCGAGTAGGGCCTTGAAACACCTGCCGGCCACGCTTCCAATCAAAACCTTATGGCCCGCATCACTCACGGATGTCATGTATGAGTCATTGCTGTCGAATAGAGCTTTCCCCCCGATCAAGTAGATGGTCATGCTGATACACCTCTGTCGAATTAATCGACGGCCAGACTATCAACGAGGCACAGGGGTGTACATGCAAAGGCGCCCACTTTGGGCTTGAGCCGACTTTAACGCCCCACGAAGCCATACCAGTAGGGCGCAGACAGGACAAGTCGCATCAAGCCATAGCCAGACCTCGGACAATCAAATGCAGCTGGAGCACCTTCTGCCATGCGAGAGGATGACCTTCGGCGACGCTTTACGACGGCTATACCACCTCATCACGCCGCCCTTCACTCATCCACTGCCCGGCCATTTCAACCACCTCCAGCGTAAGCCGGGTCTGGCCCCACGGCGCCATTAACCGCTGGCAAGCCCTGACCAGTTGATACTGCGCCTCCAATAGCCCTGGCTGACCTGCAAAAAGCGCTTAGCCACCTATCTTTCCACAACCCCAAACAGCGGCTACAGTACGTCGCATTGAATTTCTTCGATCCGCGAGGCCAGTTGGGCCAGGTAAACCCCAGTGTGCAGGGCCCGAAACTGTTTGTTCAGCAATTCCGCTCCGACCAGCAGCAACACTATACCGCCGCAATCGTCGCCGCAATGCCTCGGGAGAGGTTGGCTGAGGTCTTTCGACGGCGAGGGGACGAGACCGGCACCGAGGGTCGAAAAAGGTCAACAAAGCCCCGTGGAACTATCGGACCTGTCATTGGCGATGCGACGGCCCGATCGGTCCTGATTGTCCACCAGATAAGGCGAGTCCGCGAGAACGAAATCCACGGCCAGATCAGGCGCTGGCCGGTGCAAACTCCATTGTCGTTTAAGCCACGAGGGGCGATTAGGGGCACTTGTCCGCCACTACGATCGACAGGCGGCCTTTTTGCGAGAACGGCTTGCGGCGTACTGGTGGGCTGGCTGCCGCAGCCGTCGTCCTAAACTCGTTCTGGCTGTTCTGCCCGGGCACTTTCTTTGGTAGTGCCTATGCGGCGGTCGTATTGTCTTTCCGCTTCGCGGCTGCTGACGGTGTCTCGCCCGCAAAGCGTGCACTCGCGCTTTCCTTCATAATGAGGGCAGCGTGCTCACTGGCGTGGTCGGCCCGCAGTTGGTCACGCACACGATGTACCTTTGGCCCACTCATATGTTTGCGGCAACCTTCCTTACGCAGGCTGCCGTTGCCGCACTCTCGGCGTTAGTGCTGCTGGATGTGTGCCTACCCACCCCCAGCGCCACACAAGTTGCGCGCGGACGCCACCCCCCTGGCGCAGATCATTCGACAATCGCGATTCATCACTGCGGTCGTGTGCGGCGCGGCCTCCTACATGCCAATGAACTTTCTCATGACGGCCGCCCCGCACGCCATACATCTTTGCGGTCACTCGCAGCAAAGTTGCCAATTTTGGCCTGGCTTTTTTCACAGGGCGGCTTATCACGTGTTTTGGCGCGGGGCTTATCGTGGCCGCCGGCCTGGCGCTGACTGGCCTGTCAGCGACAATCAGACTTACCGGCTTTGATGTTGCCCATTTCTGGTTGACCTTGACCCTACTTGGCGTAGGATGGAACTTCAGCTTTGTCGGCGCATCGACGCTGGTACTGCAATGCCATCGGCCTGAAGAGAAAAACAAGGTGCAACCCCTCAATGACGTCATCATCTTTGGAACCATGGCTGCTGGCTCTTTCGCTTCGGGAGGCCTTCTAGCCGCCTATGATTGGGCAACTGTGCTGTGGGTTTCGTTAATTCCCTTGGTAATTACCGTGTGTATGCTTGAGAGCGGAAAATTTCAGGCCGAACCACCGACGTAAGATCGTGCCTGGGTTGCGGGCAGATCCATATAAGGTTGCTCAGACCTTGAGGACAATGTCGGGGAACATTATACTACCGCAATCTAGCTTACCGCTCGCGCAACGCGCCACTGAATATAATCTGTTATTCCCAATAAGGATCAGGCAAAAAATGTTTTCTCTTGGTATCAAAATCTTGCCAATATGGATGGCTATTTCGATGTTAGGGCTTTCCGGATGCGCACCAACAAAAATAGCAATTCCGGACGATTATCCTCAGCTAAAAGCGAGCGCTGACGAACGCGATACTTTGATATACGTAAAGGAAAACGCCAACCTTGGAAACTATAATAAATTCTACGTGGCGCCTATCGTTATCGAATCTGATGGAGTTGGCAGTTCAAATTCTATAACGAAAGAAGAAGCGATCGAGATCGCTCATTATGCAGAGAACAGACTTCAACTCAGTCTTGGCGAGAAGTTGACGCTTGCCCCCCGCCCGGCTCCAGGCGTGCTGAGTATACATTTTCGAATAATCGCCCTTACGCCAACGAGCAAAGCACAGATTGTAATGATGGTCCCGCCGTTTGCGCTAGTTAATTTATTAAGCTCCAAAGGGCTGTTTCTCGGATCAATTACGTTGGCGGGGGAGGTTTTTGAGGGCATGGCTTTAGAGCCAAGCGTGGCATTCGTTGGAACACGTAGCCGGCCTGGGGCAGATGCAACCGTCGCCTTTTCTCGCTTGGCAGTCGCAGAAAAGATTATTGACCAAGCCGCTGTGCGTTTAGCGGTAGATTTGGAAAAAGCCCGCTCCCGCCGACAATAAGCAATGATCGTGTCCCAGACTGAATGGAACCCCCTGATAGCCACTTACTTGAAGGCTTCGAATCCATAGTTCAAGGCTCGCAATCAGTGGCGGGTCGTCAACAGTGGTTAAGCCGATGCCGGTTTTGCATAGAGCCCGGCCATGCTGGTCCCTCAGATCGTCAGGAAGCTCAGCCCCCCCCGAAATACACAAAATCATTGCTGATAGAACCTTGCTCACACTCGTATCCCGGGCTACATGCTCAGGATTGAGCGAACCATCGGGACGAGAGCGAAAGGAGTCGCGCTACTGCCATACTGCGCTTTGCGCAGGCCGAAAGTAGATGCTGTCTCCACAGTTTTGCTTACGGCTGTCTTCTCCCCGAAAAATTGCCCTGTACGTTCACTGATACGTCTAACTTCACGCTCCAGCCAAAACCGGGCGTCCTTCAAAGCTGCGGACTCGTAATTAGCCAACCGTTCAGCCATCGCTTGCTCATGACGAATCTCATCACATAGCCCCTCAAGTGCCAGTTTTTCCAGCGAAAAGCCAGCAAAAACGAAGCCACCGTCGGTGCAATTAATGTGGACATGGCCAATAACATGAAAATTGAGCTCATCAGCAACACAAATATTTTGGCATATATAGACGGAGGTCTAGTGCCATAGAAAAAAAGAAGCATCCATTGGCGACAAGAAAAAGCAGAGAAAGCCCCAAACACCAATTGGCGATTACTTGCGCCTTTTTTTCCAAACCTGTACGCCGCACTTTTCGTGGTTCACAGCGGCTTAGCTCTTTCAGTACCTGGATCGTTCGATCGATTAAAGGTGACATTCGCGCTCCATGATTACTTAATTGACGATTCTTAAAAATCTAAACAAGCGTTCTTTTCCATTGCAAACAACTCCTGCTTTAATAGCCTGTAGAGGGCCGCGCACAAGCTTCCACTTGCGGCACCAAGCGGATATCCACCCGGCGGTTGGCCGCTCTCCCGGACGCGGTATCATTGCTGGTAATCGGTTGACTGCCTGCCGCCCCCTGGACAGCAAAACAGTTGTCGGGGATGTCGCCCATACGTTGCATCCAGTCGCGTACTGCCAAGGCGTGAGCGTATGAGATTTGAAGGTTCTGCTCCGCGTTACCCGTGGTGTCGGTGTGCCCGACGATCTCAATCAACCAGCCGGATTGAGCCTGTATGCTGGCCAAGGCATTGATCAGCACCTTGGTCGAGCCTGCCTTGAGTTCGGTGCTGCCGGCATCGAACAGCGACAAGCTGTCCAACTGCACCGGTTCGGCCCCGGCCGGGTGCTGTTGTGAAGCGATAAACCAGCCAAAACCGCACGCCAGGGCGACGGCGACGAAAAACGCAAATAGCCACAAAGCAAAGGAGCGCTTATGGGATTTCGAGGCAGCAGGTGGTACCTCAGGCATCGGGTGGGCGGGCAAGATGACCACTGGCATCACAAAAGCCGGCTCCGGGACTCTGGTTGATATCGGCAACCTTTCACCCGAAGCGCCGTTACGCTCTAGACGGTGTATCAACCCACCGACCTGATGACACAACGCCTGCAACGTGACCAGAGGCACCTGTCCCTGGCGCGCCAGTTGCATGGACAGTCGCTCTAACTCACTGTCCAGACGCACCAGCGCGGGTAACGTCCAGGCAGTGATCTCCAGACTCCGTAGCAATGGCTGCAACTGAGCGAACAACCAGGCCAGGATATCCAGGCGCACGGTGGTCATGGGCGACCACACGCTGGACCACTCGCTGCACAGCGCCTCGATCAGTGTCACCCCTTGCGCCATGCCCTCCAGCCCGTGGCGTTGGCTGCGGGCCAGGGCAAAAGAGGCGGCGGTTTGCAACTCTGCGCCGTTGTTGTGAAACAACGTCAGGCACAACTGCTAGACCTTCGCCCAGTCGACGTCCGGGCACGCAGGATGGCTCAGTTTGGCCAACTCATCACGCAACGCTGTAAATTCGCCGAAGCCACGCGGGTCACCGCCGACCCGGATACGCATTTCAAATAACGCCGTCATCCAGCTTCCCTTCTGTTATAGGTTTACGGCTTTGACAGGTAGTTCTGCCGCTTCAAGTGACGCACCAACACTTTCCCCTCAGGCGCCAGGGTCGTGCCGAAGGTCACCCGCTCGCCCCCTTTCAGTTGCGCGTCCAGAACGTACTCCAGATGGCCAGGTTGGGTCTGTGGCAGCAGTTCGATGTTCACCGCCGCCAGTCGCGGTTCGTACTTGAGCAAGGTATTGACCAGCGTGCCCATCAGCCCATGCGCTGAGGCGGGCAGCCCTTGCAGGATCAGGCCCATGTCTGGCAGGCCGTAGTCTGGCAGGTGACTGAGCGATCCCGCCCGGCTGCTGAGGATGCGCTGCAGGTTGTCCAGCACCGATAGGGTGTGCTGGTCCTCTTCCCGGACGCGATACAAGTCCAACTCACCGTCGAAATTCTGCAGAAGCATCTCGTAGAGCGAAGGGTTCAGTTCGCTCACGACTTACTCCTCCGCCAAGGGTTGCAGGGTCAGCCGATTGTTGCCCAGTTCAATGACCCGTGCCCGGTCTGGGTCCAGGTCATCGCGAGTCAACGTCAGGCGCCAGGTGTTTTTTTGTGTGTCGGGCGTGCGAAACAACGCCACCACGGTGACGAACTGAGCGTCTTTATGCAGAGGCATGTCCAGCTGTGCGCCCTCCCCGGGTTTGACCACCATGGCTTGTTGGTCCAGCAGATCGGCGCGCAACAGGTTGTCGGCATCACTTAGCACACTGTCATAGGTCGCCTTGTCCACGACTTTGTTGTCGCGCAGTTGATACACACGCACCACGGTGGGCACGGATAAGCCACTCATGTCCGTCACGTCGATGTTCATCGCTGCCCGGCCGGTAAAGTCCAGGTGTAAGGTCTTCACTTGTTTGTAGAGGATTGCCTTGACTGTAGACTTGGTGGCGTCGGACACGATCTGAGTCAACCCGCACCCGCTCAGCAGTGCACCGAGCACCGAGCACCGCCACCTTCAATAGATTAAAAACGGTACGCGACATGCTGTGCCTCTCTGCATTGGGGGTTGCTATGTGCTTTTTAACTGTCGCTTTCAATATTATCGGCGACCTTGTCGACACCCCGAACGCTCAATCCGGAGCCTAGGTTGTGAAACTGCTCAGCGTTGCGACACATCCTGAACCGAGTATGAAAATGATCAACTTAGCAACCGTTTTTTTGAATGGACAAAAGCTCTTAGGCGGAGACCAAACTCCGAATTTTCCGAGCGGGAACCGAGCCAGTCGCCCTGCGTTATTTCACTTAAATTTAGAAGCGATAAAAATAACCGAAACCGACACCGTACTGAGTGTCCTTTTCAACCAATGGGCTGTCTTTGATCGCCCCTCCCATTCGAGTGGCGCCCAGATCAAAGAAAACCGAGTGATTAATCGCCAAGAGCCAATCCATACGTATGCCAGCCTCGGTATTGACTGTTGAATCGCCCTGGTAGCGCTGGCGCCCGCCAATCACTTCACCTGCAGCTACGCCGTAGTAGTAGTCCACATAGTTTTTGTCCACCCACTCGGCGACCAGTCGCGGCGTAAAGCCAAAGGCTCCAGCAGAGAATCGATGATCGATCTGCAGTTTTGCACGAGATCCTTTGCTGTTATTCATGGCGTCAGTAAGGACTTCGGCTGACAATCTAACCAACTCAGATCTCCAGGTAGCAACACCACCTACCCAGAAACTGCTATCGCGATCACTCATGCCTCGAAGAAAAGAGGAATCACCTGATTCGTAGCCTTCGCTGATGTATTTTCCGCGCAGACGGAACGTCACAGGTCCTACCGATGGTAGTTTTAAGTCCACACCGGAACCGAACACGTGAATATATTCGCCCTCATAAGTCACCACTGGAAAGCCGCGTACTTTGTCGTCAAAATCACGATAGACTCGATAGTCAATGCCACCTGCAAACCCGATGGCCCACTTTGAATCGCTGATTTCAGTTTCCGCTCGGCGCTCGCCAGACGACTTGGCCAAGGTGTCTATGGTCTGCGTCGATGCAGAGGCCATGGACTGGCCACCGACAGCAAGAATTGCCAATGTCGCCGATAGAGTGCGAACGGGCTTGAATGAAAATGCAGAGAAAGCACGTGATGACATGATCGAATCGCCTGAAAAAATACTGAAAGGCCTAGCCTGAGACCGGCAGGCTCCATAAAACAACCACCCTTCAAGGGTCCCGATAAAAGCCCCCTATCCAGTACCAGCGCAGCTTTGGCGGCACTTCACTTCCTCCCCTTCGTCATGCATACCTCTTGTCCGGGTTACCAAATTACGACTGTTCTGTATCTACGCGCATGCAACTGGTATGCGTAGACTGAAAATGGGTCGAAAGCTTCAACTTTAAGCGCCACAAGCACGTTAACGACCGTTTTGCAACCATCCAAAATGGTACTATCGAACGATCAATCAGTACACACCCGACTTTAAAACAAGATATTGCGACGCAACACCTCTGACCAGTCCATTGACTCACTGTCGATTTCACGATTGAACAGGTTGTTGACGCGCAGCTTCCAACAAAGTGTATCTGGCGGCTGAGCAGTCCCAACGAGAGCAGGGGACGCTAGGCCGCTGATTTAATGAGAAAAAACTAGGCGTTTCGACCGCACAGAGACGAGATATTCGACAGACAACTTCGATATATATGCTGCTTCCTTAACGCTGAGTAGTCTGCACAGCTGCGAATTTCCGGCTGAGGGGATGTCGTTTACAATCTTGATCAGGAACAACGTAACGTTGCCGCTGCCTTTCGCAACACGATCAATCAGATCTTCTGATATCGCTGTCAATCATAGAAAACCCGCGCCGCTCGACTATCAGCGTGTAATCACATTGGTCGCTCACTCACAGAGCCCTTTCAGATTACTGATTACTGATTACTACTGTTGGGGCACAACAACAGGGCCAGTAACTTGCGATGTGAATCCTTGACCGCCTGTATAACCTGTTGTGCTTTATCCTTAACCATTTGCACCACTGGCGAATAGACTACTGGAGCCAACACCGTTAGAGCATTTTGAATGCGAACTTGCGCTTACAATCATGAAGATTTTCCTCGGACAGTAGAAACAGCTTCAGCATGCAATGAAAGGTCTGAAGTAATCAGCTATTTCTGATGCCCTCCAGGGTTGAGGTTCAAAAACACTAGCCACTCAGGAGTCAGACCTTTCCTGCTCGGAACTCATCGCCCCCCTTGAGCAACTCCCCCTAAAGGCGCTTTACCGCATCACAGGCGCACCTCTACCGCAATCAGCAGTCGTTTTCGCATCATCTACAGGCACGACTGTCAATCAGCCTCATATCGCGCCCCAAGCTGCGCAGCTTGCCAGCCCAATGGTGGGCGCTTCCACAGGCCTCCATACTGATCAGACACTACGGCATGATGGCAAAAAGGTGATGACTTGGTCGCATTTGAGTTGCTTCCTCAGAACGGTCTTGCCATGCTCATTAACACTGCGCACCTGAAGTTCATTTTCAGCCAAGTCGATACTAACGGTCATAATTTTTATACCGGACGCTCCTCTTGATTTGTGGTTTCTAGGGCCCTTCCACTATGGCACGTTGAGACCTCTGGTTCCGGGATCGCGGCATAGATCGCCTTGAAGCGGGCGTAGATCATACGGATATGACTGAACAGTTCACTGAAGCCATCGCGCCCAGTAGCAACATCAAGATCCTCCCAGCGATCATTGAAGGCCTCGTGCTTGTCCTCATGCAACTTGATGTTCACTATGAATTACAGCCTCTGAACCCCCAGCATCAGCGCTAAAACAAAGCCCCTGCCGAGATCCGGTGGGGGCTTTGTTTTAGCCGAGTTCAACTCAGCGAGGTCGCCCTTGCCTGCGCCTGTCAGTAAGCGCCGATCAGTTGCTTGAGCATGCGTTTGAACGTTTCGATCTGCTGCGCCGAGAACTCGGCGAACACCCGGCCCTGCTGCTCGGAGGCAATGGTCCATAGGGCTTCAGTCTGCTTGACGCCCTCGACGGTCAGGCCGAAGTAACCGGCCAGTCGATCCTCCACCAGGCCCTTGCGCTTGAGAATATCCACCGACTGTTCGATCTCACGCATCGGCATCGCCACTTCGCGCTGTAATCCATTCATATCCAGGCCCTCATCGCTCTCCAACACCATCAGCATGCGCGCCTCACTCGTGCGCAAACCGCTGGATAGCTGGAGTGGCTGGTAGTCGGCCTGGTAGCTGCGCACGGCCTGGGTCATCAGGTAATATAGGTTATGACTCAGACGGCCCTCAAAGGCGCTTTTCTGGGCGTCTTCAGGGCGCGATGTCAGACGCGGATGCGGCAGCACCGAGGAGTAGGCGCCCTGGTGATAGAGCAATGGCGACCGGCCGAAGTCATCAAAGGCCACGACCTTACCGATCAGGATCCAATGATCGCCACCGTCTACCTGCTGGTACATCTGGCATTGAAACCGCGCGGCGCAATCGCTGAGCAGCGGTGCGCCACCGGCGCCCTCTTCCCAGGTAACCCCGGCAAACTTGTCGTCCCTAGGGCGGGCGAACTGATTGGACAAATCAATCTGGTCAGCCGCCAGAATATTCACCGCAAAGTGGCTGGCATCGTTGAACACGTCATAGCTGGTGGAGCGTTTGTCGATGCTCCAGAGAATCAGCGCCGGGTCCAGCGAAACCGAGTTGAAGCTATTGGCCGTGACCCCCACCTGACGGCTACCAATGGCCGCCGTCATGATGGTCACACCCGTTGCAAAATTGCCCAAGGCGCGGCGAAAAGCGCGCGGATCGAAGCCCGCGTCTGATGGGTGGGTCATGTTGTCCTCAGTGCCGGGCGAACCCGGCAGGTCGATACGTGAAAGAGGGTACCCCTAACCAGGGGATGCCTAAAGAGCGTTGCGCCTTTAGACCATGCTCGGATCTGGCTCGAGCCCCATCAATTCACGTCCGAGGATTTGCGCGCAGACGTCGTAGTCGGTGTAAGCATGGGCCGCCGTCATATGGGAATCGCGCCACAGACGCTGCAACTCATTGGTTTCCATCCAGGCGGTTCCGCCAGCAGCTTCGAACAAGCGATCCACCGCGGCCACGCACATCTTCACCGCATAGGCCTGATTGGTGCGCCAGAACGCCAGGGTTTCGCGGCTGGGGTATTCATGGCGCTCGCCATGGGCGGCGTGGTCCTGCCAGGTCTTTTCCAGGAAGGCGCGGGCCGCGGCCACTTGATGAGTCGATTCGGCCAGGCGCATCAGCGCTGGCGTGGCGGCGCCGACATTGACGCCGGTATAGGCGCGTACTCGATTACGGGTCTTGTCCTTGAAGGCAGCGAGCATGCGCTCGGCAATGCCCAGGCTGATGCTCGCAAAACCGCTGGCAAAATACGGACGATAAGGGCCGTAGAAAATCTTGCTGTCGGGGTACAAATCAACGCCGGCGGACTTGCCTTCCATCATGTCCTTGGCTTTCTGGATCCGGTGCTCGGGGACAAAGACGTTGTCGATGGACAGGGTCTTGGTGCCACTGCCCTTCATGCCCAAGGCGTACCAGTCATCAATGATCTGGTAGTCACTGCGCGGCAGCACGGCGAAGCAGTAGTCCTGCGCGCCCTCGGCATTCGGCCGGCGGCAACCGACAATTGCCCACTCCGCATGATCGCTGCCACTGCTCCAGCCCATCTGGCCGCTGAACATCACGCCGCCTTCCACTTCCTCGACCTTGCCAAACGGCGCGATGGAACTGCTTGCCGTGGCATGAGGATTGGCCCCCCAGACTTCGTCCTGTAATTGCTTGGAGAACATCGCCAATTGATGGCTGTGGGTACACAGCAGGCTCATGGCCCAGGCGGTACTTGCACAGGCGCCGGCCAGCACGGCCACGCAGTCGCAAAAATCCGGCAGGGACATTTCCAGACCGCCAAAGGCCTTGGGCTGGAAGGCACGGTGCATACCGATGCCCTTGAGCATGGCGATATTTTCGGCCGGGACCATGCGGTCCTTCTCGGCCTGGGTGGCATTGCCGGCGATAACGGGCAGGATTTCCTTGAGGGCCTCAAGGAGCGGGATTGGTTTTTTCATTGTTAGCGACCTTGTTTTTAGAAATTCGCTGATCTGGCTGGGCCTGCATGCAGGCGGCCCGCCAGTCGCCATAAAACGGAATGCTAGAGATCCCGGCGGGCGTTCAAGGCTCGATTATGCGCAGCCAGGGCAGTCGCCAAAATGGACATTCCAAACTCCCCATTGCATTTTCCATGGCCTTTGCCCACGCCACCACCGCCCAGGGGGCATGGCACGCCAAAAAACCATTAACAATACAACGAAAACAGTACCATGACGCCCCCATCCGGCAGCGGAGCCACTCCTCGCCACGCGTCACTGGCCCAGAACCTTGCGCGCTCTGCGCCACCGTAATTTCCGCCTGTATTTTATCGGCCATGCTATTTCCACCTTGGGCACCCGGACCCAGCAGGTGGCGTTGTCATGGCTGATCCCCCAATTGCTGGTGGGTCCGTTTGCCGGGGCCTGGATCGATCGGCACGACAAGCGCCGGCTGCTGATTATGGTCAAAGCGGCGCTGGCCCTGCTGGCACTGATCCTCGCCGGCCTGACTGCCAGCGAGCAAATTGAGCCGGCGCTGATCGTGATCATGGCCGCCCTGCTCGGCGTACTCAATGCCGTGGACACTCCGTTGCGGCAGTCGCTGCTCAGCCAATTTGTCGATGACCGCCAGGACCTGCCCAATGCCCTGACCCTCAATACCATGTTGTTCACCTCGTCACGCTTTATGCCGGTCTGCTGCTGGCGGTGGTCAGCGAGGCCCTGTGCTTTGCACTGAATGCGGCCTCCTACCCGGCGCTCGTGATTGGCCTGGCCTGCATCCACCTGCCACCCTCGGCGCGCGCCTGCGGTTCGTACGGCAATGTATTGCGCGAAGGCCTGCGCTATGTGCTGAACGACCGGCAGGTGAAACAGTTGATGCTCAGCGTACTGATGATCAACCTCACCGCCTCCAGCTATGGGGTGCTGCTGCGGGTCTTTGCCCGCGATATCTTCAAAGGTGATGCCACGACCCTGGGCTGGCTGTGGGGCGCGGCCGGACTCGGTTCGCTGGCGTCCAGCGCGGTCCTGGCCGGCAATCGCAGTACGGCGCCGCTGCACCGGTTTATTCTGGCCAGCACTGCCGTCCGTACACTGGCCATTCTCTTGTTCGCTGCCAGCACCCAGTTCTGGTTGTCATTGATCGCGATAGGGTTGCTCGGTTTCGGCATCACGATCTGCAATATCGGCACCAATATCTTCTTGCAAAGCGATGCACCCGAGGCCCTTAGAGGCCGAGTGGTATCGCTGTACACCTCAACCCGGTTCGGCTTCGATGTCATCGGCGGCTTGCTGGCCGGGCTGCTGGCCGTGCACCTCGGCGCGCCAGGCGTGCTGCTCAGCGCCGGGGCGCTATTGCTGACCTACACCGCCTGGGCCGCCCGCTAGCCGGGTATCAAAGCCGCGTAAGGCGAAACGCGAAGAAGGCGCCACTGTCGGCCTCCCCGACCACCAGATCCATGGGCCAGGGCGCGCCGTTGTAGCAAAGCGCTGGCCAGGGTGCCCAGACCAAACTGCATGGCTACCGCCAGCCCTGCCGCCGCGCCGGCCTGCCGGGGGGGATCGCCATCAGGCTCGCCAGGCTGCTGGAGACAACCAGTTCCGTCACACTGACAAACCGCAGTACGCACAGCACCAGTGCCGGCAGACCTCCCACCTCAAAGCCGGCGCAGAGCAACAGGCCAAACCCGAGCCCGCCACCACCAAGACGCCGAACCCAAGCAGACGCAGGGAGCCGAGCAGCCCGACAAAATGCACCTTGAGAAAGCTCACACCCATGATCCCACCGATATTCAGGGCGAACAGCCAGGCGTAGTGCAGGGGAGAGATGCCGAAGTGCTCGATATAAACAAAAGGCGAAGCGGTGATAAAGACAAACATGCCGCCGAATATCAGGTCCATACACAGGATATAGCCCAGCGCCTAAGGCTTGCGGGCGATAACGGCATAGGGCCTTGAAAGCACTCGCCAGCGAAGTACCTCACGCCTCGTACGGATGGGTTTCGGGAATAAAGCGAATCACCAGCAACAAGCACGCCCCGACAACCACCAGCAGTACCACAGACAGCATGCACCAGCCGCTGAACAGCAACAGCCCCCCTGCACCGCCGCGACCAGGGTGACAATCAACGTCACCTGCTGCATCAACGGCAGCACCCGCGCCGCATCATTGAGCGCGAACAGGTCGCGGCCAATCACCCGGGCCAGCACGGAAGCCGCCGCACCGCCAAGCGCCTGCACCAGGCGCTTGGCGATCAACTGGCCCGGCTCGCTGGCCAGGGCACAACCCAGGGTGGCAAACAGATACAGCACGATGCCGGCCATCAGCAGACACCGCCGACCAAAGCGGTCGGACAGCAGCACGTAGAACAACATGCCCAGGCTGAAACCGGCGAGAAACAGACCGATGGTCAATTGAATCTGCTGCTCACTGGCGCCCAGATCGGCGGCAATAAACGGCAGGCTTGGCAGGTACATATCGATCGACAACGCACCAGTGCGGCAAGCAGGATAATTAGGCGTTGGGGCTGGCGGACAAGGGACATGCCGTCTCCGGCTTATCACACGAAAAAAGCCGCCCGAAGGCGGCCCACAGGAGCGTTTGCTACGTTAGAACGCAAGCAGCCACAGGCTCAGTCCGGGGAACGCAACCAGCAAGACAATGCGCACCAGATCCGAACACAGGAAGGGTACGATCCCCTTCGCGGTTTCCCCATAGGGCACATCACCGGCGCTGCGCTGGACGATAAACAGGTTCATGCCCAGCGGCGGATGGATCAGGCCTATCTCCACCACCATCAGCGCCAGGATGCCGAACCAGATGGACTTGTCGGTCTCGCTCATGCCGAAGAAATCCAGGCCCATAACCATCGGGTAGAAGATCGGGATGGTCAGCAGGATCATCGCCAGCGAGTCCATGACACACCCCAGCAGCAGGTACAGGCCCAGGATAATCACCAACACCAACATCGGTGCCAGGCCGCTACCAATCACCCACGCCGCCAGCTCGCCCGGCATCTGCGTCAGCGCAAGGCCCGAGTTGAGCAGGTCGGCACCCAGCAGCACGAGGAAGATCATCGCCGTGGTTTCGGCTGTGCCGAGCATGCTAGCGCGAAAGCCGGTCCAGCGCATGCCGCCTTGCACGACTGCCAGAATCCCGCAGGCCGCCGCGCCGATGGAGGCCGCCTCGGTTGGGTTGGCCCAGCCACCGTAGATACCGACGATCACCACCAAGAACACGCCAATCACCGGCAATATGCTGATCAGGGCCTTGGCTCGCTCCACGGGCGTCGCCTTGACCGATACGGTCGCTTCGCTTTCGCGGGCAACCATGACCCGTAGCACGATCATATAGCCGATGATCGCCAGGACGCCCGGCACAATGGCTGCGACAAACAGCTTGGCAATCGATTCTTGGGTCAACACCGCATAGATGATCAGCGGCACCGACGGTGGAATCAAAATACCCAGCGTGCCACCTGCAGCCACCGTGGCCGTGGCGAGGCGCCCGGAATAGTTGTGCCGACGCAGTTCCGGCAGCGCCACATGGCTCATGGTCGCGGCGGTGGCCAGCGACGAGCCGCAGATCGCGCCGAAACCGGCACAGGCGCCAATCGCCGACAAGCCCATACCGCCTCTCCAGTGGCCGATAAACGCTGCGGCGCAACGGAAAATCGCCCGGGATAGACCTCCATGGGTCGCAAACTGCCCCATCATCACAAACAACGGAATCACCGCCAGGTCGTAGTTGGACAACCGCGAGTAAGCCAGAGAGTTAAGGGTGAACATCAGGCTCGAGAGATCACCGTCGTTGAGCGCCCAAAAGCAGGCAGCCCCACCGATCAGCATGGTCACGCCAATATGCACCCGCAGCAGCAACAGACCCATGGTGATGCCCAGGGCAATCAGCCCCAATACCAAACCGCTCATGCGCGCCTCCCGGCTTTACGACAGACATCCTGCACCCGTGCCAGGGCGCACAAACCCAAGAGAACCAAGCTCGGTACGATAAACAGCAGGGGAATCCATAGCGGGAAGGACAGCAGCGTGGTGGTTTCACCAAACTCGTGGCTTTCGAGCATCTGCAACCAGGTGCGCCAGGCCAGAATCCAGGCCGCGGCGCAGCACAGCAGATGCCCGATGCAATCGAGCGTGTCGCGAGCCCTGGCCGGCAGCCAGGAGGTCAGCGCATCGACCTTGATATGGGTGCCGCGCAACTCGCATAGCGGCAGAAAGGCGGCGATGGCAATAGCCGCGCCCACCTCCACCAACTCCATATCGCCACGCACCGGCATGGAAAACAGCTTGCGCCCGACGATGGACACCAGGGACATAGCAATCAGGCCGATCAGCAATATGCCGCCAGCCATTGCAAAGCCCCGGGTCAACCACAACAGGCCGCCCCGTAGCCAGCCACGATGCTGCTCCGCATCGAAATCTATGATTAGAGATTCCTGCATGGCAATTACTTCACAAGACCGGACAGGCTGCGAACGTCCTGAACCAGTGCCTTGCCGTCGAGCCCCTTGTCATTGGCTTCGTTGACCCACTGCTCCACGGCCATGGTCGACGCCGCCTGCATCTCGCCGTAAGCTTTCAAGTCGATATTGACCAGACCGGCGGCCGGGGTGGCTGCCAGCGCCGCATCGGTCGCCTTGTCCCACGCGGTCGCGAAGCGCTCGGACAATGCCTTACCGCTGTTACGCTCGATGATCGCTTTCAGGTCATCTGGCAGGCTGTCGAACTTTTTCTGGTTCATCAGCATCGCCAATACGGTGTAGCCAAAGGCCGGCTGCCCGGCGGGCGTCACGCTGTGGTACTGGGTGACTTCATCGAGCTTGGTCGCTGGAACCACTTCCCAGGCAGCCAGCGCACCGTCGACTACGCCCTTGGAAATCGCTTCGGTCATCTGCGCCGGCGGCATGCTCACCGGTGTGGAGCCGAAGCTTTCAACGGTTTTCGCTGCGGTACGGCTCGAAGCGCGCAGCTTCAGGCCCTTGAGGTCGGCCAGGGCTTGCACGGCCTTGCCCCGGGTGTGCAGGCTCATCCCGCCGTCACCGTGTACCACCAGCACCTTGTAGCCCTTGAAGTCTTCCTTGGCGTACTGCTCGTAGAAACTCCAGATGATCGCGTTACCCGCCTTGCCGCCGTAAGGCAGTACGAATGGTAGCTCCAGCGCCTCGACGCGCGGGAACTTGCCGGCCGAATAGGCCGGGGCAGTCCAAACGATATCGGCCACGCCATTGCGTGCCATATCTGCCAGCTTGGCCGGAGTACCACCCAGTTGCATCGACGGATAGATCTGGCACTTGATGCGATCGGCGGACTCCTGGCGCAACTGCTCGCACCACGGCTCGATGATGTTGGCCTGGGCATTAGACGTCGAAGGCAAGAAGTGAGCGATCTTGAGGGTAACGGTTTCATCAGCCTGGGCCGATCCGGCGCCCACCACGGCCAGACACAAGGCAGTAATTTTGATTGTTTTCATGGTGTTAGCTCCGTGTTGTTGTTGTGGCCACGCTGGCGCGATAGCTCTGAGGAAGCGCAATACGTTAATAAGTTAATTTTTTTCTTGAAATTGTCAACCACCCGCCGCGCATTCCCTCAATCGTCGCGGGGGATTTATCGCCTGCGAAAATAGCTTGATAGTCATTTAAATCAGATAGATACATATAAAAACAAGCGGAAAAACCGTTTATACATTTTTTAATGAGCCTAAAAATATCATTGTTAATAACTTAACAATATGACTACATTATTTTCACGCGGCACCAGACTCCACCGCCGCGTCGACACGTCAACATCTATCCTAGAGATAACAACAATGATCAGGATTTCACGCTCCACCCTGGCACTGGCCTGCCTGTTCGGCACAACCTGTGGCTTCAGCCACATGGCAAACGCCTACTTCATCAGCGACACCAAGGCCAGTATCGAAGCGCGCAACATGTACATGAACCGCGATTTCCGCCAAAATAACGCACCTCAGAACAAGGCCGAGGAATGGGCGCAGGGCTTTACCGCCCGGATTGAATCGGGGTTCACCGAAGGCACCATCGGCTTCGGCCTGGACGCCATCGCCGAGACGGCCATCAAGCTCGACTCCAGCCGTGATCGGCGCGGCACTGGCCTACTGGCCTATGGCGCCGACAGCCTGGAACCGGAAGACAACTACAGTGAACTGGGCATCGCCGCCAAGCTGCGACTGTCCAAAACTGTGCTCAAGGTCGGGACCTTGCAGCCCCAGTTGCCGGTGGCCGCCTACAACGACACCCGCCTGCTCTCTTCCACCTACACCGGCGGCCTGGTCACCTCCCAGGAAATCGACGGCCTGACCCTCAACGCCGGGCGCCTGGAGAAGATTAACCTGCGCGACTCGTCGAGCAATGACGAGATGAACTACGCCGGCGTGGAAAGCGCCCACCTCGACCTGGCAGGTGGCAGCTACGCCATCAACCCGGCCCTGGTGGTGAGCTACTACTACGCCAAGATGGACAATATCTACCAGCAGCACTACGCCGGGCTGGTGCACAACGCCAAGCTGGCCGAAGGCGTGACGCTGAAGACCGATTTGCGCTACTTCGACACCGGCGAGCAAGGCGACCATCGCTATCGCAGCGCCGCCCGTGTCGACGGCGGCCGGATCGACAACCGCTTCTTCAACGGCATGCTGACCCTGGGCGTGGGTGCCCATAAATTCGGGGCTGGCTACCAGAGCCTGTCCGGCGACGGTGATTTCGCCTACCCGGGCCTGGACCCGTACTCGGTCAACCTGGTGACGATCAACGTCTTCACCAAGGCCAACACCGATGCCTGGCAAGCCCGCTACGACTATGACTTCGCCGCGCTGGGAGTGCCCGGCCTGGCGTTTATGACCCGCTACGTCAACGGTCGCAATATCGAGACCGCCAGGGTCAGCAACGGTCGCGAATGGGAGCGTGACACCGACCTGGTCTACACATTCCAGTCCGGGACCGTCAAAGGCCTGAATATCCGCCTGCGCAATGCCAGCCTGCGCTCCAGCAATGGTCTGACCTCGGACATCGACGAAAACCGCGTCATCATCGGCTACACCTTGCCGATGCTGTAAAACAAAACGGCCCCGGTGTTCGCCGGGGCCGCTTTTCGAGTGCGTATCGCTCAAGGCTCAGCTTTCAGGGCCGACACGGCTGCGTAGCCGATACTCACCCGGCGTCACGCCGGCATGTCGACTGAAAAACCGGCTGAAATAGGCCGGATCCTTGAAGCCCAGCAAGTAGCAGATCTCGTTCACCGTACTCCCCGTGAACAGCAGCAGGCGCTTGGCCTCCTGCATCAACCGCTCGAACACCAGGCGCTTGGAAGGCCTGCCGGCGATGCGCCGACAGACATGGTTCAGTCGCGCCTCGGCCACCCCCAGCAATTGCGCATAACGGCTCAGGGGCAAGTGCTCAAGGTAGTGCGCCTCGATCTGCATGCTAAAGCGCTGGAAGATCTGCAGATCCTCGCTGCGTGACGGCTGCGCGGACAACGAAGGTGCCGACAAACGCAACACACTGATCAGAATCAGCCGCGTCAGCGCCTCCAGACTGATGACCCGCCCCGGGTGATTAGCCGCAAATTCGCTGCGCAGTTGATCGAGCAACAGGGTCAGACGCTGCACTTCGCCGGCATAAACCCCATCGAGATCACCGACCGCGACGCAGATCGGCGCAATACGCGCGCCACCGGCCAACCCCACACTGTCTTCCAGCAAGGGCCAAACCAGTTGCTGGCTAACCGTCAGTACATGGCCGTCACTTTGCGCATCGGTGACAAAGGCATGGGCAATGGTCGGCGGCGTAAGGAAGAACATCGGCCCTTCCTGCAGGTAATACTGGTCATCCAGGTACACCCGCACCGTACCGCTCTTGACGTAGTGCAGCTGGAAAAACCGGTCATGGCGATGCACATGCATATCGCGGCCGAAAAAATCCGCCAGGTTGCCCAAGGCATCGTAATGCACCTCGGCATCGGCATAGCGCTGGCCATAGGCCTGACCGATATGGATGTTGGGAATTGCCGGCTGTACCACCATCAGCACCACTCATTGAGTCAAACGGGGTTGGAACGGCCCTAGAGCTTGACCTGCTTCAACTCTTCGAGCAGGCCCAGCAGTTGCTGCAGCTTTTCCTCGCCGAACTGCTCGAGGATACGTTGATAGTTGCTCTCCATATCCTCGCTCATCGAGACAAAGCACTGCTGCCCCTTCTCCGTCAGCCCCACATGCACGCGGCGCTGATCCTGGGGGGAGCGCCAGCGCCGGACCAGGCCATCGCGCTCCATGCGTGACAGTACGCCAGTCATGCTCGGCTTGAGGATGCAGGCCTGTTCGGCCAACTGATAGCTTTCCAACTCACCGTTCTGGCGCAGGATGCGAATGATCCGCCACTGCTGTTCGGTCAGACCGTGTTGATTGAGCGAGGGACGAAAGAAACCCATGGCCGCTTCGCGCGCTTGCAACAGGGTCAAGGTCAGTGAGGGACGAGGTGAGGACATAAGAGGATCGGCTCTCCGGCCAAAATAGTAATAAGTGAGTGATTTAAACAATAACCAAGGCTCCGACGCAAACCAGTAAATGTGTAACGGCACTGGCCCGACGAACCCGACTGAGAAGCAGCCTAGCCGCAGACTAGCGGTTGACTATGACGAATGCTGCACTCAGCTAGAAATCACCTGATGGAAGATCCATGACTTGACCATCGTTAACATATTAATTATAAAGCTAGCATGTTAACAATTAACCGGCGAGCGCCCCCTCGCCAACCGTTACCCACTGGGACTGCCCAGCCCGATCCAGGAGTGAAGCATGCGTCGCGCCGCTAGTGAAATCGCCACAGGCAGCCTGTTCGGCATTGCCTTGAACTACCAAGGCCTGCTGCAAAGCCGTTTGGCCGAATTCGACCAAACGCCCTACCAGAAACCACCGGTCAAGCCGGTGCTGTTTATCAAGACCCCAAACACCCGCAACGGCGATGGCCAGCCGGTAGTCGCGCCGACCGGCGAGCGCTTGCAGCCCGGCCCCGCCCTGGGCGTGGTGATCGGCAAGGACGCCAGCCGCGTCAGCGTCGAGCAGGCTTTTGAGCATGTGGCCGGCTACGTGATCGTCAATGAATTCAGCCTGCCGGAAGACAGCTACTACCGCCCTGCGGTCAAGGCCAAGTGCCGTGACGGTTTCTGCTCAATCAGCACGCAAGTGGTTGGGGTCGACGAAATCGCCGCCCCCCACAACCTGACCCTGACGCTGCTGGTCAACGGCAAAGTCCGTCAGGAAAACACCACCGCTAATTTCGTGCGCAGCATCGGCCAGTTGATCGCCGAGCTCAGTGAATTCATGACCCTTCATGCCGGCGACATTTTGATTACCGGCACACCGGAAGGCCGCGTCGACGTGCAGCCGGGCGACCAGGTAGTCGTCGAAATCAGCGGCCTGGGCCGCCTGTCCAACACCGTCGTGGCGCAGTAAGGAGCCCTTTATGAAACACGCCCGTATTCGCTACGAAGACCAGGTCTACACCGTCACGGTTGAAGCTGACAACGCCGTGCGCCTACCGGACGGCCGCCTGCTGGCCGAAAGCGCCGTAAAGTGGCTACCGCCTGCCGAAGGCAGCATGTTCGCCCTGGGCCTAAACTACGCCGACCATGCCGCCGAACTGTCCTTCGCCCCACCGACCGAGCCGCTGGCCTTTATCAAATCGCCGGGTACCTACACCGGCCACAACCAGGTCACCTGGCGCCCGGACAATATCAAGTACATGCACTACGAGTGCGAACTGGTGGCCGTGATCGGCAAGCTGGCACGCAACGTCAAGCGCGAAGACGCCCTGCACTACCTGGCCGGCTACACCCTATGCAATGACTACGCGATCCGCGACTACCTGGAAAACTACTACCGGCCCAACCTGCGCGTGAAAAACCGTGACGCCACCACCCCGGTCGGCCCATGGATCGTTGATGTGGCCGATGTGCCGGCCCCGTCCAAGCTGACACTGCGCACCTGGATCAATGGCGAATTGAAACAGGAAGGCACCACTGCCGACATGATCTTTGACATCCCCTACCTGATCGAATACTTCTCCAGCTTCATGACCCTGCAGCCCGGCGACATGATCGCCACCGGCACGCCGGAAGGCCTGGCCGACGTGGTGCCAGGCGATGAAGTGGTGGTGGAAGTGGAAGGCGTTGGCCGCCTGGTCAACCGCATCGTCAGCGAAAGCGAATTCTTTGCCGCACGCGGCTAATACCAGAACAAGAAAGAGGCACACAGCATGATCAAGCACTGGATCAATGGTCGGGAAGTCGAGAGCAAGGACGTCTTCACCAACTACAACCCAGCCACCGGCGAAGCCATCGGTGAAGTCGCCAGCGGCGGCGCAGACGAAATCAATCTGGCGGTCGCGGCTGCCAAAGAAGCTTTCCCGAAGTGGGCCAATACCCCAGCCAAGGAGCGCGCCAAGCTGATGCGCAAGCTCGGTGAATTGATCGAGCAGAACGTGCCCCATCTCGCCGAACTGGAAACCCTAGACACCGGCCTGCCGATCCACCAGACCAAGAACGTGCTGATCCCTCGGGCCTCGCACAATTTCGACTTCTTCGCCGAAGTCTGCACTCGCATGGACGGCCACAGCTATCCGGTCGACGACCAGATGCTCAACTACACCCTGTATCAACCCGTCGGCGTGTGCGGCCTGGTGTCGCCGTGGAACGTGCCATTTATGACGGCCACCTGGAAAACCGCGCCCTGCCTGGCCCTGGGCAACACCGCGGTGTTGAAGATGAGCGAACTGTCGCCGCTGACCGCCAATGAACTGGGCCGTTTGGCCCGGGAAGCCGGCATCCCGCCAGGGGTACTCAACGTGGTCCAGGGCTACGGCGCCACCGCCGGTGACGCGCTGGTGCGCCACCCCGATGTGCGGGCCATCTCCTTCACCGGCGGCACGGCCACCGGGCGCAAGATCATGCAGACCGCTGGCCTGAAAAAGTACTCCATGGAACTGGGCGGCAAGTCGCCGGTGCTGATCTTCGACGACGCCGACCTGGACCGGGCCCTTGATGCCGCGCTGTTCACCATCTTTTCCCTGAACGGCGAGCGCTGCACCGCCGGCAGCCGGATCTTTATCCAGGAAACCGTCTACGACCAATTTGTCGCCGAGTTCGCGGCCCGCGCCAAGCGCCTGATTGTCGGCGATCCAACCGACCCGAAAACCCAGGTCGGCTCCATGATCACCCAGGCCCACTACGACAAGGTCACCGGCTATATCAAGATTGGTCTCGAAGAAGGCGCGACCCTGCTTGCCGGCGGCCTGGAACGCCCGGCCAACCTGCCGGCGCACCTGGCCAAGGGGCAGTTTATCCAGCCGACAGTGTTTGCCGACGTCAATAACAGCATGCGCATCGCCCAGGAAGAAATCTTCGGCCCGGTGGCCTGCCTGATCAAGTTCAAGGACGAAGCCGAGTCCCTGCGCCTGGCCAACGACACCGAATACGGCCTGGCTTCCTACATCTGGACCCAGGACATCGGCAAGGCCCACCGTCTGGCCCGTGGCATCGAAGCCGGCATGGTCTTTATCAACAGCCAGAACGTGCGCGACCTGCGCCAGCCATTCGGCGGTGTGAAGGGCTCGGGCACCGGCCGTGAAGGCGGCCAGTACAGCTTCGAAGTGTTCGCCGAAATCAAAAACGTGTGCATTTCCATGGGCAGCCATCACATCCCGCGCTGGGGCGTGTGACGTACTGCTCGCAAGCGTGACCCGACCGGGCTTATAAACCGGTCCGGGTCGCCAGTTTCCTGCGTGCAGACCAATCACAAGAACCCAGGCCTCCAGGGGCCACGCTAGGAGAAAGACCATGGGCACACTCGCTCTGGCTGCCAAAGTCACCCACGTTCCATCGATGTACCTGTCCGAACTGCCGGGCCCGCGCCAGGGCTTTCGTAAGGCGGCCATCGACGGCCATCTAGAAATCAGCCGGCGCTGCCGCGAGTTGGGCGTCGACACCATCGTGGTGTTCGACACCCACTGGCTGGTCAACGCCAATTACCACATCAACTGCGCCCCGCAGTTTAAGGGCCTGTACACCAGTAACGAGTTGCCTCACTTCATCAGCAATATGGAGTACGCATTCCCCGGCAACCCGACACTGGGCAAGATTCTCGCCGACGCCTGCAACGCGTTCGGCGTGGAAACCATGGCCCACGACGCCACGACCCTGGCGCCGGAGTATGGCACCCTGGTGCCGATGCGCTATATGAACGCCGACCAGCATTTCAAGGTCGTCTCGGTCTCGTCGCTGTGCACTTCGCACTTTCTCAACGACAGCGCCCGCCTTGGCTGGGCCATGCGCAAGGCGGTGGAAGACCACTACGACGGCACCGTGGCATTTTTGGCCAGCGGCTCGTTGTCCCACCGCTTTGCCCAAAATGGCCAGGCGCCGGAGTTTGCCACCAAGATCTGGAGCCCGTTCCTCGAAAGCCTCGACGAGCGCGTGATCCAGATGTGGGAGAACGCCGAGTGGGAACGGTTCTGCGCGATGCTGCCCGAATACGCGGCCAAGGGCCATGGCGAAGGCTTTATGCACGACACCGCCATGCTGCTCGGCGCCCTGGGCTGGTCGAAGTACGACGGCCAAGCCGAAGTGCTGACACCCTACTTCGCGGCCTCCGGCACCGGGCAAATCAACGCGGTGTTCCCGGTCACGCCCCAGGATGGTTCGAGCCTTCCTCCGGCCCAGGCCTCCAACCCGGCCGACGTCGCGTACGCTGGCCGGATCTGAGCAACACCTGGCCCAGCCACCGCTCCACCACGTGGAGCGGTGGCTGGGCCAAGCCTTGCTCGATCGCCAAACAGGAAAGCCCCCATGCCTCATCTGGTACTGCTCTACACCCCCGAACTGGAACAGCAGGCCGATATGACCGGCCTGTGCCGCGTCCTGGCCGACACCATGCTGGCGCAGCGCGACGAAAACGCTAAAGCGGTGTTCCCCACCGGCGGTACTCGCGTCCTCGCCTACCCTGCCGCGCACTGCGCCGTGGCCGATGGCCAGGGCGATTACACCTTTCTCTACGCCAACCTGCGCATGGGCGCGGACCGCAGCGCCGCCGTGCACAAGACCGTGGGCGACAACCTGCTGGCGGTCCTGTGCGACAGGCTCGGCGCACTGGTTGCGCAGCACCCGATGGGCATCACCCTACAAATCGATGAAGCCCCCGGCCAGGTCTACGATGGTAAACACAGCAGCCTGCACCCCCTCTTCAACAAGACTTCCTGAGGTTTCACATGCTTGACGCCGCTTTTATCCAACAGGCCGCTACCCGCCTCGACGCCGCCGAGCGCTCGCGGACACAGGTGCGCCAGTTCTCCCTCGATTACCCGCAAATCACCCTCGAGGACGCCTACGCCATCCAGCGCGCCTGGGTCGCCCAGAAAATCAAGGATGGGCGCAAGCTGGTCGGCCACAAGATCGGCCTGACTTCGCGCGCCATGCAGGTCTCGTCCAATATCAGCGAGCCGGACTACGGCGCGCTGCTCGACGACATGTTTTTCGACGAAGGCACCGATATTCCCTTCGAGCGCTTTATCGTGCCGCGCGTGGAAGTCGAACTGGCGTTTATCCTCAGCAAGCCGCTCAAGGGCCCGAATGTCACGGTCTTCGACGTGCTTGATGCCACCGAATGGGTGATCCCGGCGCTGGAAATCATCGACGCGCGCATCCAGCAGGTCGACCCACAGACCCAGGCCTCCCGCAAGGTCTTCGACACCATTTCCGACAACGCCGCCAATGCCGGCGTGGTCATGGGCGGGCGCGCCGTAAGGCCGAGCGAAATCGACTTGCGCAAGGTCCCGGCGGTGCTCTACCGCAATGGCGTGATCGAGGAATCCGGCGTTTCCGCCGCCGTCCTCAACCATCCGGCCAAAGGCGTGGCCTGGCTGGCCAACAAACTGGCGCCCTACAGCGTCACCCTGGAGCCGGGCCAGATCATCCTGGGCGGCTCGTTTACCCGTCCGGTCGCGGCCAACCCCGGCGACACCTTCCACGTCGACTACGACATGCTCGGCAGCATCGCCTGCCGCTTTGTCTAAGCCCCGTCACGCCTAGAGTGCAGGGCAACCCTGCCCGCACTTCAAAGAGGAGCCTCGCTATGCACATGCCCATCAACACCTTCAAGCAACGCCTCAAGTCCGACCCGGCGCAGATCGGCCTGTGGCTGGGCCTGGCCGATGCCTACTGCGCCGAACTGGCGGCCAATGCCGGATTCGACTGGCTGCTGATCGACGGCGAGCATGCGCCCAATGACCTGCGCGGCCTGCTCGGTCAATTGCAGGCCGTGGCGCCCTATGCCTCGCAGCCGGTCATCCGCCCGGTGATCGGTGATACCGCGCTAATCAAGCAGATCCTCGATATCGGTGCCCAGACCCTACTGGTGCCCATGGTCGAAAGCGCCGAACAGGCCCGCGAACTGGTCCGCGCCATCCACTACCCGCCACGCGGCGTACGGGGCGTCGGCAGTGCCCTGGCCCGTGCTTCGCGCTGGAACAGCATCCCCGGCTACCTCGATCAGGCCGATGAACAGATGTGCCTGCTGGTGCAGATCGAGAATCTCGAAGGCCTGGCCAAACTGGATGAAATCGTCGCGGTGGAAGGGGTCGACGGGGTGTTTATCGGCCCGGCCGATCTGAGCGCCTCCATGGGTCATCGCGGCAACCCCGGCCACCCGGTCGTACAAGCGGCCATCGAGGACGCCATTGTGCGGATCCACAAGACCGGCAAGGCCGCCGGGATTCTCAGTGCCGACCAGACACTGGCGCGGCGCTATATCGAACTGGGCGCCAAATTTGTCGCCGTCGGCGTCGACACCACCGTGCTGATGCGCGGCCTGCAGACCCTGGTCGGCGCCTTTAAGGACGACCCCGGTCCCGACAGCGCAGGCGGCGGCGTTTACTGATCGCCACCGGCCTACCGCCTACCCCCTTATCTGCCGAGAACCTTATGAAGCTCACCGATCCCCACCTCCTGCGCCAATAGGCCTATAAGGCATCATCACAGGTAGACCGTGAAAGCTGTCTTCGTGATGCAGGTGAAGATTGCTGTTGCCTACGTGACGCTTGGATGGGTAAGTCATGGTAATGATTCGGTCGCGGTAGGGACGGCAGTTACCTGCCGCCCCCCGCTCAGATCCGTACGTGCGGAACTATCGCATACGGCTCCTGCCTTGGGTACGTGACGCAAAGCGATCCTCAGGATAAGGATGTGCATTTCTGGGTCTTGGTATACAGAGGTCGGCAAGGCGTCCGTAGCGTGACCATTGAAGCCGATGACGCTGGCTGCGACGTTTGAGGGCTTGCCGCCATAGACGGCATACCGCCAACCGAAAACCGCCAACCGAAAACCGCCAAGACGTATCAGGTTTCCCGGCACCGCGTGGTAATTGAAGTACCCACTGACAACCCGGTTAAGCCACTGACCCACGACCCGAACAGGCTCATGACGTCGGCGTTTCAGCTCATCCCGGATAGCCAGTAGCGTTGCACGCATTCGCTTCTTGACCGTCAGTCGCAGTATTTGAAACCCACCGCTTCTGTTGGTACTACAACAGTGCGTGAAGCCCAGGAAGTCAAATGTCTCCGGTTTACCTAAACCTCGCTTTCTACGATTTCTCGCAGCAAAACGACCAAACTCAATCAGCCGTGTCTTCGAAGCGTTGAGCGATAAACCGAACCTGGCCAGCCGTTCCCGCAATTTCTCCAAGAACTGCTGAGCCTGCCATTGCGTCCTGAAACCCACCACACTGTCGTCCGCGTAACGCACGACAATCACATCGCCACGGGCGTGGCGCTGGCGCCACTGCCTTACCCATAGATCCAGCACGTAGTGAAGATAGATATTCGCCAGTAACGGCGATATATCCCCGGTGTTGGCCAACATGACGCTGGATGGGTTGGAAGCGAGGCTGGCGGAAACATTTCCCAACGCCAAGTGGACAGCCCGAAAAATGCAGATGGTGCGTTATGCAGATGTTTTCATCATCACTGGCTGTTCGAAAGAGTGGCTGGAGAATGAAGTCAGGCCCGCTGTGGTTGAGTTCCTGGCAGAGCGTGGACTTGTCCTCTCTCCGGAAAAAACCAAAATAACGCACATAGGGGACGGGTTCGACTTCCTCGGATGGAACTTGCGCAAGTACAACGGCAAGCTCCTGATAAAGCCATCGAAAGCGAACATCAGGGCTCACCTCGCCAAGCTCCGGGAAGTGATCAAGACCAACAAGGCGATCAAGCAGGTCAATTTGATAGAGCTGCTCAACCCAATTTTACGGGGGTGGGCGAACTATCATAGCCACGTGGTCGCCAAGAAAGTCTTCAATCAGGTAGACAGCGAAGTCTGGACAATGCTCTGGCGTTGGGCGGTGAGACGGCATCCGCGCAAAGGAACACGGTGGGTTAAGGACAGGTATTTCAAAGTCCGAGGATCGCGCCGGTGGGTGTCTCCACCGTTGAAAAAACCGCAGACGGTAAGACAAGGGAATACACCTTGCTGAAGGAATCGCACACGCCGATCGTGCGGCACATCAAGATCAAGGCTGCTGCCAAACCGCATGACCCCAATTGGGATGGGTATTTCGAGTTCCGCTGGGGCAAGAAAATGCTCAAATCGACGAAGGGACGAGCGAAGCTGTATCGCGTCTGGCGACAGCAAGGCGGCCTGTGTTCTTTTTGTTACAAGCCCGTTACCAAAGATACGCCGTGGCATAGTCGCCATATCGTAAAGCTGGGGGACGGCGGGACGGACGCCGCAGTCAATCTTGAAATCTACCATCTGCATTGCCCCGAGATCAGCAGTACGCCAATGTGAAAGAGGTATAGCTGGGTACTTAAAAGTGCCTTTGTAGAGGCTTGAGCCGTGTGCTGGGAAACTCGCATGCACGGTTCTTAGGGGGTTGGACGCGGGCAACCGCGTCTGACTACCCGACAACCAGATCCGACCATGGGCTCTTGGGCGCAAGAACTGGCTCTTCGCAGGGTCGCTCCGTAGCGGCAAACGAGCGGCGGCGATCATGAGTCTGATCCAGTCGGCGCGGCTGAATGGGCATGACCCGTACGCCTATTTGAAGGATGTTCTCACGCGCCTGCCGACGCAGCGGGCCAGTGAAATAGGACAGCTACTGCCGCATAAATGGGTGCAGGCCTGACTTGCGCAGGGTAAATACGGCAGTCACTTACCCCCTACCATCAGTCTCGACGATTGACTCTTTTAAAGCACCCTACAGCCATGAAGACACAGCCTGGTATCCAAAAGCCAGGATTTCCTGTGCCCAAGCCTACTGCGACTAGCGCCACTCCTACTGCGAGCATGATGCGTTCTCCATAACCGAAATATCCATTAACGACTGAGCTGAATTTAACATAGCCCCTTCGCATTAGCGGCAAAGCGTCGTGATTTTTAGATGAGTCAAATGGCTCTATCGTAAGGTGGGATGCCCGGACGGTTACGTCTAATCACGCAAGGCGTGATGCCCGGACGCATATGCACAACCGAGAATGGGCAAATCACCAATGACTCGCTCGCAATACTCATACGAGGCTGAACAGAATTTTTGGCAGCCGCCACAAGAAGGGAATCGGGTGGCGTGGGGTGTCAGATCTATCTAGAGGGCGTCACCATCAGGCTTGATCGTGACGACAGAAAAGCCCTCCCCAAAAGGAAGGAAAGTTTAAATATCGCGCACAAGAACGCCGGTTTGCTAGATATCTTTGCTCGCACGAACATTATCAGTCAAATCGGTGTTCTTGTTTTTGTGTTTCCCTGTAGTGGTCTAATGATTCCGGACACCCATTTAGGCGAGAATACCCGCCAGATCGAGGTGTCAGATGACCAAGCAACGCCGTACCTTTTCCGCTGAATTCAAACGCGAGGCTGCCGACCTCGTGCTCAAGCAAAACTACAGCTTCATCGAGGCCAGCCGCTCGCTCGGCGTTGGCGAATCGGTTCTGCGCCGTTGGGTCGACCAGCTTCAGCAGGAGCGCACAGGCATCACCCCACAGAGCAAGGCGCTAACTCCAGAGCAGCAAAAAATCCAGGAGCTGGAAGCTCGGATCGCTCGCCTTGAGCGCGAGAAATCGATACTAAAAAAGGCTACCGCGCTCTTGATGTCGGAAGATCTCGAGCGTACGCGCTGATCAATCAGTTAAGCGTCCATGAGCCAGTTGATTGCTTGTGCGAGGTGTTCGAAGTCGCCCGCTCGAGTTACTACGCACATCGTCTCAGACGGCTAACCCCTGACGTTGAGCGGCTCAGGCTGCGTAGTCGAGTGAACGAGTTGTTCACCCGGGGGCGAAGTGCGCCGGGCAGCCGCAGCATCACCGTGATGATGCAAGAAGAGGGTGAGCAAATCGGGCGGTTCAAGGTACGCGGCCTGATGCGCGAACTGGAGCTGGTCAGCAAGCAGCCGGGATCACACGCCTACAAAAAAGCGACGGTGGAGCGGCCTGATATCCCGAACATCTTGAACCGGGAGTTTGATGTCGAGGCGCCCAACCAGGTCTGGTGTGGCGATATCACCTACATTTGGGCGCAGGGTAAATGGCACTACCTTGCGGTTGTCCTGGATCTCTACGCGCGTCGAGTTGTGGGCTGGGCGTTATCAGAAAAGCCGGATGCAGATCTGGTGGTCAAGGCGCTGGACGTGGCTTACGAACAACGTGGAAAGCCTCAGGGGTTGCTGTTTCACTCGGATCAAGGATCGCAGTACGCCAGCCGCCAATTTCGCCAACGACTGTGGCGCTACCGTATGCGCCAGAGCATGAGTCGCCGAGGAAATTGCTGGGATAATGCGCCGATGGAACGGGTGTTTCGCAGTTTGAAAACAGAATGGATACCGACCACTGGCTACATGACCGGCCAGCAAGCTCAGCGAGACATCAGCCAGTACCTGATGCATCACTACAACTGGATCCGACCCCATCAATTTAACGATGGGTTGGCCCCGGCGAAAACTGAAGAAAAACTCAAAACCGTGTCCGGGATTAGTTGACCACTACACCCGAGATTCCGTGAGGAACCAAAAAACCGCTAAAAGTAACGGATAGCGTCACTGGTATTAAATGAGAATCCCCCCCTAGTTATCGTTGCTACAAGTTCCCCAGATCGGGTAACGCAAAAGATGTTGCTGCCCTTGCGAATCTTCATACAGCATTTCCACTTCATGGATTCCACAAACATCATTCAGGTCGGGCGAGTGAAGCACTCGTTTCACATCCAGACGCATACCGTAGTAGTAATCCTCTGCAACGGGCTTCGCGGGGCCATCAGCGGCACCAGCTATCGTGCTTAGGCCAAAAAAACAGACTGACAGTACAACGGAAGCTTTCATAGCTGACCTCCTAATGCATCACAGAGATGGCAGCGATCAAATAGTGTTTGTCGTCCTACGTCTCGCGATAAACTCCCGTGCATCCTTCACGCCGCGCCATACCGCTACCATTTGTAGGGCAGGATGCCCTTAAAAAAGCGTAGTCTATGCCCGGTGTTAGATGTGTAAACTTGAACAAATTAAGCGGAGAAATTTGGCAGTCGCGGTTGTTACGACTGTGCGCGCCTCTCATCGTGACGTCCTTTGCTGCATCCGCTGCTCTGCGACCTCAACTGGACTGCCCGCGCCACCACAGACAATTTCCATCCTCCTAATGAGGCCCTTTCAAAGGCCTCAGGGCTTACGCCGCCCAGATGGCTGTAACGGCGTATTCGGTTGTAAAACACCTCAATGTAATCGAACACATTAGCCCGGGCCATATCCCGAGTTTTGTAGATCCGCTTGCGGATGCGTTCCTTTTTCAGGCTGCTGAAAAAAAGACTCGGCCACGGCATTGACGCTCCCATGCCAACAAGATCTAGCCGAGTCAGCCAGATCCGCCAAGATTAAAGGGTACAGATCCGAATGGCACTTACTTAGCTGCCGACAGCGTCATTTAAGCGGGAAAATGGGAGAAGGCTAGCCTTGGTCTACGGTGATAGTTGCGAACACACGCCGAAAACCAAGGACACAGCCCAAATGAATCGTAGACGCCAAATTTTTCAGCATCAACAAAATCGCCTGCGTCAGCATGCTTCCAATGCAGACGCCTACGCGTTCTTCGATTTGCTTACGGCCCCGCAGCTATTGCCCGTTGTAGATTCCTTACTTCCTGAACATCGGGAGCGGTTGTTTCCGCCGACCGAAACACTTTCCATGTTTCTCGCCCAAGCGTTGGGGGCTGATCGCTCCTGTCAGAATGCCGTCAATGATTTTTCAATAAAACGCGTCTGTGGAGGCTTGAGCCCTGGCAGCACCAGGACCGGGGGTTATTGCAAAGCCAGAAAGCGCCTACCTGTCGAAATGGTCTCTACATTGCTCCATCACACAGGTGCACTGATCAGCGATCATGCCCCAACGTCCTGGCGCTGGCTAAACCGACCGGTACGGCTGGTAGATGGCACTACGATCAGCATGCCCGATACGGCGGAAAATCAGGCGGCCTATCCTCAATCTGGTAGTCAGAAAGCCGGTCTTGGTTTCCCGCTGTTTCGAATGGTCGGTATCGTTTGTTTGGCCAGTGGGGCTGTCTTAGATGCTGCCGTGGGCCGTTTCCACGGCAAGGGCGGGGATTATTCCCATGTGCCGGAGAATACGTTCATCTAAGAGCGCCGCTGCTTCCTGGATGCATGCCGGAATGGAAGTCCTCACCGCTGCCTGTATGATTGCGTTCGGCTTCCTGCGGGCGATTTTCCACTCCAAATGGGCCTTCCGGCTGATTCTCGGCACCGACCAAAGCAGACATCTTGATGAACCTACCCACCCCCGATGAGCCAACAGAAGCATTTCGGATTCCGCCTCACTCTATCGAGGCCGAGCAAGCAGTGCTTGGTGGGTTGCTTTTGGATAACTCTACGTTCGAGTCGATGATTGACTTGGTTTCTGCGGACGATTTTTTTCTGGCAGACCACCGAACGATTTTTCACGCCATCAGCACCCTTGCTGACCGAGGTATGGCGTTTGACGTCGTCACCCTTCATGACCAACTGAGCAGCGAGACTCAACTTGAGCAGCCGGGGCATCTGAATTACTTACGGGAGCTTTTGGCCAACACCCCATCTATCGCCAACATCGAGTCTTACGCGAGCCTGATCAGGGAACGTGCAAAGCTTCGGCAGATTATCTCGACCTGTGATGACATAACCCATAATGCGTTGAGCCCAAACGGTAGAACCGCTCCTGATCTTATTGAAGATGCAGAACGGAGAATGCTCATGCTCGTTAACTCAAGCCGAAAGCGCGGCGGCCCTAAAGCTGTTACTCAACTCCTAACCAGGGCTAAAAAGAAAATCGATGCGCGCTCAAAGTCAGCGAAGGCCATTACAGGTCTGTCGTCGGGCTTTAGCGATCTGGATCGAAAGATTGATGGTTTTCAACCCGCGGATCTGATCATCGTTGCTGGTCGACCTTCGATGGGGAAAACGACTTTCGCGATGAATCTCGTAGAAAACGCGGTTCTTCAGGGCGAGAAGCCCGTGCTGGTTTACTCCCTGGAAATGCCAGGCGAATCATTGATTATGCGCATGCTGGCATCCTTGGGCCGCGTCGATCTGACAAAGTTTCGCTCTGGACGACTAGAGGACAATGATTGGCCCCGCCTGTCCTCGGCAATCGATCTTCTCAACGATCGTAAACTGTTCATTGACGATACATCGAGCATCAGTCCGTCAGAAATGCGGTCCCGCACACGACGCATAGTCCGGGAGCACGGTGAGCTCGCGCTGATCATGGTCGATTACCTGCAGTTGATGCAGATCCCCGGCGCCAGCGGCCTGAACCGCACGAATGAAATTTCGGAGATTTCTCGATCACTAAAAGCGCTGGCCAAAGAGTTCAACTGCCCCGTAGTAGCTTTGTCTCAGCTCAACCGATCCCTGGAACAACGTCCTGATAAACGCCCCGTCAACTCTGACCTGCGTGAGTCTGGCGCGATCGAACAGGACGCGGACGTGATTATGTTTGTGTACCGGGATGAAATTTATCACCCGGACACCAAATTCAAAGGGACCGCGGAAATCATCATCGGTAAACACCGTGAAGGCCCTACCGGTTTCTGCAGGTTGAATTTCCTTGACCGTTTCACACGGTTCGAATCGCTCCTACCTGGTACCCATGCCTTCACCGACCTCGAACTGGGCATCACGGAGGTCATTGATGAACATCCTCGCTTAGGCAGGATGGTCGCCTCCGAGCTGGCCACACAAAGCAAATTAGTGAGGGTCATGACCCCATTATTTGGAATCAAGCGAGGTTCCAGCCGACCCAAAAAATAGCTCCCGTGAAGTCACTACTTCCGTTGCGCCCCTCAAAGGTCGCTTATCTAAGGTCAGCTTCTAACCCATTGGGCTCGTGTCTATGAACGATTTTTCCGCTCCTGAGCAATACGATCTGCAAACCTCCGCACTGAAGGTGCCGCCGCACTCCATCGAGGCCGAGCAAGCCGTGCTCGGCGGTCTGATGCTGGACAACAACGCCTGGGAGCGCGTGCTCGATCAGGTCTCGGACGGTGATTTCTATCGCCATGACCACCGCCTGATTTTCCGTGCGATCGCCAAGCTGGCTGATCAGAACTCGCCGATCGACGTCGTGACCCTGTCCGAGCAATTGGACAAGGAAGGTCAGACCTCGCAAGTCGGCGGTCTCGGTTACCTGGGCGAATTGGCGAAAAACACGCCGTCCGTCGCCAACATCAAGGCCTATGCCCAGATCGTGCGCGCACGGGCGACCTTGCGGCAGTTGATCGGTATCGCTACCGAGATTGCCGACAGCGCCTTCAACCCGGAAGGCCGCACGGCTGAAGAGATTCTCGACGAAGCCGAGCGGCAGATTTTCCAGATCGCCGAAGCGCGTCCGAAAACCGGTGGCCCGGTGAGCGTCAACGACCTGCTGACCAAGGCCATCGACCGTATCGACACCTTGTTCAACACTGACAACGCCATCACCGGCCTGTCCACCGGCTACACCGACCTCGACGAGAAGACCAGCGGTCTGCAACCGTCTGACTTGATCATCGTCGCCGGTCGTCCATCGATGGGTAAGACCACCTTTGCGATGAACCTGGTGGAGAACGCCGTGTTGCGCAGCGACAAGGCGGTGCTGGTGTACTCACTGGAGATGCCAGGCGAATCGCTGATCATGCGTATGTTGTCGTCCCTGGGTCGGATCGATCAGACCAAGGTCCGTGCCGGTCGCCTGGAAGACGACGATTGGCCGCGCCTGACCTCGGCGGTCAACCTGCTCAACGATCGGAAGCTGTTCATTGACGATACTGCCGGTATCAGCCCATCTGAAATGCGTGCGCGTACTCGACGTCTGGTGCGTGAGCACGGTGAAGTGGGCCTGATCATGATCGACTACCTGCAGCTAATGCAGATCCCGGGCTCCGGTGGCGATAACCGGACCAACGAGATTTCCGAGATTTCTCGCTCGTTAAAGGCTCTGGCCAAGGAATTCAACTGCCCGGTGGTGGCGCTGTCGCAGCTCAACCGCTCCCTGGAGCAACGTCCGAACAAGCGCCCGATCAACTCCGACCTGCGGGAATCCGGAGCGATCGAGCAGGATGCCGACGTCATCATGTTCGTGTACCGGGACGAGGTGTACCACCCGGAAACCGAACACAAGGGCATCGCCGAGATCATCATCGGCAAGCAGCGGAACGGTCCAATCGGTACGGCTCGACTGGCTTTCATCGGCAAATACACGCGCTTCGAAAACCTTGCGCCTGGCAGTTATAACTTTGGAGATGATGAGTAATCTAACTCATCACCTGTTGCTAATTGCTTCCTGTGGGGCAGTCTTTGGGCTTGCATTATTACGCGTCATGGGATGATTACTGCGAGTATTCGAAGGATGCGAAATTGCACCCCACTTGACACCCGGATGCAGCCCTATGGCCCATCAAGTCGCCATGAATACGCCACAATCACAGCGAACACGGAAGCTACCATGCGAAATACCTCTATAATCCGCCAAGCTATTTTTGATGTTTCGTGTTCTGTCCGTTCCGATTTTGAAATGCAGACGTCCTCCTCGATGAGTGCGCTGGATAATCTATGCGGCCCTATGAGCGAGTCATTGACTGCTGCTCTAATGGTCGCCGGCTTCGATGCCTGCACTGTTCGTGGAACCTACTTTGATTGCGATCCGAGTTATGTTCCCGATTTTACTGAATGGGACGAAGAAGCAGTTGAAGGGCATGATTCAGCCAATGGTTACTCCCACTGCTGGGTATCGTGCGAAGGCTTGTTCATCGACATCTGCGCCGCCCAGTTTCACCCTCATGAAAGGGACAAATATCGAGTGGTCGTGGTCAATCAAGATAGCCTCGACTATCAGGTAGATCAGTAACTAAAATCATGAGCATGAAACCACTGGGTAATCCCGGAAAAACAGCTCCACCACAAGCCCTGCTTGCGGGGCTAAGCCAGCATTACAACGCCTCAAAGCTCAAGGTCTGCGCGGTGGCCTGAATTGTGGTCGGAATGCTAACCACGATCGGCGCGCGGAGCTCGTCAGCGTGAATGCGTACCTGGATTGAAGTCAGCTCGGAGGGTGGAGTGACCAAAAATATGTCGCCGCTTGGGACCGACTCTCCAGCATGAATTTCCCAAAGCTGAATACGGCGGTGAGCCGATCGGGCTCCATGTGCTCGTCGAAGGGTGGATTTAGCAAGGTAGCGAGGTTGGCAACTTTCGGTACCGTATCGGTGCTGGGCATATCCTCAAGTTCAGCTTTAACACGCAGAGTTCCAGCTGGTTCAAGCACAGGTGCACCCTCACGCTGTGTGCTGTTGCTGTGCCTCTGTTCACCAGGCTCAATCTGAATCCAAACGATCCTTTCTGCACCTGATGGTAGAGAGCTAAGTCTCGATAGTAATTGCGATTCACCAGTATGTTGTTCAACTTGAGGTACCCGTGTGTCCCGTCGGTGTAGTCTGGGTACTCCTCCAACATCAAGTGTGTATAGGCAAAGCTGATGCCACTGTTGAGTGGTGTCTGACCTTCGATATTGGTTATCTCAACGGCCAGCAGGGGTTCACCTGTCGCTCCCCTCATGGCTTCCATTGCGCCCATTTTCGCTATCTGCGTTGGATCAGCGATCGCAGTTGAAGAGCCATAACGGACATACACGATGTCTTTATCAACAATCCCATACTTTTTCTTTGCGTAGATCGGGCGCTCCTGAACCTCGATGGTGTAGAGCCCCAGCGAACGATCCTTGTACATGACTGCCCGGTAAGAGAACACCACGTGCTTGTTTGTCTTTCCGTTGATGAACTGCTGCAGCCTCGATCATCTGGGTGACGATTGACAGGGTAGAATTCCTGCTCATCCTCATCAAAGCCAATCAGGATATAAGCGGGCTCCGTTCGCCAGGTATTGCTGAACGCCAGGATATCTTTGAGCAGTTCACTTTTTTAACGTCATCGGACCCATCGGTAACGTACCCTTCCCGCTTGTAATCGAGTGTGGTCCCTTCACCGGTGTAAAGCAGTCGATCGATCAAGTCTTCATCTGTCATGGGCGCACCTAGTTGAACAATACCGGTGAGTTCGAGTTCGCGGCGCCCATGGTCAGTCTAAGCCGTCGTCTTTTAAGCAAGATTGGGAGGTTCGCGGAGTTAACTCTTGTGACCAGGACGCCTGACGGTGATCCAGTTTCCGTATGGCTTGAGCTCTGAAATTGATCGAAAGACAGTATCAAGCGGTGGATTACCGAAGCTAGGCAATGACCTTTCAGGGTCATGGACGACAATCTCATACGCTGGGTGACTTTCCACCACCACCCAATGCCAACAATTAACGGGAGCCTCAGGGCCACAGCCCACCTTTACGACCCCCATTCCGCTCACATGACCCCACCCCTTCCATTGCATCATACGTGCTTCCAAGCGATGCTCGCTAAGAGCCGCGATCAGCTCACTGAAGTTTGAGGAAAACGGTTTGCGCTTCGGGCGACCATCGCCGTAGCCCAAACGAAGGAATGTTTCGCGTGCGTCCATATAGCTCGTACCGGCGAGCATGGCCAGACATGCTACGCCGCAACCAAACGGATCTTCCTGGGAGACATGGCTGATTGTGCAAGACGACTCCCACTCCGGTACCGTCTCCAATATCGCCTGTGTTCTGTACTGTTCTTGAGTCACTGTTCTAACCATACCGCCAGCTTTTCGACCTCGCCGATCGCCGCATGTAGATCCTCACGAGTCACGTGGATTGCAGGATCGATTAGCCAGCGCCCACCGCAATCTTTCATCAGGTCCTTTTCATAGTCGCTAACGAACAATGGACTCGGGTATTTACGAAGCGTTGCAGGTTTATGGTTTGCTCGGGTGTCTGTGATCCAGTTGACATGCTGACTCGTATTTCTGGCGAGTACCACTTGTTCCAGGATGCTGAAGTCAGCAGGACAATTGGCCCAATTGACGCCGTGCTTCGCGAAACAAATCCGATAACCACGGATGAAGCCTTTCGCGAATGCCGCACGTCCACACTCGTTCTCACAATCCAATCCCGCGTTGCGTTCATACGTAGCGAACAATACTTTCAAGCTCTCCGAGAGCATTGAAACACAGGTTTGGCCAACTACTTCCAACCCTGTTTGTGCACGGAGCCATTCGTCAAGAAACGCGGGCTCATCGCTCATCGTTTCAGGATCGAAATGCGGAGGCTCGAACGGTGCTTCTCCGGCATCGATTTTCCGGATTGTCTCCAGAAACGGCGCTGAGGCTTCGTCGAAATAGTGCCGGACGAAGACTGTGCGCTGCTCTAGAAAATATCTGACATCCACTCGACCTACTCCATGGCTGATTGATGCGGTGCAGCGAAGGGCCCTATCTTTCTATCCCCAACCAGGTTGAATGTGAATTCAACCCACCGCGGCCAGGGCTTCGAGGGGCTCAAGGGCTCAGAGAGGTCCAGGCGCATCTGATCGCTTTCCTTGAACCGGAATGTCAGTCGCTTCACGGTACGGCCTC